>PBAR01000005.1 GCA_002718285.1 Fidelibacterota bacterium
AATCACCATCTGCAGTATAAGATGAGTACATATTTCCTAGCTTATTATTATATAATTCAATTATCAATTTCTTAATCTCATCCAGTGTAGCTTTTCTACCTTGATTTAAATTTGGATTTTCTATTTTTGCTTTTTGACGATCCATTGTCATTTCATAAAACTCAATAAACAATTCCGGATCAAAGTTTTCTTTTGTTTTGACATTCTTGCGTTTAGCATATCGAATTTCCTGTCTGCGGGCAGCAGATGCGTTTTTAAAGGTTTGAATATCATTGTTTTTTTTTGATAAAAAGAAATCATCAATCTTAACATAGCTAGTATAGCGTACATTAACTGCATATTTTGGAAGATGAGTACCATAATTAACCCAAAGGAATGGTCTAATATCATTGATAGATGGATCTAACGATATTTCTATACTATCATAAATTGAAGTTAGTTGATCAGAGATAAATTGTATAATACGAAAGCGGTCAGAAAATTTCTGGGATTTATTTTTATCTTTAAGTTCAGGCCCAAAAATTATACCGTTATAAATAATTCTATCATTTATAATTGTTGATTTTCCATCTTGGGATTCTAATACAGATATAGCTGCTCGCAATTCATTATTATTATATACAAAATAACAGCCAGGAGACCCATTGACCACTTTCAAATATTTGCTTAATGAAAATAATACACTATTATTTGATTTCAATAAAAATGAATCCCAGTCATCATTTGGCTCTACACGTTCTAGGTAATAATTAATACTCAATAACTAAAATACTTTTATTATTATCTTTTTTCGCTCCAATAATTTTGCTATTTCTAAAATTTCGAAGTGTGAAACCCCTAATTGTTTTGATAGTCCATATATACCTTTTTTTCCATCACATTTCCATAACAACCAAAGAATATAATCAAGTTTGTTTTTCTGTTTTTCTGGGAGTTGATTTCCGCCTATTGTAGGGTATAGTTTATGTTTAGAAAGATTAATCTCACAATTTGGATAGCGGTTTTTATATATAGGTTCATTATCTAATTTATATAAAACTTTTAAATGCAATCTGAGACTTTGATCAATATACTCTGCTTTTATATAATCAAGATTATCTAAAGATGAATGGTAAAATGGATATTCGTAATATTTATCTTTTGTTAATGATGCTACATTAATCCTGAACCCTTGAGAAGAATATTGTCTTTCATCACTTCCATGTATATCAAATGGATAAGATTTAAATTGAATACCTTCTTCTTGAAATACTGTTTCAATAACTGCATTAACACTATGATTTCTGTCAAAACTCTTCTTATAACCAAACTTACCTGGACCTCCGACACAAGTTATAACCAAACCAGAGTCTATTTTTTTCATATTTTTTTTATTAAAAGCACAGTAAGCAATGGCACCAATAGTCTCTGGTATCCAAATGATTCGATAGCTCCGCTTAAGCTCTGATTTCATCAATAGTTCATTGGCTAAAAATGCTGTCATAAGCAATCCGCTGAGATTATCATTAGCAAGGGAAGGATGACAAATATAAGTGGATATTAAAATTTCATTTTTTGATTTTCCCGGTATAAGTATCTCACCAAAAGTCAAGCTACCATTTTCATTAAAATTGCTGTCAATAAATACTTCTAATGATCCAGATGAGTTTTCTAATTCTTTATACTGAGATTTGGTTACACAGAAACCCCAATCCCTATTGTAATAAGTAGTACGATATGGTATTGCATCAGGGATCTTATTGTGGCAATACAAATGATGTTTTAATTCTTTGAAACTAATTTTTGCATCTACTGGAGTACTATAGTTGACCAAATGAATATTACTTACTTTATAATCAACAATTTTTTTTCCATTTTCGTTTTTTATCCAAGCATCCTTCACATTCCATTCATCAGGTATAATCCAATCAAATACTTTTTGACCAGAAGGGTATTCCTTTATTGTTAAAGGCACAATCTCTTGCAGAATTTTTAATGTATTTCGCACTCCATCTCCAGTAATAGAACGATTAATAGGAAATAATATATCTAAATAATGATTAATTTTTTTCTTAAGGATCATAAAAATTCAATAAATACATATTAATTATATTAGATGCATTACTATTAATAGTAACTCCAATATCAACTAATTTTTCTAATTTCCTTTTATCATCAATAGTATTTATATCAAAACATAAATCAGGGTAAGCTAGATATTGGGGGACAGGTACACCTTTCATTTTAAAATTTTGAATGTTTTCATGAAGGTATGTTGTAACATGCTCTCTATACCTTTTTTCTTTTGCTATTTGATCAATTTTATACAAAATTTTAAAAGGTATAATTTCTGCACCAAATCCATCGGCGTATCCATTATTTAATTTATTGGCGTGATTACATGCGTAATCACAGGGATTTTTATAAAAAAATTTGATAAGACGATCAACTTCATGATGGCAAATGAATGGATTATCTCCGCAAACTCTAACAACATTTTCAATACTATAATATTTAGAAACATCAACAAAGCGCCTTAGGACATCTTCATTACTGCCCCTAAATACATCTATATCTAGATCCTTTGCTTTTTTTTCTAATATATCATCAATAGGTGAAATAGTAGTTGCTAGTACAATATTATCAAGGAATTCTGATCGATTTAAACGCTTTATTACCCACTCTAGTATAGAGCTATCACCTAATTTTTTTAGCATTTTCCCTGGGTACCGAGAAGAGCCCATTCTTGCTTGCACGATAGCTACTGTTTGGTTACTTGATTTCTTTATTTTCCAAATATTCCCATTTAATGAGCTGATCTTTCTTTAAATCTATTAATATTCTAGAACCAATAATATTATCCCAATGTAATGGACTTATTCCAGTACCAGGTCGCTTATAGGTAAGATGTTCTTCTCTTAATATATCACCAGATTTTAAATCATTTTTTAATACAATACTCCTACGTGCATTTAATCTGGAAATATTTTCTGTTTCTATTGAAGTTTTATTCGTTTTCTCCCCTAACAATGTATGAATTTTATTGACTCTGTTAACAAATCTTTCCAAATCCTTTTGATCCATTGCGTGATAATGATCATTCCCTGGAAGAGACTTATCATCAGTGAAATGTTTTTCTATGACTAACGCACCTAAAATCCATGCTGTTGTTAATGATGTCATTTCCAAATCGGGAAGTGTATGATCAGAATAACCAATTATGTAATTTGGATATGATTTTTTTAATCCAATTATCATACGCAAATGAGCATTATTAATTTTAGTAGGATAATTTAAAATACAATGAGCCAAAACTATATCTCTACAGCCCTGTCTTTCCAGCAACTGTACAGAATTATTTATTTCTTTTATATTACAAGCACCAGTTGAAAGGATAATAGGTTTGTTTTTCTTTGCTATCTTTCGCAAAAATGGTGTATTGGTTAAATCAGCAGAAGCAATTTTAAAAAAAGTTACTATAGGATCTAGAAAATCAACTGCTAAATCATCAAATGGAGTGGAAACAAAATCAATTTCTCTTTTATTGCAATATTTTGCTAACTCGATATAGTCGCTTGAATTAAACACATCATATTTCTTGAATAATTCATATTGGCTTGTTATTGACTCTTTAGAAGTGTCCCAATAAGCAGGGGAGTTTTTAGAAGCAATTGTTTCTGCCTTATAACTTTGAAATTTAGCAGCATCAGCTCCCCCAGCTTTTGCCTGATCAATTAACATTTTTGCTTTATCTATAGAACCTTCATGATTTACACCTATTTCGGCTATTATATATGGTTTATCATTCGGTGTTATTAACCTATTTCCAAGTTTGATATTTTTCAAATTAAATACTTAGCCATGTACTTGAATTAAATATTATGTTTTTTATTCAGATTGCGAGAATGAAGTTCAACTGCATCTTTATCATTTGTTAGATTATTTTGGTGCCTCCGATAACGATATAACGGCAATGGTACTCTTTTTATAATGTATTTCTTTTGAAATCGGATTCGTAGATCTTGTTCTTCATGTATCCTAAAATTTTCATCATATAGACCGATTTCATATAACTGATGTTTACGAAACATAATACCACAACCTATTGGATTTTCAATAGAATTATAACGTTTTATCCAGTTTTCATTGTGTTCAAATAACCAATAATCACAAGCTACCGCATCAAAATCTGGATTCATTTCAAGAAAAATATAAAGTGAATGGAGAAAATTAATATTTACATAATCATCAGAATCAACACGAACAATAAATGGTGCATTTGATGCATTTATTCCAATATTTAGAGATGCTGGAAGACCAAGATTGTTTAGATTTCTAATTGTGCAAATCGAATTGTGAAATAATTCAAGAGCGTATGATGTACGGTCAGAACTTGCATCATCTATGACAATAATTTCATATTGATGATTTGGTATTGTTTGATTCAGCAAGGACCTCAGGCATCGCCCAATATATCTTTCTTGATTAAAAACTGGTACTATAACAGATATTAGCGGATTTTGTGATATCATAAAACTTTTTTTAGAGAATTTCTAATTAATTCAGGAAAATCCTTATCCATTTTTACGTTTATCGGAATAGATACAGATCTACTTAATATATCTGCAGATTTTGAAAATTGCATTGAGAGATTTGATCCATTACGTAACATAAGCTCTGGTATATGATCCCATGTTCCAGCAAAATGCCAGGTAATTGCTTCAGGTAATATTTTTGTTCCTATACCTACTTTCAGTAAACTATTTCTGCATGCAATTGCAATCTTGTTACTATCTACAAAAAAAACCAAAGCATCAGAAGTCTCAATAGAATTTTTTGGCATTTTTCTCATTTCAATCGAAAAATCTGAAATTACTTCATCTATAATGTGGGCATTTTTCCTTTGCTCAGATACTACATAATCTAGTTTTCTTAACTGAGCTAACCCAATAGCCCCTTGGACCTCATTCATCCTATAGTTAAATCCACTACTTGATCGGCTGTCCTTCCATCTTGGTAGGTTAGGATTATTTTCGTGGCCATGATCATGCCATGCACATGCTTTGTCATAAATTTTCTTAGAATTAAAAACCAGCATTCCACCTTCGCCAGTAGTCATTGTTTTTGCAAAATCGAAACTATAACATCCAATATCTCCATATGTACCAAGCGGGATACCATCATAAAATCCACCGCATCCCCAAGCAGTATCTTCAATTAATGGGATACCATATTTTTCAGCAATTTTTTTTATTTCCTTTAATTGAGATGGAACTCCCAACATATGGACTGCAATTATTGCTCGGGTTTTATCTGTGATTTTTTTTTCTAAATCAAGAGGGTCCATGTTCAAAGTCTCATCTATTTCAGTAATAACTGGTATAGCCCTCGATTCAATAATTGCTTCAACAGTAGCTACAAAAGTAAATGACTGAGTAATAACTTCGTCACCTCTCTTTATATCTATAGATGCGAGTGCAACCCTTAATGCAGCAGTACCAGAAGTCACACCAAGCGCATAAGAAACTTTCATTTTTTTTGCAAAAGATTCTTCAAAATCCCTAACCTTGTAAATGTTGTTTCTTATTTGTTCGAAACCATGCCGAAATAGTATACTACTTTCTTCAAAAAGATGTTTAATCTCATCTAACTCATCTTTCCCAATTATTTCAAAACCTGGCATATTTATATCTAGTTATTATTAATTAATTCACGTAATACATTAGAAATCTCTTTTTCAGCAAAAGGGACTGGGTTATGATTTAATGCAGATTTTAATTCCATTACATCCTTTTTAAACATACCTATATGCTTTTTTCCCATACCATATTTTTTTAGATTATTTGGAATCTCTAATTCCTTCCATTTTATCCTAATTTGTTCCAAGAATATTTTAGCACTTTTATATTTTATATCTTTGCAATTCTTTGTTCTAATTATATCAGCATAATTAAAAAAGCCAGCATCAATGTTATGTTTAATTACATATGGAAGAAAGATTCCTCCTCCAATACCATGCGGTACTCCAAAATGTACACCAAGCGGATAAGACATCGCTGCAGCTGGCCCAGTCCCGCTATGCATTAAAGCAATCGAAGATAAAAAAGAACCATACATAACATTTTGCCTAAGCTCAATATTATTTAATTGAGTTATCAGTAATGGCAAGTTTTCAAAAACTATATTGAACCCTTCCTTTGCAAACATTTTGGCTAATTTATTAGAATTTTTTGCTACGTAAGCTTCTGTTGCATGTACCAAACTATCCACTCCAGCAGAAATTGTCGGTTGTTTTGGACAAGAGATAGTTAATTCAGGATCTAAAATGGCATGAATAGGTCGTATAGCATTTCCATTAATCCCCATTTTCTTTTTTTGTAAAGTATCTACAAAAGATGCATTTGGTGTAATCTCACTTCCAGTACCAGCTGTGGTTGGAATCGCAATAATTGGCTTTATTGGTTTATTAAATTCTTCAAACCCTCTATATAAAATTGCAGATTTTTTATTGGTATAAAGCACAGATAATCCTTTTGCCATATCCATTGCACTCCCGCCTCCAATACCTATAAAAGCATCAAAATTTTCTTTTTTTATAAATTTTCTTTTTTCTTCAAGATTTTCATAAGTAGGCTCAGAAATATCACATTCAATCAGTGCAGTAGCACACTTAACGGTATTCATCAATTCTATGAACATTGGTAATCCAACCAATGCTTTATCAATTACAACGCATACTGCCTTAAATTTTTCCTTTAATATAATATTATTTAAATATTTTCTTTCTCCTATGCCAAATCTGATATTAGTCTCTAAGTTATATTTGAAATTAATCATTTAATTCAATTATTAACATTTTGTATTGAGTTTCGAAAAAAATAAGACTATCTAATTTCCAATAATTATATTACAAATCTTTATGCTCTATTTCCCATCTAGCTGGAAAAAGAACTTTACCTGCGCGTGAACCAAATGTGGTAAGATTAAGACCAGAATTATTTGAATATATATTAAACTTTAATCCTGGTTTGGGCGAATGGCCACCAATATCAGCAATACCAATACTTGAAAACAGTACATATGCTCCAGGCTTTAATAATAAAGAAGGGATTTTTATAGATGCCTTGTATTTACCCTTTTTGATACCAGAGTTCGTGGAATGGGGTTTATCATTTACATTTGAACTAATAATCAAACCATCATCATTGAAAACTGCTATATTAACCATTAAGTTAGGGATACTATCTCTAATGATATATTCAAGATTAATAAATATTGGTTCAAAAATTGAAAAATTAATTTCATCAATTTTTGAACTATCTTTAATGCTAATATTTAATATTTGGAATAATAAATCTGGTTTATCAGAAAAAATCATAGAACTACTCGATCTATAATCAGCACTAATAAAGCTATGGTTAATTTTTTTATACTCAGTTATAGCTTCATCAGTATTACCATCAAAACGTATTTTCCCATCATCCAAAATAATACAGCGATCACAAATCCTTCTAATTGTATCCATATTATGGCTAACAAATATTACTGTGCGGTCTTTACTTTCGCTCGTATCCTTCATTGCCCCAATGGCTTTACTTTGGAATTCAATATCTCCAACAGCCAATACCTCATCTACAATCAAAACATCTGGATCCAAATGTGCAGCTACGGAAAAACCTAGTCTGACGCTCATACCTGATGAATATCTTTTTACAGGTGTATCAATAAATTTCTTAATTCCTGAAAATTCTACAATCGCATCAAAACGTTGATCAATTTCGATTTTTTTTAATCCCAAAATTGCACCATTAAGATAAATATTTTCTCTTCCTGTCAATTCACCATGAAATCCCGTTCCTACAGCGATAAGACTAGCTATACGACCCCTAATTCTAATAATTCCTTTAGTTGGTGAAGCAATAGATGAAAGAATTTTTAATAAGGTAGTTTTCCCAGCACCATTTTTCCCAATAATTCCCAGTCTCTCTCCCTGATATACTGCTAAATCAATATTATTTAAAGCAAGAATTCTATTTGAACCTTTATGATTATTTTTTTCTTTAAAGTTATAGTCAATTACAGAATTTGGATCTGGAACACCTTTAATTCTAGCCCACCAACTTTGCAAATCTTCTTGCAAGGATCCATAACCAATAACACCTAAGCGATATTCTTTATACAAATTTTCAATTTTTACAGCTAATAATTTATTAGTTAACATCAATTATAATTTTTTCTATTTCTTATAATTATATTGTATCCAAAAATGTTTTTTCAACACGGTTAAAAACAACTAACCCTAATAGAAGTATAACTGTAGTTGAAATCAATCCGTTAACAATGAAAATAATTTCTATCGAACTTTCACCAAAAATAATTTGTCGCGCAGATTCAACAATCCCTACTAATGGATTAAAACTAATTAAATAATGCCATTTTTTTGGAATCACAGATAGAGGATATACAATAGGAGTAATATACATCCATAGAGATGAGATAAAACTGTAGATAAAATTCAGATCACGATATCTAGTCGTAAAAGATGACATAAGAATTCCTGATCCTAAACCCAATAAACTACATTGTAGTAATAATAACGGAATTAAAATAATCATCCAAGATGGATTCATTTCAGCACCATTGGTTAAAAAATAATAATAGAAGCATATAAACAGAACAAACTGAATAGATAACTTGAGTAAAGCACTTAAATTTTGTGAAATAGGTACGCTTAGACGTGGAAAATATACTTGGGAGAATAAACTAATATTCGATTGGAATACTGATTTTCCAGCACCTAGACAAGTTGCAAAATACACCCAAAATAAATTACCAGACATATAAAAAAGAAATTGTGGAATTCCATCAGTAGATAACTTTGCAATATGACCGAATATAATCATATTAATCAAGGTACCTATAATAGGCGTCAAAGCAAAATATAATGGTCCTAGAATGGTTTGTTTATACTGTGAAACAATATCGCGTCTGATAAATAATCTGATCAAGTCACGATATTGCCAAATACTTGTTATATCAAGATTAAACCAACCTCTGTGGGACGTAATAACTAAATCCCAGTTTTTATTATTCTTATCTATTTATTTATACCTGCTTACAATAATTCTAGCCCATTATTTTTTAATCGGAATTTTCCACAAAGACTTAAATTATTATGATCAAATTCTAATCTGTGACCTTTTTTATCTATCCAACCAACTATTTTCCCAGGAATACCCAAAACAAGTGCGTGGTCTGGTATATCTTTTGTAACAACAGATCCAGAACCAATCAAAGCATATTTCCCAATAGTAACACCACAAACAATAGTTGCATTTGCCCCTATTGATGCAGATTTTTTGACTAATGTTTTACTATAATATTTAGAACCTCGCTGAGGAAATTCCGAACGAGGAATCTTAATGTTTGTAAACACCATAGATGGCCCACAAAAAACATAGTCTTCCAATTCGACACCCTCATAAATTGAAACATTATTCTGAATTTTTACATAATTACCAATTATTACATTATTGGCAATATTAACATTCTGTCCAAGTGAACAATTCTTTCCTATTATTGATCCAGATTGAATATGACAAAAATGCCAAATTTTTGTTCCCGATCCTATTGAACAACCATCATCTAAATAGCTTGATTCATGAATATAGTATTTATTTTTAATAATAGTACTACATCCTTTTTTCCATAGAATTTGTAGCCTGTTCTAATATTTTAACAACAGAAAGGCCATTATTACCATCAGCGATTGATGGAGGCTTTGATAAATGTTCTAGAAAATATTCCATTTCCATCGTTAGAGGTAAACCAGGACTATAATCAATCATTTCTGTAGGGCCATCACGCTTTACTGGTTTACCCCGTTCCCAATTTACACCTTTGTCATAAATCATCAGTGGTTTATTTTCGGCAGAATCTTCAAAGCGAATCATACCATTATCTCCCACTACAACTAAACGATGTTCTTTAAATGGATGTAACCAACTGACATATATATGGCCATGAATATTTTCTTTATAGGTGAGTGTAGTCATAGTAGTATCATATAAATTACTTTGAACATAAGCTGCTCCTCTCGATGAAATATCAATTGGGTCAGATTCAATTAAGTATTGAAATATAGAAATATCATGAGGTGCAAAACTCCAGAATACATTTTCTTCTGTACGAATTGTTCCTAGGTTTAGCCTATTACTNTANATATACTGAAGNTTGCCAATACGGCAAGANTTTANAAGAGCTTTTATCTTCTGAATTGCAGGATGNAATAGCAAAAGATGTCCTACCATAAGTGTAATATTTCGCTTTTTCGCTTCTTTAATCAGGNTTTNAGCATCTTTAGAATTAAGAGTTAATGGTTTTTCAATNAATACTGGGAAGCCTGCTTCAATTAATTGGTANCCTANTTCAAAATGNGTTTCGGCTGGNGTNGCTANAGTAAAACCATCAAAACCATANTCAATTGCATTAGTTATATNATTGAAAATTTTAATATCTGGATAATTAAGCTCAATTTTAGACTTATTTCCCTGGTCTGTTTCAACAANNCCAGCTAAAGCACCAAGTNCATNNAATGTCTGNACATGGTTTTTACCCCAATTACCAGCACCAATGACNCAAATACGTTTATTAATCATTTATTGTATTTTTTAAACCANTTAATAAACNTTGGAATGCCNTCAGAAATAGTTGTTTTAGGTTTATAGTNTAACANTCTACTAGAATAATTAATATCTGCAAATGTTCTTTTCACATCCCCCATTTGCATTCCCTCAAAATTTATTTTTGCTTTCTTACCAATATTTTTCTCAATAATACTGATCATTTCCATTAGACTTTCAGCACGGTTATTNCCAAGNTTAAATACTTTNCAAGAATAATTTTTTTCTATAGCAGNTCTAANACCATGAATTATATCATCTANATAAGTAAAATCACGTTNCATATTTCCATGATTAAATACTGTGATTGGNTCACCAGNAGAAATTTTACTAGCAAATATATACATTGCCATATCAGGTCTNCNCCATGGCCCATAAACTGTAAANAAACGTAAACCTGTAGTTTTGAGTCCATATAAATAGCTATATGTATGTGCCATTAATTCATTTGATTTCTTAGTGGCTGCGTAGATTGAAATGGGCAGATCTACTCGATCATTTTCTGAAAACGGTAATTTTTTGTTTCCACCATATACAGAGGAACTCGAAGCATAAATCAACCCATCTAATTTATGGTTGCGACAACACTCTAAAATATTCATAAATCCCACTATATTAGCCTGAATATATGCATTTGGATTCTCTAGACTATAGCGTACACCAGCCTGAGCAGCCAGATTAACAACTTTATTTGGATTAAAATACCGAAATGCTTTATCTAAAGATAAAAAGTCGGTAATGTCAGATTTAGAAAAAGTAAAATTTTTATAGGCTAATAGTTGATCTAGACGGGCTTGTTTGAGGTTAATATCATAATAATTGTTTAGATTATCTATACCATAGACTTTTACTCCATCATCAAGAAGTGACTTAGATAAATGAAAACCAATAAAACCTGCGGNTCCTGTTATCATTATCTTTTGATTGTAATTAGGCATTATATATGGATTGAAATTCTAATAATGGACTTAAGCGAAAATACACTATCATTTAAAATAAATAGTGTAACTGATTGATTTTGTATAGTACTCTAGTATAAAATCTTTTATTAAAACGTTATTATCATTGATAATTATTGTTTTTCGATTCAATCTAGATTGAACATCATTAATATTTTTAATAAAGATGGAATTAAAGGAATTATAATTTTTCTTTTTCAGTTTTTTTAACTGCTTGGACTCTGGGATAAATCTATATGGTTTAAAATCAAATTTGCTTAACATTTTTAAAATATCTTTTTCATTATATCCATAATATTTATTTGANCNATTTAACTCAATAATAATTACATTAAGGTTTTNTCTCCNAAGTGTATTAATAGCACCTTCTANAACATACTTTTCNTAACCTTCAACATCAATTTTCAACATTGAAACATTTTTTTCATCCCTTAATATTTTATCTAAAGTTGATGTTGGAATTAATTCAAAATTATTATTTTTATCGTTTTTTAATACTCTATTCATCGTACCCAAATTATTAGAAAATTTTATTTTAACATTATTATTTGACAAACCAATGTTCAACAACTTTACATTATTTAAATTGTTGATTTTAATATTCTTTTTCAATCGTAAGAAAGCCTTAGATGCTGGTTCAATAGAAATAGTTTTGGAACCAATCAATCCGCTTGAAAGAAGCGTATAATGCCCTAAATTAGAACCTATATCAACGAATGTATCATCTTGAGACAAATAGTTTAATAGAAATATTGATTCTTCATAATCATTTAAATTGAAATAATAATTTCCAATAATTCCAGCATCCCCCAATACTAAATTATATCTTAATCCATTAAGCCACTCAACCAATATAGGGTTTTTATTTATCCTCATTAGAATATTAATATATAAATATTTTAAAATTCCAATATAAGGATTATCAACTAAAGGATGTTCATTAATCTGATTAAACCTTTTAATAAATATGTTAATTTTTTTTACCAATTCTTAGTAAAAATAATATGATTCAATGAAATAATAAATGTTATATATAGTCTAAAATTAATCAGTATAATATTAGTATCTTATATAACCAAGCTCCTGAATTTGAAAATAGATTTGGGATACCAATTCTTCAGGTAAATTACTACCGGAATCAACAATTATATCAGCATTTTCAGGAATTTCATATGGATCAGAAATACCAGTAAACTTCTTGATAATTCCCTTCCTCGCCATCTCATAAAGACCCTTTGCATCTCTTTCTTCACACTTTTCTAAAGATGTATTAACGTAAATTTGCAAAAAACCTCCAAATTTTGAAATTAATTCACGATTAAAGCGACGATCAAACCTATAAGGTGCAATAGGAGCACATATTGCAATACCACCATTTTTTGTTATTTCACTTGCTACAAAACCAATTCTTTGAATATTGAGCGATCTATGCTTTTTTGAAAACCCTAATTCGCTGGAAAGATGGGTACGTACAATATCCCCATCCAGTAATGTAACAGGTCGACTTCCTTCTTCCAATAGTTTAACCATTAGACCATTTGCCAAGGTTGATTTTCCTGAACCAGACAAACCTGTAAAAAAGATAGTAAATCCACGTTGAGTGAGAGGCGGGCGGGATACTTCTAGCTCTTTTATCACTTCTTGGTAGGTGAACCAATCGGGTATTCCTTTCCCTTTATCAAGAAGTTTTCGAAGCTCTGTACCTGAAATTGTCTGATAATCAGTTAACTCTTCAATTTTTTCGATAGGCTCATAACTATCTTTTGATGGAACAAATACCATAAATTTAAACGGTACCACTTCAATACCAATCTCATTTTGATATTTCAGCAAAAGTTCTTGTGCTTCATAAGGTTTATAAAACGGGTTACTGTTTTTATCATTTCCTGGACCCGCATGATCACGACCTACGATTAAATGGCTGCATCCATAATTTTTTCTGATGATTGCATGCCAAAGTGTTTCTCTTGGCCCTGCCATTCTCATAGCTAAAGGAAGTAAACTCATCATTGCAGTGTTATCTGGATACTTTTTTAAGACATGCTGGTAACATCTTACTCTGGTATAATGATCAATATCTCCAGGCTTAGTCATTCCCACGGCAGGATGAATCAATAGGTTAGCATTTAAATCTAGCATGCTACGCTTTGTCATTTCTACGTGTGCTTTATGCATAGGATTTCGAGTTTGGAAAGCAACAATTTTTTTCCATCCATTTTTTTCAAAAGTAGATTTTAATTCTACAGGTGTATGACGATAATTTTTATAGTCATAATATCGAGGCAATGAAATACCTTGGAGAATTCCTCCAATATAATTTTTATGACTAAAATTAATTAAATAATTAACACCAGGGTGTGATTGATCTAATGTTCCAAAAATAATTTCAGCTTCTTTTTTAATATCTGGTTGCCAAATATCTGAAATAGTTAATATTGCTAAAGCGAAACCTTCTTCATCTCTAAGTGTAATTTTATCATTTTTCGATAGAGATTTAACAAATTGATCAGTTACATCTAAAGTAATAGGTATGGGCCAAAGNACCCCANTTTCAAGCCTCATATTATTTAAAATAGAATTATAATCNTCTNNNCCNACNAATCCTTTTAATGGAGCAAAACCNCCATTNAGTAATAGTTCTAAATCACTTATCTGACGTTTATTAAGTCTCCAATAAGGNAGCTTATGAGCTAGCCGTTTTAGNCCTTTTCTATCTGNANCTGNCACTNAAAGATCAAAATCGTTAATATTNNTATTCAATGTTAAAAAAAGNNTNAAATAATTNATTAAAAGTCAAAANTAGATGNATATCGNATNNNAAATTGAATATAAAATAATNTTANNGTAATGTATTAAGATTCTTTATCNCTACCATAATANTGATAATATTGATAATAATAGTAATAGTANTATGACCCATAACTAGATTTATGAGTTACNGCATTCATAATTATACCTCCAAGNGGAGACTTNATATTCCTTAGATTNGAAACNGTGTGGTGGAATGCTTTTTTATCCGTCTGCCCAACTTTTACNACNAGTAAAATTTGATCAATCTCNTGAGAGATCATGTTTGCATCTGTNACTGCCACTAGNGGTGGACTATCAAACAAAACCATATCCCAATCATTTTCTAAATNCTTTACCAATTTTGNCATGCGTTCTGAGCCNAAAAGCTCTGAAGGGTTTGGAGGTATTATCCCTGCAGTAATAATANTTAGATTCGGTATTTGGCTNTCTTTAATTAAATTTTTATAATTATTGGTNTGACCAGATAGGTAAGTCGTAATTCCTGGCTCNCTNTCCAATTCAAAAACTTTATGAACAACAGGCCTTCTAAGATCAGTATCAACTAAAATTGTTCTTTTCCCAAGATTGGCATATGTGATAGCCAGATTGGCAACCGTAGTGGTTTTTCCTTCACCTGGTCCTGCACTAGAAATAAGGATTGATTTAATTTTTTTATTGGTTGTTGAATAAAGCATGCTTGTTCTAAGGCTGCGGTATGATTCAGAAACAGGAGATTTAGGGTCTTCTTTAGTAATTAATCTCCGCCTTAGTCCATGACTATTACCTTTACTAGATAAAATTGATTTTCCAAAAAAGGACCATCCCTTTGAATTTTTGGAAGATTCACCTCCAATTGACGGAATAATTCCTAATACCGTCAGATCATGTCTTTCTATATCGTCTACTGTTTTAAGCGTGTTATCTAAGAATTCTATCAAAAGTGATAGTATTACAGATATTCCAAGTCCAATTGAAAATCCAATAATAATATTTTTTCGATGATTGGGGCTTGATGGCTTATTAGGTTTTAATGCTGAATCCACAAACTGAGCATTGCCAACTTCTATGGCAACATTTAATCTCGCTTCTTCCAATTTTTGTCTTATGTGTGAATAATGCTGATTTAAAATATCACTCCCTCTTTGTAATAGAGCTAATTCCAATTGTTTTTGAGGTAAATCATCTAACTTATTTATGAATAGTTTTTGAATTCTTTTTGTTTCAGCCATTTTAATCTCCAGACCCAAAATGTCAGAATCCAATTTTAGTAATTCTGTAATAATCTCTTGCCTCGCCACCAAGGGGTCTTGAACAGTAACACCTTTAGCAATTAAATCAGCTACCTTGAGATTTAATCGGTCTTTAAGACCCCCTATCTTAGCTTTTAATTCTTTTACAGCTGCATGATTCTCGCCATAAAGAGCTGTGTTTTGCATTAGCTTCGAATCTAAATCACCTATTTCCACACGCAAAGAAATAAGCTGAGTATTAATATTATTTACTAATTGATCGGCCAAATTTTTTTCTTTCTCGGAAAGTTTTGAATTGAGAAGACTAATTTTTTCTTTGCGAATATTAATTTCTGATAAAATATTTAATAATTCACTGTCTAAAACTGCTAGTTGATCTGTAACAGATGTATTACTCCCCGAAAAAGAATACATTTTGTTATTTATTTTGAAATTTTTTATTTCTAATTCTGATGTATTTAATTTCTCTTCCTGCATTGAAACCAGAGACTCTAGAAACTCAACAGATTGCATTGCCTGTTCACTATTCCAGATTTTACTTAAACGAACATAATTACTAGCGATAGAATTAGCAATACGACTTGACTCATCCGCATTAACACTTGTAATTGTAATTTCTAAGATATCTGTATTCCTTCTATTATTTACATTTAATCCAGATAATATATTTCCTGCAAATTGATCCCCAATAGATTCACTGTAAGGTTGGTTGTATTGAATAGGCATATCTGAATCTGGATCATATAGTCCAAGTGTAAATAATTCCTTAATTATGACCCGAGGCCTTTGTCCACGAGGATAAAATTTGCGTGTACCAAATACATGAAGATTATTTCTGCGACTGGAATTCCATAATTCTTTAACTACTGATTTAGCAAGTGCTCTAGATTTAATCAGTTGTATCTCATTAACCATACGATTCTTAGAAGAATTACCTCCAAAATTCATCATATTTGCTCCAGGTTTTTCTCTAATCATCACGGTAGCAGTAGATTGATATTTAGGTGGAACCGTATAAGTATGGTATATACCATACACCATACCAATAAGTGTAATTATAATTATTTTTTTTAGATGAATACGAAAGATTATTAAGTAATCCTGTAGAGTCAATTCAACAACTGGATTATTATAAATGTTATTATTACTCATTTATATGATAATCTTTATTCATCGATTGGAAACAATATATTCAAGTTGCAGATAAATATTAATGATGTTAAATATTGTATTAACAAAATTTATTTGTTTTAATAAATAGCTAGATAATTTATAGGGAACGATAATAGTATCATTTGGCTTTATTTTAATAAATTCTGAACGATTGCCAGTTTTGATAAATTCACTCAAATCTATATTGTAAACTATTGTACCATCTTTATCAGGAATTTCCCTATAGAGTCGGACATCTTTCAGTTTGGCCCCATCCATTGGGCCTCCAACGACAGAAAGTAATGAAGCAAAATCAATCCCATCATAAACAATATGACTGCCAGGAGATTTTACATGACCCCATATATTAACATTCATCATTATACTACCATTCGCATTAGTAAGGTAACGTTCACTAGATACTTGGTAATCTTCATATTGCGATTTAAGTTCAGAAATATTGCTATCTTGTGAAAACAATATATTAAATAAAAACACGATTACTTTAATTTTATTTTTCATTAAAAAAAACGTTTTATATATCGTTTAAAGTATTTTTCCCATAAACTTGGTATCTTTTCTCGCATAATTTCAAAATCAACCTTTATTGGCTTTCCAGCAAGCACTGCCCTTGGATTATCAAACACCATCAATCTAGCATCATCTCCTATCAAATTCTGGGCTATATTATATGCATCTTTTAAACAAAAATTTCTTTTTCTATCATCATGAGCATCAGAACCTAATATATGGCAATAATTATTTTTAATAATCTCTTCCGCTGCTTGTTTTGCAGATTTACCAAAAAGGCCTAATAAACTTCCTGCATCTATTTGAATAAGGCAACCTGCGTTCAACCAATAATAAACTAATTTGGTATCTTCTTGCACAGCTTTATAGCGTTCGGGATGGGCAATAATAGGAGTTACTCCACCTATTTTCAAATCAAATAATACTTGTCTATGTACTTCTGGAATATAATGGAATTGAAATTCAATCAGCATATATTTACCATCACCTATGGTAGATAGTTGATTTGACTTAATATCTGTAAGGTTTGGCAAAAAAAATACCTCTGATCCAATATGTAAAATAATTGGGATATCCCGATTATCTAACTCTTCCTGTAACCTAATGGTAGCTTCTGAAACTAATTGATATGTTATTTTATCATCAACCTTTGGATGCTGAAGATGTACTGTATTAACAACATCTGTAATACCTTGATCTGCTGCACACCTAAGCATATTAAGAGAAATCTCTAAAGATTTAGAGCCATCATCGATGCCTGGTAAAACATGATTGTGTAAATCAATCAAATTATTATTAATTAAACAGTTTTTTATTAGTTATAAAAAAAAGCAAGTAAAAAAATAGAAAACCTAATTTCATAAATATTTCTATCTCATTTAATACTTTTGCATAAAATACAAATATAATTATCACTAACTCTATAATTCAATTAGGTAATATAATATTGAGTGTAAATTTTTCTTGGGCGTGGCTCCGCCTCGTTAATCCCAATAGGAATAGCTCATTACTTACTATATTACCTGGCAAAAGCCAGCCTGTTATCTACGACTTCAATTTCTGAAAGCGTTTTATAGCTCGAGACATCATTAAATCCACCGTATCACCAGCATTGATCCAATCAATATCAATAGAATTATTTTTTTCTTTTGTAATCCACACAAGTTCATGGGCAAAAGCTGGCCCAATAATATCAATTCCTGAAAAATCAAATTCTATTTCTTTAGATAACTCTATATTATGTACGAGCTTATGCGCTTGATATCTAGAACTAAGTAATTCCCCATTAGTGCGAGCTAGGTTTACTGGTATACGAACAGATGATTTTTCTTCTGTAAATAACTTATTAAAAATTTCATTACATGTAATACTACTCTTCGTTGAAATTTCTAAATGAATTTTTGTTCCTTTTGCTTGTTTGGATTCTTGCATCGACCATTGGTCTAACGATCTTTCATATCGAAGAGATATTTCGGATGAATCAATGGTAATACAATCAAAAAGCATTATAATGGCACGTAAATCATCACCAGCATGGTGCCCTGTTTCATTAATTTTGGGGCCTTTTGCTAATTCAATCGCTGAAATTTTTTCACCTTCTAAGCCAAGCCCATCTCTAATATTTTGAAAAATTCCAACACCGTTATCAGTAATAACAATATGGGTTTCATCCCTGCTGCAAAATAGTTTTATAGAAAGATGAGTTGCACAAGCATGATCAATAACATTATGTAGTAAGGCAGTGAGCGTATATTCACATATTTCAATAATATTCCGTGGAAGGTTAATTAAACTAGGAATAATCTCAGCATGTAAAAATTTATCTACTTTAAATTCTTTAGAAATTTCCATTAGTTTAGTGTAATTCAATAAGGGTTCTAACTCATAATACCTATCTTTTGTTTTTCCATGAGCGACTACTCGCTTTTCTCTAATCAACGTGTTCATATGCCTTAATACAGCTTGACGAGAAACGCCAAATTTGGTTATAGCAGCTTTAATAATATCACGTTGATGAACTGCGATATTATCTAAAATAAAATTTTGAATTCGATGTCCTGATTTCATACTGATTATTAAATTATTTATCAACTTAATCTTTATAAATTATAAACCTAGAAAGGTATTATTATCAATCTAAATTATTTTATATTCTATATATAATAATATTATACAATTAAATTTCAGTTGTCTTAAAAAGAAAAAAAAATTGTGCAACAATTAAGTAAAAATAAAAAAAAATGGATTGCTATCTATACAAAACCTAGGCATGAAAAAACGGTATTAAATGAACTTATAAATAAAGGTATAGAAACTTATTTGCCGATTCTTAAGGAACGGCGCAAATGGAGTGACCGTAAAAAATGGGTTGAATTTCCTCTTTTCCGTTCCTATGTGTTTACCAGAATCGCATTAAATAATACTCTTCCAGTACTTAAAACAATTGGTGTAGTTAAGATTATAAAATTTGGAAATAATCCTGCTATTGTACAAGATAAACATATTAAAAATATCAAACTAATGATCGAAGGCGGCTATAGACCACAATCAACAGATTATTTTCTAAGGGGAGATATGGTTCAAGTATGTGATGGTCCATTAAAAGGACTTGAAGGCGAAGTGATTCGGATTGATAATCAAGATTGGATAATTATTCGAATTGATGCCATCCAACACTCTATTTCCGTAAAAATTGAACGGAATTTTCTTAAATCACTTAATTAAACTATTTTATAGAAATATAGAATTATTGATAGAAATCATTAAATAGATAATCATAAATTGCAGTCTAGATCAAAAAAAACCTAAAACTTTAGTTTTCTTTGACTTTTAACTAGTTTAGCTTAACTTGCAATATAATCTGAACAATACAAGATGCGGAAAATCTATCTACAGATCATATTTTATTCGTTTCTCTTTGGAGTAAACGGCACCGTTATTTTCTATGACGGTACTTCCTTTGATGGTGAAATTGTCAGCGTTGATCCTTTATATGTCTATATTATACCTACTGGACTACCTCTACCCGAAGAAATTCTTACAGAATATGTTGCTACCCTTATTTTAGATAATGGCTTTATTATAGTAGAAAATAGTCGTGCTGTACAAGGATATAAAAATGATAAGTTTATCATTCTTGATGATTATAGTTTTAAAGATCCTTGGAAAAGTGATCAATACTTTTTTGAAAGCGGTCTTAATGATTATTATTCTAAAAGCTATGGGGATTATAGAAAAGAAGAGAGATTATCTGAAGATCAAACTAATGACTCAAAATACATTTATGCTATGCCTCAACCTTATAGTGGTATGGAAACTTCTATTACAGGATCACAGAAAAGACAAACCCTTAATACTAGGTTACCATTAGTTAAAAGCAATACTTATGGTTCAATAGCATTTTTTGGAGGCTATCCTGTTTATCAGTCTACATCTCTTAGCTGGATTACAAAAGATTATAGCGATGGAATAACTTTACCCAATATGGGTGCAGCTGGTACTATCCCTTTTAAATTAGGTCCTTTAAGTGGATTTGGTGGGCATTTAATGACTATGGGTTTTATGAGTGAATATAAAGAATCTCATTCAATAAAAGCCATACAGGCCGCAGCCTATGTTAATTTAGGAATATCATCACTATTAAATTTTTTACCTCAAAATATAAAAATGGATGCTTATTTTGGTCCCAGTTATCATATAGGATGGAATGTACCTTATACAGGTATTGGTATTGTATTTGGGGGTAATTTAGATTACTGGTTTGATGGTAAACCTGTTGGGATTCGTCTTTTTAATAATACACATATTATTCCAGGTCCAGGTACAAAATCAGATGATTTAGCAAAAGAAAAAGGAGCTTTTAGCACTATGGGTTTTGCTTTACTAACATCTTTTGCTCTAACCAGTCGCTGAGAGTTTTATTCTAATTATTCTCTATTTCGGTTTTTATCCAAGCATAGGTTTTTTCTAATCCTTCTTTTAAAGATATACTTGGCTCCCATCCTGTAATTTTCTTTATCAAGGTATTATCACTATTTCGACCGCGAACCCCTTGGGGTTTGCTCAAGTCATATCGTTTTTCCACTTTAATTCCAGCAATTTCAGAAATAATCTCAATTAAATTATTAACACTTACCATCTCGCAACTTCCCAGATTTAATGGATTCTTATATCCACTTGACCATATTTTTTCCATCCCAGTTATACAATCATCAATATATAAAAACGAACGTGTCTGTTCTCCATCACCCCAAACTTCAATAACATGGTTTCCACTTCTTTTAGCTTCTATGATTTTTCTGCATAATGCTGCTGGGGCTTTTTCACGCCCTCCTTTCCAACTACCATGAGGACCATAAACATTATGAAACCGGCATATTCTATGATCTATACCGAAATCCTTATCAAAATATTGAGTAATAATTTCACTAAATAATTTCTCCCATCCATATCCATCCTCTGGGTTTGCTGGATAAGCATATTCTTCTTTAAGACCTTGTGCCTTAGAATCTTTGACTTCAGACTGTGCTTCAACTGGATAAACACATGCAGATGAACTATATAAAATTTCTCTAACACCATTATCCCTTGCAGCCATTAGCATATGAGTTTGTATTAAAACGCTTTCCATACATAAAGCATGGTTATTTTGAATAAATCCCATACCACCCATATTGCAAGCTAGATTGTAGATGCGATCAGAATCGCGACTTAGACGATAACAGTTTTCTTTTAGGCGCATATCACATTCAGAATGATTAATTGCACCATTGGAAATCTGAAACCATTGATCAATTGGCTTAATATCAGCAGCAATGACTATATGTCCCTTGTGTACTAAATCATTAACTAAATAACCACCTATAAAACCACCAGCTCCTGTAATCAATATTTTCTTTTTTCTCATAATTATTCGATAAAACTTTTAATGGCGGGAACGCCTGGGAATCGAACCCAGCTCCCCAAATTAATGGGGACAACAGCTTTGAAGGCTGCGGAGAGCACCAGCAACTCAATCATTCCCATAAGATAATGCTTTTTATCCAAATTTGTTTACTATTAAGAATCCTTGGGTCTATACAATACTCTATAACTAATACCTAATTTTTTCTTAATATTATTTCCAGCTTGATTTGCAGCTTTATTTGATGAATAACCTACAACACGTACTGCATGCAGCTTACGACCATTTGTTTCAACAGGTGTCACAATTACACTGTAACCAATTTGAGAAACCTGTAGTTTTAGACGCCTAGCATTAGTTTCACTACTAAATGCACCAATTTGTACTACATAATGTTTTTTCTCATTAGATCTTTGATTTAATGAAGCAACTTCTACCCTTCTATTTGAACCTTGATAATTATATTCAGATATATCTAATCCAGGAAACATACTTTTATACATGTAGATATAATACTTGGCAGAATCTTCCTCACCAGTTGCTTGGAAGCTACTAACCATTAGATCAATAACACGTTGCACATTAGGATAATTAGGAAACTGTGTTAAAACTTGGCTTAAATAGCTACTAGCTTGTGTATAAAGTCCCCTGGCATAAAAATATTCTCCAATCTTAATTGCAGCATCGGGAGCATATTTAGATTCGGGGAATTTATCTAAAAGGGTACTATATTGTTCAAGCGCTTCCATACCATCCATCGTTAATAAAGCCTTAAGATACATTACATCAGGATCATTAGGAAATTTAGAAACTAATTCAGGCAATTGCTCTCTTACACCAGAAATATTTCCTTCATGAAGTAATGAAATATACATATCTATATTTTGAGGAAGAATAGCGATCGGCATTAAAGCGATGAATAATCTAAACATTTTCTTTATTAGAAAGTATTTCCAATATAGCATCTATTTGATGAGCTAATTCTATAGGAGTGGAAGTTGACAGAGAAAGTTTTAATCTCATTAGCGCCCCTCGAACATCTGGATTTTTAGGACTTATCATTTCTTCGATCATATTGAGTGCAATTTGACTCTCTCCTTTTTCCTCAAGTACATTAGCTAAGTGGATTATTGCTTCAAAATTTTTTGGATCATTATCCAAAACCCTCCTATAGAAATTTTCTACTTCGCTATAGCGACCAAGGTCAAAGAGTGCTTCCTCGATCCTCGAAAAAACTGTGAAAGCTTCTTTCGGTTCTTTTAAAGCATAAATTTCCCAATTATCTACAGCTTTAACAAGATCACGAGACTTCTCAAATATATTCCCTTTGTATTTGTATGGTAATCCAAATTCAGGTGCTCTTTTTACTGCTTTATCAAAATATGACAATGCTTCATTATGCTTTTCATCTTTCATACACTGAAGCCCTTTATAAACATCAAATCGTGCTAATTCATATCCCTCCTTGCTACTAGTTTGTTTTTCTAATTGTTTTACCAGTTGAGATGCTCTATCCCAGTCTTCAGTCTGTTCTGCAAGACTTAGTAGAAATTTTAATGCCCATTCATTTTTTTTATTAATTCTAAGGATTTGTTCTCCCTCTCTCTTTGCGAGATCCAAATGTCTAAGCTTTTTATAATCCTTAGCAAGAGCTCGGTGAATATCAATCTGACTTTCATCACTGAGATTTGGTCTAACTGTAAGAGATTGGTGAATTTTTGCGGCCTGTTCTGGATTATCTTCTCGAAAAATATTACCAAGTTGAATATACGCATTGATGTGATCAGAGTCCTGCTTTACTACATCTCGTAACAGATTAATAGCCTTAACCTTATCTGCATTGACCATGGCATTTAAAGCTTCAGTATAAATATTATCAGTTCTTGGTTTTTTTTGTGGTTTATAAAATAAATATATAATGCTCAATATCAATAAAATAAGAACCAATATAACTGGCAAAATATGAAAATTCAATTTTAATAATCTCCGCCCTCAGTATCGTAGATCCCCTCATCAATTGCTACATTACGCAAATCATTTAATTCCTCTGTTAAGCGACGATTTTTCGATTGAAGGTTACGGATATCTGCTTTAGCTGAGAGAACAGAAAATACAGCTGATAGGTATCCAATAAATATTCCAACAGTCAACGCACCTAGCATGATCATTGATACTGAAGCTCGCTCATCTTTATCCGTTTTCGGATCATCTCTATATTCAGCAAAAATCAAATCTCCATCTACCCGAGAGTCATTTTCTGCAAGAAAATAGACCAGACCAAGTACTAAAATAATCGAACCAAAAATTTTAATTAGTCTCATTCAAAGCAACCTTTTTACTCTTTAACCAAAGCTCCCCTCAAGCTAACGCCTGTACTATCTGTAATTTCCACTTTAACCATATCCTTAATTTGCGCATCTTCTTTATCAAAAATAACCCATTTATTTGTGTCAGTTCTTCCAGCCCATTTATTCGTAGATTTTTTGGAATTTTTTTCTACTAAAACTATTTCATGCTTTCCTATAAGAGCATTATTTCGTTCCAAAGAATGCATTTTTTGTAATTCAATTACTTTTTCTAAACGTTCCTGTTTTTCAGTATCGTTGATATGATCTTCATATTCAGATGCTTTAGTTCCTCTTCTAGAAGAATATTTAAACATAAATGCAGAATCAAATTTCACATTCTCCATTACCCTAATTGTATCCTGGAATTCTATATCTGTTTCTCCAGGAAAGCCTACAATAATATCAGTAGAAATACCAACTCCTGGAATAGTTTGACGAATATTATCAACCAAATTTAGAAAATATTTTCTAGTATACGTACGGTTCATCCTATTTAAAATTTTATCATTACCAGCCTGCAGTGGAAGATGAATATTTTTGCAAATATTATCATTTGAAGCCATTACATCCAATAAATCATTTGTTATATCTTTAGGATGAGGAGATGTATACCTTATACGTTTTAAAC
Organism: Fidelibacterota bacterium; assembly: GCA_002718285.1. Next base: position 25,223 of record PBAR01000005.1, read on the forward strand.
TAGGAACTTGAGCAACCTTTTCTAAAAGCTGATGAAATTTATAACCATTATACTCATAAGAATTAACATTTTGTCCAAGCAATGTAACTTCAACAAACCCATCTATTACTGCTTTCTTAGCCTCTTTAATTATACTTTCTGAATTTCGACTTCTCTCCCGACCTCTTGTAAAGGGTACAACACAAAATGTGCAGAATTTATCACAACCTCGCATTATAGAAATCCAAGCATTGATTCCTTCCTGACGGCTAGGATAAAGGTTGTCATATACTTCGTAGCGAGATAACGTTGTATCTACTACGCTGGATTGATCTATATGAACACGATTTAAAAGGTCTGGAAGTTTTCGATAAGAGTCGGGTCCAAGAACAATATCAACATATGGTTTTTTTTCTAACAGATCATGCTTTAAACTTTGAGCCATGCAACCTAAGACTCCAATAATAATATTTCTCCTACTTTCTTTAATCTTACTATAACGTCCCAATTGAGAATGAACCTTTTGTTCCGCATGATCTCTTATAGCACAAGTATTAACAAAAATTGCATCTGCACTTTCCAGTTTTGAAGCAGGTTGGTAGCCAGCATCCATTAATAGAGTTTTTACCAATTCAGAATCTGCTAAATTCATTTGACAACCATAGGTATCTATAAAATAAGATTTATTCTCCATACAATTGAATTCTCACACTACAGATTAATATTAGATTTGTTTAAAACTTGATCAAAAAATTTGATAGTATGTTTTAATCCAGTATTAAGTTCGATTTTTGGTTTCCATTTAAGATGTTCTTTAGCTTGGGAAATATCAGGCTTCCGTTTTTGAGGATCATCAGCAGGCAATGGTAAATATTTGATTCCAGATGATGAATTAGTTATTTCGATAACTTTTTGAGCAAGTTCTTTAATTGTGAATTCGTTTGGATTTCCCAGATTAAAAGGACCTCTAATGCTTGGATTAGTATTCATGAACAGCAGAAAAGCATCAATCATATCACTAACGTAACAGAATGAACGGCTCTGAAGACCATCCCCATTTATTGTAATATTTTCACCGCTTAATGCTTGAACAATAAAATTACTTACAACTCTACCATCATCAATAAGCATCTGCGGACCGTATGTATTAAATATTCGTGCCACCTTTATTTCCAAATCATATTGTCTCCAATAATCAAAAAATAATGTTTCCGCACATCGCTTTCCCTCATCATAGCAAGAGCGGACTCCTATAGGGTTTACATTACCCCAATAACCTTCTTCTTGTGGATGAATAGATGGATCTCCATAAATTTCAGAAGTAGAAGCTTGAAAAATCTTACATTTCAATCGTTTGGCTAATCCAAGCATATTTATTGTGCCATTCACACAAGTCTTTATAGTTTGAACAGGATCATGTTGATAGTTAATTGGAGATGCAGGGCAGGCTAAGTTATAGATTTCATCTACTTCCAGATAAAGGGGAAATGTGATATCATGTCTAATTATTTCGAAATTAGGACGTTTTAATAAATGCAAAATATTTTGTTTTGTAGAAGAATAAAAATTATCTACACAAATTACATCATGACCTTCATTTAAAAGTCTTTCACAAAGATGAGACCCGAGGAAACCTCCACCTCCAGTAACCAAGACCCGTTTGGCAGAACCTTTCAGAGTATTGAACATTTACTAAATATTCTTTTTAACATTACATATATTGAATCTATTGTACAATATCTAGCGATTAACATATCAAAAAGATATATCTATTACAAAAAATAATATAAATAATAAAATATTATTTAGATGCGTCGGAGAAAAAATAATCTAAAGGATTCTGTGGTGTACCATAGAAATGAATCTCATAATGTAAATGTGGCGCAGTTGAACGGCCAGTGTTCCCTGTCAGTCCAATTACATCTCCGCGTTTTACTTTTTGACCATGTTTAACATAAATCTTGGATAAATGGGCAAAAATAGTCGAATACCCATGTTTATGATTTAACTTAATATGGTTACCAAATCCACCTACATAATAAGCTCGTTTTACTTCACCATCAGCTGGTGCATATACAGGATTACCTGTTGGTATTGTTATATCTTGTCCTTGGTGCAAACGTCGAACTCCATCAATAGGATCTTTCCTGTACCCATAGCTAGAATTTAAATAGCCCCCATCTACAGGACGGATTGACGGGATATGCTTAATGCGATCTATATTTGATTTAACTTTTTCATAAATAGAGCTATAACTTGCTAACTCCAGATTAACATCCCTCGATAATTTTCCTAGATCCATTTCCAATACATTTAATTCTTTCATTACAACAGGAGCAAGATTATCAGTTAACAACTTATTTTCTAAACTATAACCCCCTATACCTAGCTTACGGATATCTTTATCAATTTCAGGCATTCCAGCGTATGTGCGTATCGCGATATCCTTCTCTTCAATATCTTTAATTTGTGCATTTATATCATCTAAACGCAGGCGAAGTATTTCTAAGTTAGCAGTAACATTATTATAATTTGATTTGAATTCATCCAAACGTTTTTCATAAAGATACCTACTCAAAAAATCACCTGTTATAAATAAAAATCCCAATAATACAACAACAGTAACAATAGATAACGACAAAATTTGTGAGAAAGAGAAGTGCCACTGGCGCACTCCACTGGCCGACTCACGGTGCAATATATAATTGTTGGTTTGTAGAGGTTTTTTCATGTCCGCTAATTCCCTTACAGATCCAGATTTTACACTAAAATTGGTTTTATGCCAAAGGAATTATGTAATTATGTAAATAATACATTAAATCATTAAATTAAAAATAATTTTCAGAATCTGATTCAGTATCTTCTAATGGAGATATATTATCTTTATTATTTAACTCCAAATCATCTAGACCATATTCTTTTTTCACAGCTTCTATTTCATCATCTTTTTTCGTAATAGATTCAGAAAGCTTATCTATTTTACTTACAATTTCAAAAAATTCTGAATGGCCAGAAAAAGTTGCCATATGATCATTTTTTGTATGTGAGTAAGCTAAACGACCTAAATCTTCATAGCAATGATCTATATCCCTTTGTAATTGCATTATTTCAAATTTAATTTTTGAAATACGGGTTAATTCTTCCGTCTTAGACATAGCTACTCTGCTCATTTCTTCAGCTTTCTCAACAGCAGAACTTCCCCAATCTTTCATGTTATCTTTTAAATCTTCCCAAAGCTTTGACATATTTTTTTTATTTATAATATAATCGTATTGAACTTTTTATTACTATAAAGTTACGATAAATCAACAGAAAATAAGCGTTTTGTTAATCACGAAACACGAATTTGTTTAATTGATCTAATATGATCTATTCTACTTAAAGCATTTAATTGTTGCTCAGATAGTTCATTATCAACCCTTACTACTGCAAATGCCATGCCGTTTCCACCCGAGCGACTAAGTAAATAAGCTGCAATATTAATATTTTCTGAACCCAGAAATGAGCCTACATGACCAATGACACCAGGCATATCCTTATTCTCTATGAAAAGCATTGTTCCATGCAGTTTAACCTCCATTTCATAATTATTTACCTTTACAAGTCTTGGACGGTCTTTATCAAATATACTTCCGTCTAAATATTGCTTTTTTCCTTTAGCAATTACACTAGTAGATATCAAATTTGTATAATTAGTATCATTATTCGTGTACTTTATAGCAATGTTAATACCGAGATCTTTTGCAATTGTTTCGGCATTAATATAGTTTATACGATCTGGAACACGCTTTTCAAGTAAACCCTTCAGAAATGATAATAATAATGGTCTAGTTTCTTCTAAGATACCAGAGCATTGTATATTTACATCATAAATAGGAACATGGTTAATCTGAGCATGTAATTGACCTAATATTTCAGATAATTCAACATAGGGTTTTATTTCCTTTAATATTGAAAAATCAGAAGCACGAAGATTTACAGCACTTACAACTTTTTCATTGATTAGATAGTCGCGAATCTGAGAACAGATTGCCCTACTTACTCCTTCCTTTGCTTCCTGAGTAGATGCACCTAGATGCGGAGTCAAAAGAACGTTGGGCAAACCCACAAGGGGATGAGTATTATCAATTGGTTCTGATTCAAATACATCAATTGCAGCCCCTGAAATTTTATTTTCGATAAGGATTTTAGCAAGATCTTTTTCATTAACTATGCCTCCTCTCGAAACATTAATAATCCTGGAATTTCGTTTCATTTTTGAGAGGCGATCATAATTAAAAAGATCTTTTGTTGTATTAGTTGCAGGAACATGGATTGTAATATAATCAGCAATCCCCGTTAATTTATCCAAGTCTACAATTTTCACTTCATCTTCATTAAATTGCCCTTGGTCTAAATAAGGATCGTACCCTATTATTTCCATTCCGAAAGATAGGCAACGCTCCATAACTTGCTGTCCTATCTTACCCAATCCTACTATACCCAAGGTTTTATTTTTTAATTCTGTACCCACCAATTTGTGTCTTTCCCAATGACCTTTTTCCAAACCAATGTGACCAATATGAATATTGCGGGATATGGCCAAGATCAATGCAATAGTATGTTCTGCTGCAGAAATAGTATTCACATCGGGAGTATTCATTACTACAACCCCGTTGCGTGTAGCAGCATTAATATTAATATTATCAATCCCCACGCCAGCTCTACCAATGACCACTAATTCTTTAGCTAGCTTAATTGCTTCAGCAGAAATTTTTGTACCACTTCGCACAACCCAAGCTTGAACTTTTCTAGCAGCCTGAGTTTTTTCTTCCAAATTTGCTTCTGGCAAATAAACCACATCAAGCTTGGCTTTTTTAAGTATAGATAGTCCTGCTTTTGTTATTGGATCAGAAACTAAAACCTTCATTTCTAATTAGAGTAATAGGAGTTATTGCTGAGAACGAATAAGATTAATAGCAGATCCTGCTCTAAACCATTCAATCTGAGCTTTATTATAAGTATGTTTACACTTAATAGTTTCAGATGATCCATCTATATGCATAATATTAATTGTAAGTGGATTACCAGGCGAGAAATTATTAAGATCAATCAGAGAAAAAGTATCATCTTCCTCAATTATATTATAATCTGATTTATTTAGAAAAGTTAATGCCAGCATCCCTTGTTTTTTTAAATTCGTCTCATGAATTCGGGCAAATGAGCGTACCAAGATTACCTTGACACCTAAATGTCTAGGCTCCATAGCCGCATGTTCTCTGGATGACCCTTCTCCATAATTTTCATCGCCAACCACAATAGTAGGAATCTGAAATTTTTTATAGGATCTTTGCACCTCTGGTACTGGACCATATTCTCCTGTCGATTGATTTTTAACATAATTTGTTTGATTATTAAAATAATTTACCGCTCCAGTAAGCATATTTTCTGATATATTATCTAAATGTCCTCGAAATCGAAGCCAAGGTCCTGCCATTGAAATATGATCAGTAGTACATTTCCCCTTTGCTTTAATAAGTAGTTTTATTCCTTGAATGTTTTTACCATCCCATGGATCAAAAGGAACTAATAATTGAAGTCTATCTGATTTTGGATTTATTCTAATTTTAATTTTATGACTATTTAATGAAGGTTTTTTATATCCCAGATCTTGAACAGCAAATCCATCTACAGGTAATTCAACCCCATTGGGCGGCTCTAAATATATTTTTTCACCATGTTTATTCACCAAATAATCAGATCTTGGATCAAAGGTTAAATCTCCAGCAATAGCTAAAGCAGTTACCAATTCCGGTGAACCAACAAAAGCATGAGTGTTTGGATTTCCATCCGCTCTTTTAGAAAAATTACGGTTAAAAGAGTGAACAATTGTATTTTTTCGTTCGCTCTTAGAACCAGTACGGTCCCATTGTCCAATGCATGGTCCGCATGCATTAGCGTAAACATTGGCACCTAGTTTTTCAAAAATATTAATAAATCCATCCCTCTCAATTGTATAACGCACCTGCTCAGATCCAGGTGTAATAGTAAATTTAGCCTTGGTAGTAAGTCCTTTTTCAACCGCCTGCCTAGCAATAGAAGCAGATCTAGAGATATCTTCATAAGATGAGTTGGTACAGGAGCCTATCAAACCGACCTCTACATCTTTTGGCCAACAATTTTTCTCTGCAGAAATTTTCATTTCATTAATTGGCGTAGCTATATCTGGAGTAAATGGACCATTTAAGTGTGGTTCCAATTCACTTAGATTAATTTCTATAATATCATCATAATATTTTTCTGGATTATTATAAATTTCATCATCAGCACGAAGATATTTGACCATATTATCAGCTAAATCTGCCACTGCACTTCTTCCAGTTGCATGCAAATAATTAGACATATTTCCATCATAGGGAAAAATCGATGAGGTAGCACCAATTTCTGCTCCCATATTACAAATCGTCCCTTTTCCAGTGCAAGAAAGATGTTCCGCTCCAAGGCCAAAATATTCTATGATTGCACCCGTTCCACCTTTTGCGGTAAGAATTCCAGCTAATTTTAAAATAATATCCTTAGAAGAAGTCCAACCATTCAATCTCCCATCAAGTTTAACACCTATAAGTTTTGGAAACATTAATTCCCAAGGCATTCCAGCCATTACATCTACTGCATCTGCACCGCCTACACCTATAGCTAGCATACCCAGACCACCAGCGTTGACAGTATGGCTATCAGTACCAATCATCAGACCGCCAGGAAATGCATAATTTTCAAGCACTACCTGATGAATTATACCAGCCCCAGGTTTCCAAAAACCGATGCCATACTTATTTGATACCGATTCAAGAAATTCATATACTTCGCTATTCTCATCTTTTGCTCTAGAAAGATCACTACTAGCATCTTTCCTAGCCTGTATAAGATGATCACAATGTACACTTGATGGGACTGCAACCTCTGCTTTTCCAGCCATCATAAACTGTAATAAAGCCATTTGAGCAGTAGCATCTTGCATAGCAACCCTGTCTGGAGAAAATTCCACATAAGATACCCCTCTTTTATATATCTGATCAGTAAATTTATGATGTAAATGTGTATAAAGGATCTTTTCTGCAAGGGTTAAAGGCGATTTTGCACAATCCCTAGCAATATCAATCCTTTTAGCCATATCAGCATATACATTTTTAATCATTCCTAAGTCAAACATAGATTTTATTACTTTAATTAATTATATAGGTTTAGGGAACAAAAAATATATCTTTTTGTTATGAAAGATATTGTTCAATTTACCTAGATCAAGATATACTTTCCAATGGAGTTCAATATCATAGAACGTAATTTTTTAGTAATGAATAAGACCATATTAATTGCATTAGTTTTTTCAACTCTACTTTTTGCTAAGGTAACTAAACAAATTATTATGGACACAAAGGACGAACTTTTAATTCAACTAAATATAGATGCTCTAACAGATTCTGATCTTTTTCCAACCCGAATAATGGTTGGATTACCTAATGAAAATATACCAATAACAAATATCCAATATATGCAAAAAACCACAATTCCTTTTGATATAAAATTTGGAAATTTTAATAAACAATTTTCATGGAATAATCAACAACAAATCCAAAATCTTGAAACAGCGATCTTAACGATCTATCCATTTGATGATACTGGAACATATTTTAAATCCATCCTGATTAAACTTAATTTTGATAGATCTAATAACCAATACCGCCATCCAAACAAAACAGAAAAAATTCTCCTAGAAAATCGCATAATTAACTGGAAAACATCTAAACACTGGATAAATAAACATAATAAAAACACCAAAAGAGCAATAAATAATTACCCACCTGGACGGTGGATATCGTTTCAACTATTTGAAGACAGAGTGGCTTATATCAAAGGAACACAAGTTTCGAATATTATATCTAATCTAAGTGAACTTGACCCAAGGTCTTTTATGCTATTTATGAGTTCTGAATTAGGTAGGAGCAGAACCAGACAAACCGATTTGGATATTCCAGATAATTTAGTTGAGGTATCTATTCAAATCATTGGTGAAAGTGATGGATTACTTGATAACAATGATAAAATTATTTTCTATGGTCGTGGACCTTCTGGATATGATATTCAAGATTCAGAACTAATCTGGAAGCAGAACATTTACTTTAATGAAAATAAAGCTTGGCTTTTTATCCCAGATGACCAAAATCTTCGTGGTAAACGAATATTAACTGATGAACCACCAAATGTAATAGATATATCAATAGATTATGGCAATGCTTTTCTTCATATTGAATCAGATTTAATCAATCTAGATGCGTCTGGTACACTTTGGCTAGGAAATTCAATTTTACCTGGCGGTTCACAAGCTTTGAAAGTTGCTCTGGATTTTCCTAGAACCGATGTAGATATCAATCTTAATGCTGCACTTAAAGGGCATTCTCTAACAAAAACATCCATAGCTAATCACTCCGTATCAATTCATCATATGAATAAAAATGGTAATCAAATTGGTAACACAATGATATGGTCTGGTTCTGGGAAGCGTAATATTTCTGATCCATCTGCAGATATTACACCTATTAATGGTTCCAACTACTTTCATTTTGTTAATTCTTCTAATGATCAGAACTCAGCACCCTATATTGATTATTTTAAAATACAATATGGTAGAGAACTAAACTTTTCTACAAATTTCGGATTTATATCTCCTGTGCAAAACCAAAATGTAAGATTTGTTTTCTCTGGAAATAGTACAGAAGAAGATATTCTTTGGAATATTTCCAATCCTGGTTCCCCAAAAAACATTTTAATATCTCAAAATGGATATGCTGAATATGCTGGAAGTGAAAATACAATTGATAGATTCGTATTTTTTAAAATAGGAGATTTGCCAGAAACTACTGATTTAATGCTTGAATCATCTTTCCAACTTGGGAAACTGCGAAATACAATAAATAAAGCAGATTATATTATAATTGGTCCTGAAGAATATGAAATTTCAGTAAAGCCACTTCTGGAATTAAGATCCCCTGCTATTTATGCAAGTATAGAAAATATTTATAACGAATTTTCTGCTGGAAACTCAGATCCAATTGCTATTCGTACCTTTATTCAATGGACGCAAGAGTACTGGCAATCTCCTCCTCCTTTTGCTGCATTACTTCTAGGGGATGGAGGTTATGATTACCGAAATATCACTGGAAATTCATCAATTATTGTACCCACTATACAAGTCCAGGGTACAAGATCCTATGCCTCTGATGATCGCCTTATGACTATTTATGGAAATCTACCAGAAATTGCCCATGGAAGGTTCCCAGCTAAAAATGAAATTGAAGTTAAAAATTTTATTGAAAAAATTATTGCAATGGAAACAAATCCTGAATTTGGAACTTGGCGTCAAACTGTAACACTTATTGCTGATGATGCTGCCAGACCTGAGCCAAACCACGGTTCAATTGCAACAGGAAAATCACATACACTGAATTCAGAGGAATTGTCAGAAATGATTCCTAGTTTCCTTTATATTGATAAACTATATATGATGGAATTTCCTGAAGTCAGTGATGCATCGGCCTATGGTGTTATAAAACCTGCTGCAACAGAAGCACTATTTAATAGATTAAATACTGGTACCAGTATTGTTTCTTACATTGGGCATGGATCTCCATACCAACTCGCTCAAGAAAAACTGCTATATTTAGATCGTTCTGATATCAATAATATGAATACTGGATTAAAACTTCCATTATGGATAGTTGGCACTTGTTCATTTGGGCATTTTGACGACCCTCTAACTGAATCTTTCGCAGAAGAATTAATTAGGCAACCGCTTAATGCTGCAGGTATGGTTATTTCTACCACAAGGGCTATCACTGTGACTGGTAATGAACGTTACACCAAGGATTTATTCCAAAATATGTTTCCTAATCAAACTATATCTACCGCCCCTGTTGGAATAATTCTGCAAAGTATAAAAGACGGTACTAACGAGAGCGAATATTTCCATTTGTTTGGAGATCCAGCTATGTTATTACCTATGCCTACTAAATCAACAAATCTGATTAATATTATACCAGACACATTACGAACCTTAAATACAGCAAATTTTTCTGGTCAGCAGGAATTTATTGATGGATCAGGCTATGGTTTTATTTCAGTTTTAGATGCAAAACGAAATATTAAAAGAAATTATATTATAAATTCTGAACAAGAAAGTTTATCCTATACATTACCTGGTGCAACTCTTTTTCGTGGTCAATTCACCTTTGAAGGTTCTGAATTTGCTGGACAATTACGCATCCCTCAAGATATATCCTACTCAAGTGACCCAGCGCGATTAATGATTTACCTATATGATGATTATCAGGATATTACTGGCGTTTTAGAAGGGATACCCCTTTCTGGGGGGCAAGCTACAACTGATAAAAATGGACCAATCATTACTTTTGAGACATCTTCAGGATTGGTACTACGTTCTGGAGATCACTTTTCAATAGAAGAAACACTGGTTGCCCGATTATCCGATCCGATTGGAATCAATGTAACTAATGAAACAGGACATGAAATCAAGGTAATAAATTTGAAAAATGAAATATCGGAGAATATTACTAATAAATTTTATTATGATCATAATAGCATTACCACTGGGACTATAAAAATAAACTCCTTAGATGATGTTAAAAACATACACATTCAAATTAAAGCCTGGGATAATGCAAATAATCCTAATACTCAGGAAATCTTTTTATCTAGATTATTTGAAACAGAATTAAAAATATATAATGCATATAATTTCCCCAATCCTTTTTATAATAGCACTCAATTTGCTTTTGAAATCACATCTGATGCCGAAGTAAAATTGGATATATATTCTATTGGAGGAAGAAAAATTAAATCTTTTGAATCAATTTCAATGCAGACTGGTTATCACTATATTGATTGGGATGGAAACGACGCTTTTGGAGGCCATTTATCTAATGGTGTTTATTTGTATCGTTTAAAGGCAATAGGAGCAAAGAATACAGAAATATTTATTGGAAGATGTACAAAATTCAAATAAAAATTATAAAATGAGATTACCGTTAATATTAGCGTCGAGTTCACCTCGTAGAAAGAAACTATTAGAACAAATTGGCATAGAATTTCAAGTGTGTCCAAGCAAAATAAGTGAAAATTCTTCTTTGAAACTTTCACCAGAATCGTTTGCTGAATATTGGGCCAAGAAAAAAGCAATTCATGTAGCTCAATCTTATCCTCTTTCATTGGTTGTTGCCGCTGATACTATAGTAGTAATAGATAAAGAAATTCTAGGAAAACCAAAAAATAAAAGAGATAGTATCCGTATGCTAAGATGTCTTTCCAATCGCACTCATAAAGTGTTAACAGGTGTACATTTTTCCTTTAAAAAACACGGTATTGACCGTACAATAAATGAAACAACTAAAGTATTTATAAACAAAATTAGCGATTCTGATATACATTACTATATCAATAATTATTCTCCTTTCGATAAAGCTGGAAGCTATGGTATACAGGATTGGTTCTCCATACATGTCAAAAAAATTGAAGGCTGTTATTTTAATGTAATGGGTTTGCCTATAGCGGCATTTCATAAATTATATCGCCAAATAAAATCAGATCTGGGATTAATTTGATTCGGGTTAGTTCCGATATCAGTATAGACAATGAAAAAATCCGATACGAAGCAGTGCGCTCTTCCGGCCCAGGAGGTCAGCACGTAAATAAAGTATCAACTGCAATTATACTTAGATACCAAATAAATTCCAAATGTTATCCTAAATGGTTTATTCAAGAATTAAATAAAGTTGCAGGAAAAAAGATAAACACAGATGGAGTTTTAATTGTTAAAGCAAAAAAGTATCGATCCCAATTAAGAAATAAAAAAGCTGCTTTCGAAAGGCTTCTAAAATTATTCACAGTTGCTGCAAAGATTAGTAAATCGCGTAAAAAAACAAAAATTCCTTTAAAAGCGATAGAGAATCGTCTTAAAAAGAAAAAATTAAGGAGTCAAAAAAAATTGATGCGTAAAGCTCCCAACAATTTAGATGAATAAAAATCACTATTTTGTGAGAATGGCTAAGACATGTAATTTCAGACATTCCAAGAGATAGAATGGCTACGTTTTATATAGAACTAAAGGAACTTCGAAAATCAAAAGGAATTTCCCTTGAGCAAATACACGATCGAACTAAAATAAATATACGATATCTACGTGCAGTTGAAGCAGGAGATTTTGATATTCTTCCAATACCTTATTTAAGATTATTCTTAAAAGCATATGCAGACGAAATTGGAGGCAATTCAAACCGTGCTCTTGAACAATTAGATTCATTTTTAGGCACATCCTCATCACAAATAACTCCGCTAACCAATAGAAAGGAAGATCAAATTGAAGACCATGAATTTTCTGGACTTGGTTTAGAAAGGTTGATGCCAGGATATCCAAATCAAAAAATTCGCGATGACTTTATAAAAGCTGGTATATTATTAATTATTTTTATTTTTATTATCATTATATCACAGAAAATTTTTAACCAGGAAAGTTCTGCTGCAATAAGTGAAAATGGCACGATATTAAAAAATGAAACAAATATCATTTCAAATGAAGAACTCACGTCAGGATATTTACAGGATCAGTTTAGCGAAGAACTACTACCCACTAATTCTCCGTTTACTATTAAGCTAATTCCAAGAAAAGATACAGCTTTTTCTTTTAAGGTTGGCGGTGCAAAACCTTTAAGTCACAAGCTTTTGTCTGGAGTAGAAAAAACACTGGAAAAATTTAATAAAAAATCACAAATACTATTTACCCATGTAAAAGGACTTTCAATTTTTATTAATGGATATGCAATTAACACAGAAGACCACCAACACCCAGTAAGACTAACTATCAAGCCCACAAATCCTCCCAGTTTGGTCATTCAAAAATATCAACCACTACAATAAATATAAATATTTAAAATAATCACCCACTATTCCCCTCAGTCTAATTTATAAGGGAAATGCTGTGTAATATTTATTTAATACGGATTAAATATTGACATTTTTTTAGTAAATATGTAAGATTGTGGGTAGTTGTGGGTAAATACCCCTTTCATAACATGACATTGACAGATAACACATTTATTGGAGAATATGCTTACTCTCTTGATTCAAAAGGAAGAGTAAATATCCCTGCAAAATTCAGACAATCTTTATCTCTAGATAGTCAAAATACCTTCGTTATCACAAGAGGTATAGATCCTTGTATTTGGGTATATCCATTAGAACAATGGAAAGAAATTGAAAATAATTTGCGGAATTTGTCTTCTTTGAAAAATATCCATCGAACATTTATTAGAGACACCGCAAGATATGCGTCTCCTTCCTCGTACGATAAACAAGGTCGAATTACATTAACATCCGCTCTTATAGAATATGCCGACCTAAATAAGGATATACTTATAATTGGTATGATAAACAAACTAGAGATTTGGAACCCTGATAAATTAAAAGTAGTAGATCAACAAAATCTGGAAATTGAACCAAAAGCATATGATGACCTCGCAGACCAAATTATTATCTGATGAAAGAACCCTATTTGCGGGAAAAATTACTTCACATCCCAGTATTGGGAACCGAAGTATTGTCATTACTGAAAATATCTCCCAAAGGAGTATACTTCGATGGTACCATCGGAACAGGTGGTCATGCATCAATGATTTCCAAGAAACTTTCGAATCAAGGACTTTATATCGGAGTTGACAGGGATGAAAAGGCTTTATCGCATTGCAAACAGCGTTTTTCTTCCTCGGCTATTTCAATCTCGTTTCATCATAGTTCATATCACAAAATTAATTCTATCATTAAACCAATTGGGTTGCAGGAAGTGAACGGTTTTCTACTAGATCTTGGATATTCATCTATGCAACTAGATTCTCATCAAAGGGGATTTTCCTATCAGAATGATTCTCCCCTGGATATGCGGTTTGATCAATCACAAAAAGAAACAGCTGCTAATATATTAAATACAATCTCTTCGGATAAACTGGCAAACATTATTTACAAATTTGGTGAAGAGCGCCGCTCTCGATCAATTGCAAAAAATATAGCTAAGTACCGACCATTAAATTCTGTGGATGACCTTGTAGAAGTTATTCGTAAGGTTACACCTCCAAACCATCGAAATAGGACACTGGCAAGAGTATTTCAAGCAATACGCATAAAAGTAAATAATGAATTAGAATATTTAAATGCATTTTTAAATAACTTTATTAATTACTTAACCATTGGTGGAAGAATTGCAATAATTAGTTTCCATTCTTTGGAAGATCGCATAGTTAAACACAGGTTTAAAAATTTAAAGCAAAATGGGCGTTTAAAAATATTAACACAAAAACCGATTACTGCATCTGATAAAGAAATATTAAATAACAGAAGATCAAAAAGTGCCAAGCTTCGTGTGGCAGAAAAAATTTCTTGATGAGAAGGAAAAGAATATCAAAAAGATCAAAGGATATTATCCATAGTATAATTTTTTTTACATCAACAGTTGGTGTAATCATATCGCTAATTATTTATCTATGGGTTTACACGGAAATCGATGAAATACTTTTAGCAATTGAAATTCAAAATTCGACTGCTCGAGAGCTATCCAATGAGCTAAAGGAAATTAAAAGCGAGATCGAATCACTTAGTCGACCAGATATTATTGCAAAAAAAGCCAAAGCGGAATTAAATATGGTTTTTACAGAACCAGAAACTTTATTGATTTCTATCAATAAAAATCAGATAGAGAGCTTATGACGAAAACATATTTAAAATTTCGCACAAGGATTACTGTACTTACCTGTTTTATAATTTTATCTTGGTCAACACTATGTGCTAGATTATTTCAGATACAAGTATTAAATAGAGAGAAATATCAAAAGATAATTTTAAATCAAGCCCGAAAAAAACAAACTCTTATTGCCAGCCGGGGAAATATTTATGATCGAAATAACCGACCATTTACTAGAAATATTATCCACTATACTCTTTCTGCAAATCCACAAGTTGTTAAAGATAAATCAAATCTTGCAGAAATATTAAGTAGAAATACAGGAAAACCAGTTGAAAAATACCTAAACAAATTGAAGTCAAAAGATAATTTTGTTTATTTGGAACGCAATCTACAAAAGGAAACTTTGGGAGCATTAGAGAACATCTCAATTGATGGCCTACATATTAAAAGACACTACCGAAGGTATTATCCCCATAATTCTATAGCAGCGCAGATTATTGGGTATACCAATGTGGATGATATGGGTATATCAGGAATTGAAAAGGATTTCAATGAATATTTAACAGGGACTCCAGGTTGGGTAATAAAGACCAAAGGATGGAAAGGTAAATTCCAGAAAAAAAGTGGTAACCCTTATCAGGAACCTATAAATGGCAACAATATACAACTGACAATTGACTTGGAGTATCAGTCAGTTCTTGAGGAAGAACTTTACCGAAGGCAGCAAGAGACTAATGCCAAAGCAGCAACTGGAATTATTATGAATCCGCAAACTGGCGAAATCATAGCCATGGCTTCAACGCCTGGTTTCAATAACAATCGATATTTTGATACAGAAATGGATTATCATCGAGTGCGTGCGGTTACTGATCAATTTGAACCTGGATCTACCTTTAAGATAGTTGCCGCTATTTCTGCTCTATCAAAAAATGCTGTAAATCTTACTGATGAATTCAATTGTGAAAATGGGAAATTTCCTTATTATGATATAACTATCACAGATCATGAAAAATTTGGATTCCTTACACTGCCTCAAATAATTCAAAATTCCAGCAATATTGGGGTTGTTAAAGTCATGGAAAAGGTAGGTTCAATCTCGCTTTTTGAAACTGCAAGAAATTTAGGATTTGGTACTATAACACGTATAAGCATATCTGGAGAACTTTCGGGAAAACTTCATCCAGTCAAAAATTGGAGCAGAGTATCTCAAGGACAAATTTCTATGGGGTATGAAGTAGGTGTAACTGCAATGCAATTGGCAACTGCCTACTGCGCTGTAGCAAATGGAGGATTCATGGTATCCCCAAGAATAGTTCGACAAATTATTAAAAACAATAAAGATGTAGTCTATACAGAGGAACCAAGCATTATTCGAAGAGTAGCTAATAAAGATGTAATGAATCAAGTAAATAAAATGTTGCGATCTGTTGTATTAAACGGTACTGGACATAATGCAGAAATTGCTGGCTGGGAAGTTGCGGGAAAAACGGGTACGGCAAAAAAAGTATTAAATGGTAAATATTCTGATGACAAATACATTTCAAATTTTATCGGGATATTTCCTTATCAAAATCCTCAATTACTTGGGCTAATCGTGTTAGATGAACCAGATAAGCCTTACCACTGGGGATCTGAGGGTGCGGCTATTGCATTTAAACGAGTAATGAAAAGGATAATTAATTTGGATGATAATATAGTTCCTCCCTCAAAATTAAAAAAAGAACAGGCAATGGCTATAAGGAACCCTGGTTCTAGTAATATAACTTTTAGTGATATTAAGTCCAGTGAACTTTCATTAAAAATTCATCCTCCACTTCTATCCAATGTATCTCTGTATGATAGCAAAATTAAAATGCCCGATGTAAGAGGTTATAGTATGCGCAAAGCAATGACTACTTTGCGTGATCATGGAATAAAATTTAAGATAGAGGGTAGCGGCCAGGTTTTGTGGCAAAGCCCAAGACCAGGAACTATTTTGAATAACAAAAATAGTTGTGTGATTCATCTAAAATGAAAAAAGAATTAAAACATCTTGTTCGAAATTTTGCAAGTGAAGAATCAGTCCCAGATATTATGATAAATGGAGTTAAAAGTAATTCTAGCGATATTACAAAAGGTGATTTATTCATTGCTATCCCTGGAAAATTACATGATGGGCATGATTATATTCATGATGCTATTGAAAATGGAGCATCAGCCATAATCTCAAATGGAAGAGATCTGGGTAAATTAGGGATACCGCAAATAAAAGTTTCAAATCCACGTCGAGTAGCATCTTTATTGGCAGCTGAATTTTACAATCATCCTTCTAGATATATAAAAATAATTGGTATTACTGGAACTAATGGAAAAACGACTACAGCATCTTTATTATCCTATATACTATCTCATTCTGGTCATAAAACTGCACAGCTTGGAACACTAGGTTTAATTGCTGAAGGATTCAAACAAAATAAATCTTTAACCACTCCAGATAGTCTAATTATACAAAAAATATTATCTGATTTGGTAGAAGCAAATTTTTCAACCCTTGTAATGGAAGTCTCATCACATGGATTAGATCAATATAGAGTTTCAGATGTGGATTTTAATTTGGCAATATATACTAACCTAACGCCAGAACATTTGGACTATCATGGAACAATGGAATCCTATTTTCAATCTAAGGCGAAGTTATTTCATATGCTCAATCTAGATTCTACGGCAATTATAAATACAGCTGATTTAAATGGTATTCGATTAGCTAAGGAAACTAATACAACTGTATTAAAATATTCGATGTCAAGAATGAAAGGTACTAAATCTATTCATTATCGTGACCTAGAATTAGGGATCGATGGTATAAAAGGAATAATAAAGACAGAAAATAAAACTTATAAAGTGGATTCAAAGCTTATAGGGAAATTCAATGCTGATAATATTTTAGCTGCTGTTTCTGGAGCACACTCCATGGGGATAGAGAAAAATTATATCGAAAAAGGGATTGAAACATGCCCCCCAATTCCAGGAAGAATGGAGCCGTTCAATCTTAAAAATGGTGCTACTGCATTTATAGATTATGCGCATACGCCAGACGCTTTTGATAAGGTTTTAGGAGCAATTAAACAATTATCAAAAAAGGAAACCAATATTTTTGTTGTCTTTGGGGCAGGNGGAGANAGAGATGNTTCAAAGCGGCCAGAAATGGCTAAAACTGCAGAATTGTATGCAAAGCACTGTTATATAACCCCTGATAATCCAAGAAATGAAGATCCTGCTAAAATCACCAAGGATCTAATATCGGGATTTAAATCAAATCGATATAGCATATTTGAAGATCGGTCTAAAGGATTAAAAACTGCACTTTCTAGAATTGCAAAAGATGATATTATTGTTATTCTTGGAAAAGGGAGAGAAGAATATCAAGATATAAATGGAATAAAAATTTTTCATTCAGATCTTAAGGTAATTCAGGAATATCAATGAGAGTTGAATTAAAACAGCCAGAAAGATTTGCTGCTATTTTTGAAAGCGTTACAGGATTTCGCATTCATCATCCAGTGTTAGGTATAACAACTGATAGTAGAGAATGTAAAAAAGGTGATCTATATATTGCTATTAAGGGAAAGCGAAAAGATGGTCATGAATTTCTGTCCACAGTAACAAAACAAGGATCGATTGCCGCCCTGGTAAATAAAAAAAATATAGGTTTGAATTTGCAACAAATTGAAGTCGAGAATACCCAATTTACTATTGGAAAAATAGCAAAGGAATGGCGTTCTCAATTCAGTATACCGGTAATAGCAATTACAGGTTCTAATGGTAAAACATCAACAAAAGAGTTACTCGTACATATACTTTCAAACAAGTATAATGTGCACGCCACTGAGGGGAATTTTAACACTTCTGTTGGACTTCCCCTTACCCTCTTTAAAATGGAAGAAAAACATAATATTTCTATTTTGGAAATGGGGGCTAACCAAGAGGGTGATATAGAATATCTTTGCAACATTGCGCAACCGACACATGGTTTAATTACAAATATTTCTAAAGCACATCTTTCTGGCTTTGGAACAATTGATAATATTACTAAAACTAAAGGTGCTTTATTTAAATCACTAAAATATGGAACAGCATTTGTTAATATGTCAGATGATCAAGTGGCATCTATTCCAATTTTAGGTGAAAAGGTCACATTTGGTTTAACACCCGATTGTGATTATCCTGCTGATATATATCATGAAAATAATGGCTCGTTAACATTAACTGTTGATACCCATGAGATACCTACAGGGTCGCAAAATATTTCTTTTGCAAAAAATATTATTGCAGTTTCTTCAATAGCTTTTTCATTAGGCATTGATTGGAAAAATATTGTGATTAGTATTAGTTCTTTTAAACCACCAGATGGACGCTGTAAGGTAAAAAATATTGATGGAATTACTATAATTGACGATACTTATAATGCCAATCTATCATCATGCTTAGCTGCGCTAGATTACTTAAACGCATTTAGTGATAACGGAAGACGTATTTTTGTATTTGGGGATATGTTTGAGCTTGGCGATGAATCAATAGAACAACATATTGAAGTGGGGCATAAATGCAAAGAAATTGAATTAGACTTAGTATACACTATTGGTGATAATACTAAACACACCAATTCGGTATTAAATAACAAGATTGATTCTTCCCATTTTGAGTCTTCTTCGGAGCTAATAAATAAATTGAAAAATTCATTACAAGATGGGGATAAGATCCTATTTAAGGGTTCAAGAGGAATGTCAATGGAAAAAATAATTGAAGGGGTCTTTTTAAGCTAGTGTTATACGAATTACTTACCCCGCTAAAAGATACTTTTTTTGCTTTTAATTTATTTGAATATATTACTTTTAGAGCGACAAGTGCAGCCATATTAGCATTGGTATTAAGCTTCATTATTGGGCCCTGGATTATCCACACACTACAAANAAACCAGATAGGCGAAGAAATTCGCCNTACAGGACCCAAATCTCACATGAAGAAGAAGGGCACGCCTACAATGGGAGGAGTAATCATTATTTTTGCGGTACTCCTCCCTACCCTCTTGCTGGCCAAATTAAATAGCCCATTTATTCAGATTATACTAATCTCAACAATATGGATGGGAATCATAGGTTTTATTGATGATTATTTAAAAGTTATAAAAAAAATNAAAAAAGGACTAATAGGTCGTTANAAAATGGCTGGACAGCTTTTCCTTGGAGTAATTATTAGTTATTGGATAATGAATACTCCCGAATTTCAATTATTTAATTCCAAAACAACTATACCATTTTTAAAGAATGTAGAAATTGACTTAGGNANTTTTTANCCTCTAATGGTAATCTTGGTAATTACAGGNACTTCNAATGCNGTTAATTTAACTGATGGACTGGATGGNCTAGCTACAGGACTTTTAGCNATCTGTTTTTCTGTATTTGCAGCTATATCATATATATCTGGTCGCGTAGATTTCTCTGATTACTTAAATATTATTTATTTACCTGGAGCTGGAGAATTAACCATCTTTGCAAGTGCTATGGCTGGTGCTTGTATCGGCTACCTCTGGTTTAATACAGCACCAGCAGAAGTTTTTATGGGTGATACCGGATCTTTATCAACTGGGGCATCATTAGGTACGTTAGCTATCCTTCTTAAAAAAGAATTATTACTATTCATAATTGGTGGCGTCTTTGTCTTTGAAACAATTTCAGTCATGCTTCAAGTTTTTTGGTTTAAATGGACTAAATATAAAAATGGTGAAGGTACTAGATTATTTCTTATGGCTCCCATCCACCATCATTTCGAATTAAAAGGATGGCCCGAGACCAGAGTTGTAGTTCGCTTCTGGATTATTGGATTACTTCTCGCATTATTTTCAATCACTACTTTCAAAATTCGCTGATGGGTTTACCTTCTAAAAACAAAATTAATATAAACAATAAATTTATATCTGTGATAGGAGCAGGACTAAGTGGTAGTGCCGCTGCAAAGCTTGCTCATTTTAATGGTGCAAAGGTTTTCGTTAGCGATCCTAGTACTAATCATGATATTAATATGCGTGCTGAAGAATTATTTAAAATAGGTATAAGCATAGAAATTGGAAGGCAATCGGATCTTATTTATGAAGCAGACTTATGGATCGTTTCCCCTGGAGTAGCAAAAGATTCATCAATCATACTTAATGCAAAAAGAAAAAATATTTCAATTATAAGTGAAATAGAATTTGCAAGCTGGTTTACTAAATCGCCAATTATCGCAGTTACTGGTTCCAATGGAAAAACCACTACTGTAAGTGTTTTAGTTGAAATGTGTCAAACAGAAGATATGCATGGTATTATTGCTGGAAATATTGGGATCCCTTTCTCTTCATCTGTATTAAATGAATTACAATATCCAGAACCAAAAACAGTTTTTATTCTTGAAATTTCAAGTTTCCAAATGGAATTTATTAAATATTTCCATCCGCATGTTTCTGTCTATACCAATATTTCACCCGATCATTTAGATCGACATAGAACAATGGATGAATATATCGCGATGAAAATGAGAATGGTTAAAAACCAAACTAAAAGTGATTTTATTGTTTACAATTATGATGATCCCATAATTACTGAATCATTGAAAAACCATCCATCCACCAAAATCCCTTTCAGTACAAATCGAGAAGATATGACTTTCAGATTACAACCAAATGGTATCTGTGGACCCAAATTATCCCCTTTAATTAAAGCAGATGATGTGATTATTCCAGGACGGCACAATTTATCGAATATACTCGCTGCTTCAACAGCAGCTCATATTATGGGCATATCTGAAAAACAAATTGCAAAAGCTATTGGATCATTCCGTGGAGTTGAACACCGCATGGAATATGTTTTGAAAATTAATGATGTTCAATATATAAATGATTCAAAAGCCACCAACCTTGATGCTGTTATTGTATCCATAAAAAGTTTCATTAAACCTATTGTTTTGATTCTTGGCGGTCAAAATAAGGGTGCAGATTTCCGGCTACTCCTTCCACATATTAAGTCAAGTCATGTTAGAGTAATTATCTCTTATGGAGAATCCGGCGGGGAAATTGTAACTGCATTAGGGGATGCGGTAAGATCTGTTCAAGTAACTAGTCTTAAATCCGCAGTTACAACAGCCCAAACTCTGGCCATCCCTGGAGATATAGTTTTATTATCTCCAGGATGTGCCAGTTTTGATCAATTCGAAAATTTTGAAAAAAGAGGAACTCAATTTAAAACTTGGGTCAAAAGGCTGAAAAAAATTAATGATTGATATTTTAACCCAAAAGTATGATCGGAAATTATTGATATATTTTAGCATTTTAGCTGTGCTTGGAACTNTCATGCTATATAGCGCNAGTTGGTANGAATCATTTGCTAATTCTAATGGCCNAACTGATATGCTTTTTTTGCAAAATCATTTGAAGCGATTACTTNTAGGNATAATCTGTCTATTTNTNTTTCTNATCTTGGATTANCGNCATTTAAAAAATGTNGCNATCTATATGATTATAGGNTCTATTTTTTTGCTATTACTGACTAAAATAAGCTACTTAGCAAAAGGTCTTGGATGGAGTAAACCAGCAAGGTGGATATATTTCGGACCATTTTCAATACAAACATCTGATATAGCAAGAATGTCNGTTNTTGTATATATGGCNTATTATGTAGATAAGAAACGNGAAAAACTCCATGATTTTTATACAGGNTTTTTTCCTGCTNTTTGCTTACTTNCAATTATCATGGCTCTTATTGTAATTCAACCAGATTTTAGTACTGCTGCAATGATTGGTACTTTGGGTACTGTTATTTTATTTATTGGTGGTGTTAAAATATCTCAATTATCTCTCATTAGTACATCAGGATTACTAATTGGAATCCCAATCCTTTTATCTAGAGAATACCGAAGACAACGCGTTCTCTCATGGTTTGGATTTGCAGATCTGCCAGATGTAGGATATCAGGCTAAGCAATCTTTAATAAGCTTGGGGAATGGAGGTATTTTTGGAGTGGGCCTTGGGAATAGTATCGAAAAAAATCAATTACTTCCCACCCCTCATACAGATTTTATTTTTGCAATTATTGGAGAAGAATTAGGTTTTATTATTGGATCTATTCCTGTAATTACATTGTTTCTATTAATCTTTCTACGAGGTATCAAGATTTCCAGAAAATGCACAGACCACTTCGGTGTACTATTAGCAGTAGGTATATCCTTCAATTTTATTCTTTATGCATTTGTAAATGCTGCAGTTGTAACAGGAATTTTTCCAGTCACTGGTTTACCCATGCCTATGGTTAGCTATGGGGGTTCAGGGATGGTAGTAAATATGGCTTTAATAGGTATCTTATTGAATATTTCTCAAGCAAAAAGATCTGTTGGTAGAAATAAACATGGCTGGAGTCCAACTTTAATTGGGTAATCAGAATTTTTTAATTGCTGGTGGAGGAACTGGTGGACATTTATTCCCTGCGCTTGCAATCGGAGAAGAGTTGCACCGGAGGAATCCAAATTCAAAAATCCATTATGTGGGATCAAATTTTGGATTAGAGGCTAAGGTATTCCCAGTAAAAGATGTGAGGCATACCCTACTTCCAATTCGTGGACTTCAAAGGGGTTTAAATCCCAAAAGTATCGGACGCAATATATTGCTACCAGGTAGAATTTTTAGTTCTATGGCAAAAATTCGATCCTTGTTCAAAGATTTTATTCCAGAAATTATTATAGGTACAGGTGGATATGCTTCTGCAGTACCTCTATTTATGGCAACTAGGTGGAAAAAAACCTGTCCAATCGTACTTCAAGAACAAAATTCTTTCCCTGGAATCACAACTCGCTGGTTTGCTCCACGATCAAAAACTATTTGTACTGCTTTTGAAGAAACTAGTAAATATTTGGAGCATGATACTATTCTAACTGGTAATCCAGTCCGCCAAGGTATTGCCAAAGGAAGAAAAAAGGAAGCTGGAGATGAATTTAATTTGGATCCAAAATTAAAAACTATTTTTCTCTTTGGTGGTAGTCAAGGATCAGCATATTTAAATAAAATGATGGATGCAGTTGTCAAAAAATTTAATCGTTCTGGACTTCAGGTATTGTGGCAAACAGGGGATATGGAATATCCGCAGTATAAGAAATATAATCAAAATAATATCCATGTTTCTCCTTTTATCAATAATATGGATAGAGCTTATGCGATAGCAGATTTAATCATATGTCGAAGTGGTGCTTTAACACTAGCAGAAATAACTGTATGCGGAAAAGCAAGTATTCTTATTCCTTTTCCATTTGCTGCTGCTGATCATCAAACTAAGAATGCCCAAGCTTTGGTTAATTCNGGTGCAGCAAGNATTTTATTTCAGAAANCATTGCGACCAAAGGAATTTTATTATTCCATNANGAACTTAATANATAACCANATAGAATTGGAAAGAATGGCATTAGCATCTAAATCTATTGGAAGACCTAATGCNACAAAAGAAATNGTAGATCAAATAATAAAGGCAACTTCATGACATTTAGGAAGATAAATCAGGTGCATTTTGTTGGTATTGGAGGTATAGGAATGAGTGGAATTGCTGAATTGCTTTTAAATCTTGGATTTANAGTTACTGGTTCTGATTTGAATAATTCAGATAATGTTAAACGTTTAATAAATCTTGGGATAGATGTAAAAATTGGGCATAACCCCCTAAATGTTGGTAAAACAGATGTATTAGTTTATTCCAGTGCAGTACAATCAGAAAATCCAGAAATAATCAAAGCTCGTCAAAATGGTATTCCTGTTATAAAAAGGGCGGAAATGTTGGGAGAGCTTATATCTGTTAAGGAAACAAGTATTGCAGTTGGAGGAACTCATGGAAAAACTACTACTTCATCAATGATTGGAACGGTATTGTCATATGCCAAAATGGAACCTACCCTTGTAGTAGGTGGTTTAGTACAAAATTTAGATACAAATTCGAAATTAGGAGATGGAAATGTTATAGTTGTCGAAGCGGATGAATTTGATCGAAGTTTTCTTGCATTAAAGCCAACTATCGCTGTAATAACCAATATTGAACTTGAACATACGGATTGTTATGATNATTTAAATGATCTTNAAGNCGCNTTTCTACAATTTTGTCAATCNGTCCCCTTCTATGGAGAAGTTATAGTTTGTATTGATTCTCCTGCAATCAGAGAAATTATACCAAAAATTGAAAGGCCCATGACCACCTATGGACGGTCGAGGGATGCGGCCTACCGAGCGGAAAACCTACGATTTGATTCTACAAATTCCACATATTCTGTTTTTCGAGCGGAGGAAAACCTAGGAGAAATAAGAATCAATGTTCCAGGTGAACATAATGTTCTAAACTCCTTAGCTTCCGTTGTAATTGGGTTAGAAATGGGCCTTTCATTTTCAAAAATTCAAAAAGGTATTGAAGCATTTAAGGGTGTTAGACGTCGTTTTGAAATTAAAGGTTGCTATAATAATATAATGGTCGTGGATGATTACGCACATCATCCGACTGAAATTAAATCAACTCTTAAAGCTTCCCGGGGTGGATGGAAAAAAAGAATAATTGCTGTTTTTCAACCTCACTTATTCTCAAGGACTCAAGCATTTTTTAGGGAATTTTCTGATGCATTGAAAGAAGCAGATGTAATTATTATAACTGATATTTATCCTGCTAGAGAAAAACCAATTCCAGGAATCACATCTGAATTAATTTATAATGAATGTAAAAACTCAGGTAAAGAGCAATGTTATTACATACCCGATTTAGATAATGTAATAAAAAAGCTTGATGAAATTGTTAAAGAGAATGATCTTGTTCTAACTCTTGGAGCGGGAAGTATATGGCGTTACAGTGAAGCTTATGCTCGTCACCTTGAAAAAAATCTAACAGAGGTAAAAGGTTGAAATTTATGGCAGAATTGAAATCCATTGTTAAAGGTACGCTTTTAGAAAATGAGCCGATGAAAAATCATACTACTTATGGAGTTGGTGGTCCTGCCACTGCATTCATTATCCCCAAAAATAAAAAGGATCTTTCCAATGTTCTGCAGTTTGCATTTTGCAATAATATTAAAACATATTTTGTTGGATCTGGATCTAATTTATTAGTTGCAGATGATGGGGTTGAAGGAATTGTTATTACCCCAGCAAAAGTCCTTACATCCCTCCAATTCTTAGAAAAGTATGTATCTGTAGAATCTGGTGTAATGTTGGGAAAACTAGTAAAAGAATGTATAAAAAGAAACTTGACAGGTATGGAAAGTCTTATCGGTGTTCCAGGGACTGTAGGTGGTGCCTTAGTTATGAATGCAGGTGCTTTTGGCGGTGAAATTTCAAATAATTTGGTTAATGTAGATGTAATGAAAATGGATGGAAAAATTGAAACATTAAATTATGGAGATATAAATTTTGATTACCGTTTTTCGACNTTNAAAAAAGATGAATTTATAATCTTAGCTCGNTTTTCNTTTCAAAANGGTNATNATCAATTAATNCAACAAAAAAGAGCAAAAGCCAGTAAAGGACGTAANTCATCACAACCTCTTCGTTTTCGCTCTGCAGGAAGTGTTTTTAAAAATCCTGATAGCAGGCCAGCTGGATATTTAATTGATCAAGCAGGATTAAAAGGAACAAAAATTGGNCAAGCAGAAATTTCAACACACCACGCAAATTTTTTTATAAATAATGGAGATGCAAAAGCTAGAGATATTGCAAAACTGATAAGAATTACACGGAAAAAAGTTTATGAGAAATTTAATATAAAATTAGATCTAGAATTGAAAACTATTGGATTTAATAATAAAGAGCTTGATCCTTATGAATAATAAAAATAAAAAACACCTAGGAAATTATAATATTTTGATTTCTATGCTTGCGTGTTCATCCATTATTTTTCTATTCTGGATTTCATTTTGGTGGTCAAATTTATCTAATCAACTGGTTATCAAAAATATTATTATATCAGATACAATTATACTTGAAGATATGCAGTATNTAGANAGTGTTACTGATTTANAAGATTTGCCATTAAACAAGATTGATCTNNCNCNGGTTNCAGAAAGATTGGAAACTCATCCCTATGTTCGCGCNNCTCGAATAAGTTATCATTTTCCTAATACAATNTTGATTGAAATTGTAGAGCGTGAACCCATAGCCATTATTAATACACAACCAATGGTAATGATTGATGAATATGGTTACATCTTACCAAATATGAATAATATTACAGATTTCATTCTTCCAGCATTATCTAATTTTAATCCTTCTCCAGAATTATACCCTTCAGGTAAAAAGGTCCTTTCTGTAAAAGTAAAAGAATCTATCAAATGGTTAAATCATCTCAGAAATAATTACAATTTTCTCTATGATGATTTATCCGAAATTAGATTAGTATTGGATAGTGATATCGAACTGATTCTAGCAGAAGAACCAACAAAAATCTTATTAGGAAATAAAAATTTATTTAAAAAATTTGAAATTTTAAAACAATTCAAAATTGATCTTGAACCCAATAAAAATTTAACTGACTTTTCATTTTTAGATATGAGATACCATAATCAAATTATCGCTAAAGATCGTCAATCATGAGTCCAATTAGTAACGGGCAAGATCAATATATTATATCAGGGTTAGATATAGGTTCTGATACAATAACATGTGTAATTGGTCAGATTAGTAATAATAATAAAAATATAAAACTTCTTGGGATCGGTTCAGTACCATCCGATGGGATACGAAAAGGGTCAATTATAAATCGAGATTTATTAATTGGGCAATTAGAAGCATCTATGAATGAAGCGGAAACAATGGCCAGTGTCAAAATAACAAAATCAATTTTATCAATTACTGGTGATCATATACGTAGTTTAAATACTCAAGCAGCAATAGCTTTGAATCGTGGTAATGGTAGCCCAGGTAATCTAATTGAACGAATAATNGATAAAAAAGATACATATCAAGTAATGNATCTTGCTCAAGCTGTTTCNCTTCCAGTTGATAGAGATATTCTCCATACATTGCCTCAGGAATACTTAGTAGANACCATAGATAAAATAAAAAANCCTATTGGTATGACNGGAAGAAGNTTNGAAGGTCACGTGCATCTTGTTACNGCGGCTACAACTGCAATGAACAATTTAGTTTATTGTGTTGAAGAATTAGGTNTCATNGTAGAAGGGCTNGTATTTCAACCTNTNGCAGCNGGATTATCNGTACTTACAGAAGATGAAAAAGANCTAGGTGTAACTTTAGTGGAAATCGGAGCTTCTACCACNAATATTGCAGTTTACCATAATAACGCAATTAGACANTCAGCAGTTATTCCGTTAGGAACATCTAGNGTAACTAATGACATTGCCGTAATGCTTCAAATAGGAATNAATGAAGCAGAAGATATNAAAATTAAGTATGCTTCAGCAAAATCATCAATGTCATCAGAAAAACTAGAAATAGATCTTCCNGCAAAAGAGGGACAACTTAAACGATCTATAACAGAACAAGAAGTATCCCGCTACGTAGAAGCTCGTATGCAGGAAATTTTTCAAATGGTGATCCGTGAAATTTCAAGAGCAGACATAAAAGAACCTCTAACTTATGGAATTGTACTAACTGGTGGTGGTTCTCAACTTCGAAATATCATTGCCCTAGCTGAAGACAACTTAAATGTAAAAGTTCGAATTGGAAAACCAATAAATATTGATGGAATTATGGAAATTGCTGAATACCCAAATTTTGCTACAGCTTTGGGATTATTACTTTGGCCATTTATGGCAACCGATCATATACTCAATTCTCAACCTAGAGATATCGGAATTAAAGGTATTTTTAAAAAAATTCGAAATACCATAGAAGATTTGTTTTAACCAAACCAATAAAGGAGAATAATCATGCTGTTTGAATTTGATAGTCTATCTGAACAAAANGCGAACCTGAAAGTAATTGGCATAGGNGGTGCTGGNGGAAATGCNGTCACTCGCATGATCACATCAGGAATGCAAGGTGTTGATTTTATCGCAATCAACACAGATGCTCAAGATCTGGATAACAATCCATCTGAACATAAAATCCAAATTGGAAAAAATTTAACCAAAGGTCTTGGTGCNGGAGCAAATTCAAATGTTGGGAAAGAGGCTCTTGAAGCAGANCAAGAAGCAATATCTGCTCTGTTAGATGGTGCTGATATGGCTTTTATTACTGCTGGAATGGGNGGNGGAACNGGNACAGGAGCAGCACCTNNAGTGGCTAAAGTNTCTAGAGAACAAGGTGTTNTNACTGTAGGNATTATAACTCTGCCTTTTAGTTTNGAAGGTCCAAAGAGAATGAATCGCGCATTAGAAGGTTTAGCAGAAATGAAAAAAGCATGTGATACGGTAATTGCTATTCCTAATCAAAAATTAATGTCTATTGTGGATAAATCTACAACCCTCCCAGAAGCATTTAATATGGCTGATACTATTCTTCATCAGGCAGCGAAAGGAATATCGGATTTAATAAATGTACAAGGTGTTATAAATCTAGATTTTGCAGATGTTGAAACAATAATGAAAAATATGGGAGAGGCTATAATGGGTACAGGAATTGCTAAAGGTGATGAACGGGCTGTTTTAGCCGCTCAACAAGCAATTTCTAGTCCTTTGCTTGATGATGCAAGTATTAAAGGTGCACANGGTGTANTAGTTAATATTACTGGNGGTAATNANCTTACNCTTATGGAAGCTAACGAAGCCACAAGCATTATTTTTGAAGAAGCAGGANCCTCAGCNAATATTATTTTTGGNGCTGTGATTGACCCCAATNTGGATGACGAAATTCGTGTTACTGTAATTGCTACGGGTTTTAATATGCCAAAAGCAGTACAAAAAATCAAAAATACCGAACTATCTGAGACTGATTTTGACACACCTCATACGAGAACTCTACAGGATCGAGAAAATATGCCTCTGCATGTTCGACAAGAATCGGATGATAATAATCTACCAGAAACTGAAAATGTTCATCCTAAGGTAAAATTTGATGATACTCAGGAAAAACCTGTTGTAGTTTACGGACAAGACCTGCAAGTACCTGCATTCATCCGTAGACAACATGATTAAAGAAATAGAATAAAAAGATCGTGGTTAAAACAATAAAAAAGCCCTGTTACCAGGGTTTTTTTATTGTTTTAATATGTTAAAAATGACTAAATCTTTATTCCTTTGGCCCTCAATTCTTTTACTACTTTTGTAATTCCTTTTTTATCAATAATACGCATACCTCTAGTGGAAATTCGCAGGGTAATATACCGTTTCTCATCTGGTAGCCAGAATTTTTTTCGCTGTAAGTTAATATTAAACCTTCTTCGGCTTTTATTGTGAGCATGACTCACATTATTACCAAACATTGGCTTTTTTCCCGTTACATCACAAACTCTACTCATAACATTCTCTTACTAATTACTCTATAAAAAAGGTGTTAAACTTAAAAATCTTTATGTAACCCGCAAAATATTCTTTAATATGAAAATATTAATCAAAAAATCTATATCTTAAACAGCTCCATGCTGATATAAGGCCATCAATCAGCCTCAACTTTTTACCTTCCTCTATTTTTCGTCTTTGATAGCTTACGGAAACTTCCATAACTCTATATCCTCTACGAAATACCTTTGCTGCAATTTCTGTTTCTAACCCAAATCCTGATGATTTCAAATCAAGGTCTTTTAAATATTCCAAAGGCAATACTTTATAACAGGAAGCTACATCTGTAATCGACTTTCCATTTATAAAATTTGAAAACCAGGTAATCATTTTGTTACCACGAGTATGATATGAGTTTTTATTAGTTTGATTGAGCCATCTACTACCAAAAATAACTTCAGCTTGATTATTAATAATTGGTTTTAAAAGTGAATGATAGGCATTAGGATCATATTCCAAATCACCATCTTGCAATATAACATAGCTCCCAACGCAATAAGGAAGAGCTGTCCGAACAGCAGCACCCTTCCCTTTATTATAATCATGATGAATCAACTGAATATTCGAAATAGATTCTAAGAGTTCATTTGAGCCATCAGTTGATCCGTCATTAACTACAATAATCTGTTTATCAATTGAGACGGATTTCACTCGTTCGATTAATTCCAAACATGTCGATTTTTCATTATAAACAGGTATAATTATGGATAACATTGGCATGGTCTTACGCTATTCTACTAAAGCTTTCTAGTGCATACTTATCCAATTTTAAGGTAAAAATAAGTTTCTTGTTATTAATTATAAAAAAATAAATCAAATACTAATTTGTATATCGAATAAATAAAAAGAAACTTTTTTAAAATAATTCCAGGATTTTTTATTTAAATACATCTTTCAGTTTAAATATTATCACTACTCATCCAATAAAAGCCAAATTAACCAGTCCACCTATTGGAGCTTGATCTGGGTCACTTGGAAAAGTAACACTTTGAGCAATTAGTAATGATACTGATAAAAATTTCGTATATATTATATTTTTCATTTTTTCTATTTGGCTATAGATATTTTTTTTCAAGTAATTAAGATTTTAAATAAAATTCAATGAATCTTATGAGTAATAGAATAAAGAGAAAAAGGACATCATTTTTAATCTACTCCCTTATTCAATAATTAATATTTTTTTAAAGCATAAATTAATTGGACTGATCTACAATATTTTTCCAGATAATTGATGGAAAATCCAATTTGATTTTAAAAAAATAAACAGAAATTTTTTTAAACAGAATAAAAGAAAATACTATTCATACAAATAATCTTTACCTCCTACTACTGTCCTTAAGACTCTAGAATATAATATTTCATCTGGAGTTGAAGTAAGAAAATTAACTGAGTGAACTACAAAATCAGCATATTTACCTTGGATGATAGATCCTGTTTTATCATCCCAAAAGGCTGCATATGCATTATTGATAGTATAAGCTTTAAGAGCATCTTCAACGCTAATTTTTTCATTGGGGTACCATCCATTAGGATTATAACCATCCCGCGTCCTGCGAGTAACAGCAGCATAAATACCCGTAACTGGATTTAATGGGGCTACAGTCCAATCCGATCCAAATGTAAGATTGGCACCACTTTCGATTAATGTCTTAAAAACATATGTTCGTGATAAACGATCATGATCTATACGTTTATGAGCCCAAGAACCATCATCATAAATATGATAAGGCTGCATTGATGGAATAATATTCTCTTTTGAAAATCTTAATATAGCAGATTTCGAAAGATGCTGCGAATGCTCTATACGAGATCTTCTATCCTTCATCCCATTTTCTTTTCTAATTAATGCAAATTCATCAAGAATCCAATCATTAGCTCTATCACCAATAGCATGAATAGCATGTTGGATATTTGCTTTATCGGTTTCCCTTAAAATAAATTTGAAATCTGCAGTGTCTCGAACAGTAATTATTCCAACAGTCGGAAGATCTTCCTTTTCTTTAGAAAAATGATCAATCAAGTAGGGTTCATGCATCCAGGCTGTGCGAGAACCAAGAGAACCATCCATCATAGCTTTGATTCCATCCCATCTTAACCAATCATCACCTGGACCATTATTCCGAACATTTTTGATAATACTTTTCCAATAAGTATACCATGGAAAAATCTTAATACGAATTTTTAATCGGCCATTTTTATGATTTCTTTTGTAAGTGAGA
Source organism: Fidelibacterota bacterium (assembly GCA_002718285.1). The sequence goes on from PBAR01000005.1 coordinate 57,677, forward strand.
AGAGACTTCCAAGAATCAAAATGATTGGATCCCACATCATGTACTTGAGTAATACCAAGAGAAAGAGCATAATTCATTGCTACATCTAACGCTTGATCCATTTCATCAATTGTTGGTTCAGGAATAATTTTACTAACAAGACTCTCTGCTTCATCTTTTAAAATACCTGTAGGATTTCCATTTTCATCTTTTATTATAATTCCTCCTGCAGGATCCTTAGTTCTTTTTGTAATACCAGCCATTTGAAGAGCCTTACTATTTGCCAAAGCCATATGTCCATCTAGCCTACCAAGCAATACAGGTCTATCAGATACAACATCATCAATCCAAGATTTATCGGGGTAATTTCCTCCCCATAGTTCATGGTCCCAATCACCTCCCTGCATCCATATACCTTTTGGAAGGCTATCCGCATGGGTTTTTATTCGTTTCTGAAATTCAGCCTTATTATCTACATTTCGGAGATTTACGCTAGAAAGCTGAAAACCACCACTCATAAAATGTACATGGTTATCAATAAAACCTGGAGTAACAAAATGACCATTTAAATCTATTTTTTCAGTATTCGCAGTTGACATCATGAGTACTTCGGTGCCATCACCAACATGAAATATTTGATCTCCACTGACAGCGATCGCATTAGCATAAGGATTTTTTGGATCGCCAGTCCAAATATTGCCATTAAAATAAATCTTATCTACGTTCTGGACTGAACAAGAAAAAATAAATAAAAGAAAAGGTGATATTTTAAGCATAGGATAAGTTAATTTTTTTACTAAGTTATTAAAAATGATAATAGATCCACTAAATTGATTGAATCAACAAGTTAGTTAATAATATAATTTACATTTTAATTTTGGTACTATGAAAATTGGCTCATTAAATATTGAAACACCTGTTTTTCTCGCCCCAATGGCAGGTGTAACAGATTATCCATTTCGAATCTTATGTAAGGAGATGGGTGCTGGTGTAGTTTATTCTGAATTTGTATCTGCGGATGGTATAATTAGAGAGAATATAAAAACTTTGAATATGGTCCAATTCGAAGAAAAAGAGAGACCAATAGGTATACAGATCTTTGGAAATAATGCTGAATCCATGGGCAAAGCTGCTAAATATATTTCAGATAATTTTCAGCCTGATATTATTGATATCAATTATGGATGCCCAGTACCTAAAATTACGAAAAAGGGTGGTGGTTCAGCTGCTCTTAAGGATCTATGCTTAATGAACGATATCACAGCTTCTGTGATTGAAGCTGTACCCGAATTGCCTGTTACTGTAAAAATGCGAGCAGGATGGAATAAAGAATCCATCATCATTCCTGAAGCAGGACAACAACTTGAAAAAATTGGAGTAAAAGCCATCACTCTTCACCCTCGCACCACTAAGCAACGCTATACTGGGAAAGCAAATTGGGATTACATTAGAATTTTAAAAGAATCAGTTTCTATTCCAGTAATTGGGAATGGAGATATTTGCAATACAGATGATATGATACGTATGTTTGATGAAACAAGGTGTGATGCAGTAATGGTAGCTAGAGCAACCCAAGGAAATCCATGGTTTTTTCAAAATGCTAAAGCCCGCCTCGCCGGTCAGCAGATACCTTTACAACCATCTCTTCTAGATATTGCAGAAATGTGTAAAAGGCACTTTGATCTAATGCTTATAAATAGAGGTGAAAAAACTGGATTCAACCTAATGAAAAAACATTTTTCTAATTATATAAAAGGATTCCCTGGCGCAGCTGCTTTTAGAAAAACCCTCGTAACTTCTTCAGAATTACCTGAAATGAGAAAGGCATTAGATCGATTTACAATTGAAGCCAGAAAAACTGATTTGGAATTTGTTTAATTTATTCACATTAATCTAATGTTTTCATTATTTATATCACTATCCATCTTGTCTCGGTTATTAATGACTGGTAATTTAACTTATCTTTTGTCTAATCTGTTATAATCAGGATCTAAAATTTTATGATCAAAATTATTAAAGCAACGAACGAACCAGTAAAATCCTACGAACCTGGTTCAATTGAGAGATTGAGTCTTCAAAAAAAATATGACGAACTAGCTTCGAAAATTATTGATGTCCCAATTATTATAAATGGAGAAAAAATCTACACAGGTAATACTGGTAATTGTTTGATGCCTCACGATCATAACCATATTTTGGCAAAATACCATAAAGCTGGGAAAAAAGAAGCTGACTTAGCAATAGATGCTGCAATGGAATCATGGAAAATTTGGTCTAACACTTCAATTAGTGAAAGGACAGCTATTTTTAGAAAAGCAGCAAAATTGTTACAAGGACCATGGCGAGATACAATTAATGCTGCCACAATGTTAAACCAGAGTAAAAATGCTTACCAAGCTGAGATTGATTCCGCCTGTGAACTAATAGACTTTTTCAATTTTAATGCTCAATTTGCTGAACAAATATACAATAACCAGCCACTAATTTCTCCAGAAGGGATAAAAAACTATCTCGAATATCGTCCGCTAGAAGGATTTATTTTTGCTGTAACTCCTTTCAATTTTACTTCTATTGCCGGAAACCTACCTACCGCTCCTGCACTGGTAGGGAATGTGGCCCTTTGGAAACCTGCATCTAGTGCAGTTTACCCCTGTCATTTTATTATGGAAATGATGAAAGAAGCAGGATTACCTGATGGTGTAATTAATTTTATTCCTGGATCGGGTGGAGATATTGGTGATCCTGTCTTAAAAAATGAAAATCTTTCGGGTGTCCATTTTACAGGGTCCACAGAAACTTTTCAGCATATTTGGAAAATTATTGGTAATAATATTGATAATTATAAAACTTATCCAAGAATTGTAGGTGAAACAGGCGGAAAAGATTTTTGCCTGGCCCATACTTCTGCGGATATTGATGTATTAGTAACTGCAATGATACGAGGTGCATTTGAATTTCAAGGACAAAAATGTTCTGCAATGTCAAGAGTATATATACCCAAAAGTATTTGGAAAAAATTAAAGCATAAATATTTATCTGAACTGGAAACGATATCTGTAGGATCCCCAAGAGATTTTACAAATTTTATAAATGCGGTTATTGATAAAACAGCTTTTGATTCAATTGTGAGATATATTGAATACGCAAGAATTTCTAGTGAAGCTGAAATTATTTCTGGTGGTAAATATAATGATAGTCAAGGTTACTTTATCGAACCTACTACAATCCTTACATCTGATCCATATTTTAAAACAATGGAAGAAGAAATCTTTGGGCCAGTATTGACTATATATCTCTACGATCATTCAGAATGGGAATCAACAATTAAACTCGTTGATTCTACATCACAGTACGGCTTAACAGGCTGCATAATAGGAAAAGATATAGAAGCAATGGATCAAGCAAAAAAGCTTCTGAGACACTCTGCAGGAAATTTCTATGTTAACGATAAACCAACTGGTGCTGTAGTAGGACAACAGCCATTTGGAGGTAGTAGAGCATCAGGAACAAATGATAAGGCAGGATCTGAGCTAAACCTTTTAAGATGGATATCAATTAGAACAATAAAAGAAACCTTTGATACTCATAAAAACTATAGATATCCTTTTTTAGAAAAGGATTGAATGGCTAAACTTACTGCAATGATCTCTTTGGGTGGAACTCTTTAGAAAAAGCTAGAGATTTATCTAATAAATTTGGATGGAAAATAAAGGAACAAGAGCACGCAAAATGGCGCCGCATGGTACCCATATCCCATGCCAGAATACATTATGCATGGGAAATCAATTAAAGCACTTGTAGATCGTGGTACAGTTGTCATTGCATCAGGTGGTGGTGGAATCCCAGTCTATAATGATGAAAACGGTGATTTAGAAGGAATTAATGCAGTCATAGATAAAAATTACTCATTAGCAAAAATGGGGCGAATTATCCGTGCTAATAAATTCTGGATAATAACTAATGTGAAAAATGTTTATTTTAATTTTGGCAGTGCAAATCAGACTTCAATTAAAAAAATAAATAGAAATGATTTAAAAAAATTATATAATAATGGGGAATTTCAAAAAGGGAGTATTGGACCAAAGATTAAGCCAGCCCTTCACTTTTTGAAATATCATGGATAAAAAGTTATAATAACTTCTATTCCCAACATAGCTGATACTCTTAAAGGAAATGCAGGTACAATAATAAGGAACAGTACATGAAAATACATGAATACCAAGGTAAAAATATTTTTCGTAAATATTCAATATCTACTCCAGATGGGATAACAGCTTTTTCAGTAGATGAAGCTGTAGAAGCGTATAACCAACTCAAAACTGATACTGTGGTGGTTAAAGCCCAAATTCATGCTGGCGGTAGGGGTAAAGGAGGGGGTATAAAACTAGCGCACAATATAGATGAAGTAAAATTATCTGCCAAAGAATTATTAGGTATGAAACTCATTACGCATCAAACTGGTAAAGAAGGTAAAGTTGTAGAACGTATTCTAATCGAATCTGGAGTAAATATTGATAAGGAATTCTATGCAGCTATTACTTTAGACCGGTCAAAAGAAATGGATGTGTTTATGGTCTCTACAGAAGGTGGTGTAGAAATTGAAAAAGTGGCTGAAGCATCACCCGAAAAAATTATTAAGGTATGGATTGATCCATTATTGGGTATGAAATCCTTTCAAGCTCGGAAATTAGCTCACGGCTTAAATCTGAAGGGTACTATAGTAAAAGATGCAATATCAATATTTATAAACATGTATACTTGCTTTAAGGATACCGATGCTTCACTGTTAGAAATTAATCCACTTGTAATAACCACTGATGGTCATGTTTTAGCATTGGATTCAAAATTCAATTTTGATGATAATTCATTATTTCGTCAAAAAAGTATTTCTGAAATGCGTGATCTTTCTGAAGAAGATCCAATGGAAGTAGAAGCAGGAAGATACCACCTTAATTATATTAAACTAGATGGAAATGTTGGATGTATGGTAAATGGTGCTGGACTGGCAATGGCTACAATGGATATAATTAAACTAGCAGGAGGTGATCCTGCGAATTTCCTTGATGTAGGTGGAACAGCAAGTGCAGAAACAGTAAAGAATGGATTTCGCATTATACTAACCGATGAAAATGTAAAAGCTGTCCTGATCAATATTTTTGGCGGCATAGTCAGATGTGATCGTGTGGCCAATGGTGTAGTACAAGCTGTTAAAGAATTAGGCCTGAAAGTCCCTGTTGTTGTCCGTCTGCAAGGAACTAATGCATCACAAGCTAGGGATATACTAAATGAATCAGGTGTGTCAATTATTCCAGCTGACAGTATAAAGGATGCTGCAGAAAAAGTTGTAAAAGNAGCCTTTNGTAAATAGGAGAAATCANATGTCAATTTTAGTTAATAAGAATTCAAANGTTNTTGTTCAAGGAATTACTGGTTCAGAAGGTCAATTCCATTCGACACAAATGCTNGATTATGGAACAAATATTGTTGCAGGTGTTACACCAGGNAAAGGNGGCCAAAAAACACTNGATGAACGTGTTCCTGTCTTTAATTCTGTTTTAGAAGCAGTAGAGGTCACAGATGCTGACACTTCCATTATTTTTGTTCCTCCTTCTTTCGCNGCAGAAGCAGTAATAGAAGCCAGTTTTGCAGGAATTAAAGTAGTAGTNTGTATTACAGANGGTATTCCTGTAAACGATATGATTAAAGTAAAAAGANTTGTAAGNCAATATGGTACCCGTATGATTGGNCCNAATTGTCCAGGAATTATTACTGTTGANGAATGCAAATTGGGAATAATGCCTGGNTTCATATGCAATAAAGGGAATATNGGNGTTATATCNAAATCTGGGACTCTTACATATGAGGCAATTGATCAATGCGTAAACGCAGGATTAGGTCAAACCACAGCTATTGGTATTGGTGGTGACCCNATTATAGGAACTTCAATGAAAGATTGTTTAGAACTTTTTGAAGCAGATAATGAAACTGAAGGGATTGTTATAATTGGTGAAATTGGTGGACAGATGGAAATTGAAGCTGCAGAATGGGCAAAAAACAATATAACTAAACCGATTGTAGGCTTTATTGCAGGACAGACTGCACCTCCAGGACGCCGAATGGGTCATGCAGGAGCTATTGTATCTGGCGGAAATGACACAGCAGATGCTAAAACTAAAATTTTAAAAGAGTGTGGTATACATGTAGCCGATTCTGTTGCAGATATTGGAGATCTTATGAAATATGTGATGGAAAATAATTAATTTATTGTAATTAGNTAGAAATATTATTANGTGATTAATATGCTNATACATTATNNANCNTNAGATATTGGTNTAAAGGAAATACAAAAAATGAAAAATAAAACATTGGCNATTATNAAGCCAGATGCCGTTCAAAATGGTTATGTAGGTAAAATTTACGATAGAATAATTCAGGAAGAATATCAAATCCTATCTGCAAAATTATTAAAAATGACCAGAACTCAAGCAGAAAATTTTTACGCAATTCACAAATCAAAACCCTTTTATAAAGAGTTGACTACTTTCATGTCATCTGGACCATGTATGGTGCTAGCACTAAAGAAGGAAAATGCCGTAAAATCCTGGAGAGAAATCATTGGAAATACAAATCCAGTAGAAGCAGNAAAAGGAACCATTCGTAATGATTTTGCGACTAATGTCCAAGAAAATGCAGTACATGGCTCAGATAGTGATGAAAATGCCCAAAAAGAGATTGCCTTTTTCTTCTCAGAGAGTGAACTTATATATGCTCAATAAATTTCATTTATGAAAAAAAACCTGGCTCTTTACACTTTATTTATCATGTTCTTATCCTGCAGTGGTGGAGGAATCGAAGGATTAGTTGGAGAATCTATCTCAATAACTGCAGATAATCCTGATGAAACAACTGATGTTGATTATACTTGGATTTTGATTGATCAACCCGATGGTTCTCTTCTCAATTCTTCAGATTTAGAACCATCTATTGATGGTCAAAAAATGACCTTTGAACCAGATTATCCTGGAGATTATACAATAGATGTTGTTGTATCTAAATATGGTGATGAAATCTCTAATCAGACCTTTGCTTTCACAATTATAAACCCAGATGAAGCAACAAGTGAAACTAATGAAAATAAAGTAGTTAATGAAAGCAAGGTGGAAGAAGAATGGCTTAATGAAAACATAGAAGATGAGCTAGAAGATGAATATGTAGATGAAGAATTAAATGAAGATTTATCGGAAGAAGAATATCTAGATGAATCAATTGAAAACAATGATGAAAAAGAAAATAATGATCCCATACCTATCGTAGAAACACCTAAATCAGCTCCTGCCCCTAAAGTAGTAGTAAAAGCGCGACCAATTCCATCAAAAAAAATGTCGAGTATACCTGCAAGAACAGATCGCTATACAATTCAAGTTGTATCAAAAAAATTATTGAAGGATGCAGAACAATATGCTGAAAAATTAATTAGTCAAGGTTACGATGCATATATTCAGAAAGTTATTTTTGATAAATCAGATGAAATATTTTATAGAGTTCGTATAGGAAGTTACGATAATATCAACTCTGCATATTTAACTGCAAAAACTGTATCAAAGGAACTTGGATTAGCTACCTGGGTAGACTTTGTAAGAAAAGAACAAAAGCAATAGGAGGAACCTATTATGGGGCCGATGGATCTGCATTTCAACTATAAAGATATTTTTCGAGCTCCCAGAATTGCTTTAAGTGGTAAAAAAATCTGGATTTTTATGTCAGGAAATCTCGCAGGTTTTTCATCTTATTGGATTTTAACCTATTTGGCCCTTTACTTTTCTGGATTACCAACTGGAAACATGATAGAAAAATATGGTCTCTATCCCACACTTTTTGGCAATTCAGCTACTTGGTTTTCTTGGGTTACTTATTTTTTTGGTTGCTTAATATGGATAATTTCCATTTTATTAAGCTACACGGCTGTTAGTCGTGTAACAATTAAACAATTAAAAGGCAACGATTTTTTCTCCAGTAATGATTCTTGGTCCTTTGTCCATAAATACTGGCACCCTGTTGTTTTTACATCTTTTACAATTCTACTTATTATTTTATTCTTTTTGGCCTTCGCAACTATATTCGCATTAATTTGCAACCTACCTTACATCGGAGCTTTATTTTACGTCCTACCCTACCCTTTTTATATTATAGGATCTGTATTCACTGTATATACAGGAATAGTATTTTTAACCTCAGTTCTCTATGCACCTGCAATTGTCGGTACTTATGAAGAAGATACCATGGGCACAGTTTTTCAAACTTATGCCATTACATGGTCACAACCTTGGAGAATTATTGCTTATAATCTCCTCATTTGGCCTTTAGCCTATCTGGGTGTAACAATACTCTCTTGGTTTTATTATGCTAGTATAGGGTTAATGAATCATATTTTTGGATTTATTATAGGAGAGTCATTAAATAATATCTTTACTTTTTCTAGCAAAATTGTTTTTCCAAGTAATGTTTTATCTTGGATTAACTCTTATGTACGAATTGCAGATCTTACGTATCTTTTGCCAGATGTAAGCCAAACAGCTAGCAATCTATCATTAATAGAAATTTTTTCAGGCATAATTCTTGCACTATTCCTATTTTTGATCATATTATCAGTTTTTTCCTATGGTTGTTCAATTATTGCAGTTAGCCGTACTCTAGAATTCATTATTTTCAAAAAATTATCAGATGATGATAATCTCCTTGATCGTAAAGATGAAGATGAGTTAAATGATGATGATGATTTTAATTTTGAGGAAGGAACAAGTTTTCATGATGATTCAGACGATTCTGAAGAATAAATTTTTTAATCTTATTTTTTTCTTTTTATTACCTTGATTAGAATTAAATAAAAAGATACCGTCTTTCACGTATAATGAAACTATCACGTTCGGAATTAGAAACCGGGTTCGAGAATAAGTTATTTAAAATTAAGACTAATAATCTAGCAGATCTTGGGATTAGATTTTTTGAAAATCATATTTCCTGTATATTAACATCTATTGTAGTAGATTTTGGATTTATAATATCAGGAAATATAGAAACAATTGTAGAATATAATTGTGATAGGTGTTTGGATTGTTTTAATAATCATCTTAAAATACCTCTCAAATTAACTATTACTAGAAAAATGGAAATTGAGGAACAAAAAGAATCCGATATAGTTTTATTTCCTGATCATGATAATGCAATAGATATTAGTAATATCTTAACAGATTTTATTGTACTGGATAAGCCAATGAAATTATTATGTAGTAAGAAATGTAAAGGTCTTTGCAAATTATGTGGTACTAATTTAAACTATAAATCATGTGATTGTTTATCTTTCAAGGAAAATAATAGCTGGGAAGCTTTGAAAAAAATAACATTAGACTAACATTCAAGGAGAGTATTTATGGCACTTCCAAAAAGGCGCCAATCAAAAGCACGCAGTCGTAAACGTCGTACCCATTATAAATCGAGGCCAGTATCAACAACTAACTGCGCGCAATGTAGCCAAACAAAAATTCCGCACCGCGCTTGCCCAAATTGTGGTTATTACCGTGGGCGTCCAATTATTTCTGCATCATAGTTTTTATTCTTTATATTTTTAAATAACTAAAACGATAATCATTTTATATAACTCTATAGACATAAATGGTGTCATAAAATAGCCTTGAACGCTACAATAACAACCACAGCCCATTACGTTCCTGAAAAGGTACTAACTAATAAGGATCTTGAAAAAATTGTAGATACTTCTGATGATTGGATACATTCAAGGACAGGAATAAAACAAAGGCATATTGTCGATAAAAATGAAGCTACTTCAGATTTATGTACCNAAATTGCNAAAANNTTACTAACAAANCGTGGNTTATCTCCAAAAGATATCCAAGTAATAATTATCTGTACATGCACACCCGATTATTTCGCCCCATCTACTGCAGCAATAGTCCAAAATAATATTGGAGCATCGAATGCTTGGGGCTTTGATTTAAGCGGAGCCTGCACTGGGTTTCTATATGGGCTAGAAACTGGGGCAAAATTTATTGAGTCTAGTAAATATGAAAGAATCATGGTTATTGGAGTTGATACCATGAGTTCCATTATGGATTATAGAGATAGAAATATTTGTGTTCTTTTCGGTGATGGAGGAGGTGGAGCTATATTAGAGCCTTCGGGAGCTAATAAAGGAATTATTGATTCAATTCTTCATATGGATGGATCTGGCGCTGATTATTTAATCATGCCAGGTGGTGGAAGTCGGCAGCCAGCTACAGTTAAATCAGTGACATCTCGTCAACACTTTTTAAAGCAAGACGGTAAAACAGTATACAAATTTGCAGTAAAAAGGATGGCAGATATTTCAAAAGATATNCTTAACCGAAATAATTTAACAGGTGACAAGATCAAATTATTTATTCCTCACCAAGCAAATAAAAGAATTATTGANGCCACAGCTGATCGTTGTGGTNTATCANAAGACAAAATATTGATAAATATTGAAAAGTATGGTAATACAACNGCTGGNACCATCCCTCTAGGTTTGAGTGAAGCAGTAGAAGCTGNTCGTTTAAATAATGGAGATATATTATTATTGGCTGCNTTTGGTGCAGGATTTACCTGGGGAAGTATGCTNATAAANTGGAACTATTCTCTATGAATACAGCCTGGATTTTTCCAGGTCANGGNTCACAAAATGTTGGAATGGGTAAAGATCTATACCAACATACTGATNTTGCAAAATNTTATTTTGAAATAGCTAACTCTATCATGGGTTATGATATNAAATCTATTATCTTTGANGGTCCTAAAGAAACTTTAAAACTCACCCAATATACTCANCCNTCAATTTATATTATTAGCGTAATTATTGGAAAATTACTGCTAGAAAAAGGTATNCGNCCTAANGCCCTNGCTGGACACAGCCTCGGNGAGTATTCAGCCNNAACAATNGGAGNAGTTTTTGATTTTGAAACAGGATTAAATCTGGTCAAANTAAGGGCAGAGAATATGGCAAAAGCTGCANAAATTAAAGCAGGATCTATGGCAGCAATTGTGGGTTTAGANGAANATANNGTNAATGANCTATGCAATAATTATTCAGGAGAAGGAATAGTCGTAACTGCTAATTTCAATTCGCCTANTCAAATAGTTATATCAGGAACACCAGAAGCAGTANAAACTNTAATAGAAAATGCTAAAATTAATGGTGCACGTTTGGCAAAAATGCTNAATGTGAGNGGTGCATTTCATTCTCCTTTGATGNCACCTGCTCGTGAAGCNCTTGCCCTTGAATTNAATTCTATTCAAATTTNAGACTCAATTTACCCCATATTTACGAATGTTGATGCTAANCCAAATACNATTGGNNAAAAAATTAAAGACTTATTAATAGCNCAATTGGAAAAACCNGTATTNTGGACACAGACTATANCAGAAATGTCTAATCAGGATATAAANTCTTTTTTGGAAATAGGNCCAGGAAAGGTTTTGCAAGGTCTNAACAAAAGCATCAATCGAAGTATACCTGTTTCNGGTATTGAATCAATTGATCANTTGGAGAAATTTAATGTTTAGTCTTACAAATAAAGTTTCTATTATTACTGGAGCTTCTCGTGGTATNGGNAAAACTATNGCTAAAATATTTTCAANATCTGGTGCACATGTTATTTGTGCTGCTAGATCAACCGATGCCATTGAAATACTGGCTAGAGAAATAAATTCAAATGGTGGATCTGCCAGTTATAGTACTTGTGATATAACCAATAAGCAAAGTTTTTTCAACTTAATAGATGAAACAATCCAGAAATTTGGCAAACTAGATATTCTCGTAAATAATGCAGGTATTACTCGCGACGCACTTATAATGCGCATGAAGGATGAAGACTGGGATCAAGTCCTAAATACCAATCTGAAAAGTGCATATCATGGTATAAAAGCAGCGATTCGCCCTATGATAAAAAATAGAAATTGTCGCATTATTAATATTACCTCCATTGTTGGTCTAACTGGAAATAGCGGTCAAGCTAATTATGCTGCTTCAAAAGCAGGCCTAATCGGTATGACCAAGTCAGTTTCAAAAGACGTCGCTAAAAGAGGTGTGACAGTCAACTGTATTGCTCCAGGATGGATTAAAACAGAAATGACCGATAAATTAACATCTATACAAAAAGAAGAATTCATAAAAAGGATACCAGCTGGAAAAATTGGTAGTACGAATGATATTGCTTACACAGCATTATTTCTAGCTTCTGATGAAGCAAATTATATAACAGGCCAAACCATTACAGTAGATGGTGGCCGTATTATAAACTAACTTAAGGAGAAGAAAATATGTCAACGTTAGATAAAGTAAAAGAGATTATCATTGATAAACTTGGAGTTGAAGAATCAGCTATTACATCTGAAGCACATTTTGTTAATGATCTTGGCGCTGATTCACTTGATACTGTCGAATTAATTATGGAATTTGAAGAAGAATTTGGTATCGAAATCCCTGATGAAGATGCTGAAAAAATTACAACAGTAGGTAGTGCAATTGAGTACATCAAAAAAATTCAAGATTAATATAGGAACTTAAGTGAAATGTAAGAAAATAGTCGTAACAGGGATGGGAGCACTTTCTCCTAATGGAAATTCTGTTGAAAAATTTTGGTCTAATTCCATTAAAGGAAAGAGCGGAATTGGTAAGATTACCTATTTTGATACTACAGATCATAAAGTTACGATTGCAGGTGAGTTATCTTCTTTCGATCCAAAATTAGTAATTGATTCTAAAGATATTAGAAAACTTGATCCTTTTTCTATCTACGCCATTACTGCAGCTAATGAGGCTATAACTATGGCTGGATTAAATCCAGAAATACTTAATCTCAATCGTGTCGGAGTTACGATAGGTACAGGCGTTGGAGGAATCCAAACACTTGAAGAGCAACACACAGAAATTCAAACAAAAGGTCCCAGAAGGGTTTCTCCTCTATTTGTACCAAAAATGATTTCCAATATAGCTGGTGGACAATTGGCTATACGGTGGGGTTTTAAAGGGCCAAACCAAACAGTTACATCGGCATGTGCTTCTGCAACTGATGCTATAGGTTTAGCCATGCGCCTTATATCAGCTGGTGATGCTGATGCTATGATCACAGGTGGTACTGAAGCAAGTGTTACTGGCCTATGTATATCTGGATTTGCAAATATGAAAGCGTTATCGCAATCATGTACTGAACCAGAAAAGGCAAGCAGACCTTTTGATGCAAATCGAGATGGATTTGTCCTAGGTGAAGGAGCTGGAATACTTGTTATTGAATCAGAAGAACATGCGATTGATCGAGGTGCTATAATATTAGCAGAATTAGCAGGTTATGGCTCTACAGATGATGCTTTTCATATTACACAACCTTCGCCAGAAGGAAAGGGTGCCTACGAAGCAATGAAAAAAGCTATCGTAGATGCTGGTTTAACTATTTCAGATATCGATTATATAAACGCCCACGGAACATCAACTCCCTTTAATGACCAAAATGAGACTGCTGCTATCCGAAACCTTTTTGAATCTCATTCAAATAATCTAAAAGTTAGCTCAACAAAATCAATGACTGGTCACCTTCTTGGGGCTGCAGGAGGCATTGAATCCATAATAACGATTAAAACAATCATGGAGCAATTAATACCTCCTACCATTAATTATGAAACACCTGATCCAAATTGTGATTTGGACTATGTACCCAATAATGCTGAAAAGAATATTGTTAACGCTGCATTGTCAAACACATTTGGATTCGGTGGCCATAATGCTGTATTGTGTTTTAAAAGGTACAATTGAGTTATTTTAAAAAAATTTTATCTATTATCAAGAGTATAGATCCATCAACACCTCTTGAAAAGAAAATAAAATATACTTTCCGCGATAAAAGATACCTAAAGCAAGCTTTTACTCATAAATCATTAAATAATAGACCTCGTAAAAATTATGAACGTTTAGAGTTTTTAGGGGATGCAGTCTTAGATATTGTTGTAAGTAGAGAATTAATTCGCGAGTTTCCTGAAGGTGATGAAGGATTAATGACACAAAAACGTGCTGCATTAGTACAAAAGCCTTACTTGGCAAAGATGGGAAAAATACTACACCTTATGGACTATCTTAAAATTGAACAAAGTGTAGATTTAACCATTGAAAAAATTGCTGAAAAGCAACTAGCAAATATTTACGAATCTCTTATCGGGGCTCTCTATTTAGATGGAGGCTTAAAACCTTGTAGGCAGTTAATATTATGTACAGTTTGGAACCACCGAAAAAATGCTTGGAAATCCACCAATTATAAGGGAAGATTAATTGAATATTGCCACTCAACTGATATTGAAAATCCAAATTTTTTAATTAAGGATATTTATGGTCCAGATCATCAAAAGACTTTTGAAATCCATGTAAAAATAGGAAAACAAACTTATCCATCTGGTCTTGCTACAAATAAAAAAGCCGCAGAACAAATTGCGGCAAAAATGGCATTAGAAAAAATGAATGTCGATCTTTAAGATTCCATTTCACTGATTTTATCACGTAATCTAGCTGCTATTTCATATTCTTCTTTTTCAATAGCAGATTTTAATTTTTTCTTTAATGTTCCCAGTGAAAGTGTTACCTTTTTATTTGAAGATTTATTTTCACTAAGTGATTCTTCTAATACACCAGCTTCTTTCATTACATCTGGAGCAATAAGAATAGGGATGTTCATGCGTAAAGCTATGGCAATAGCATCACTTGGTCTTGCATCAATCATTTCTTCCCCAATTTCCACATTTTTCATTGTTATTTCAGCAAGGAAAACTCCATCTTCCAAGCTATTTATTTTTACGGAATTAATTTCTATCTTTATATGATTAATAATATCACAAATTAAATCATGTGTAAGTGGTCTTGGAGTATCTACAGATTCAATAGCTAAAGCTATTGATTGGGCTTCATAACTACCTACTATAACTGGTAAACATCTTATTCCTGTAATTTCCTTAAGGATTACTGCATAACTCCTGCTAGGGGGATGATATGAAATTTTTTGGACTTTAACGGGGATCATTTATATATCTTTAATTCATGCTTTAAACGAGCAATTTTATGAACTGGACTAGGATTGGTTCTATATAAAATTGCACACCAGTAACTTAGCCAATCTCCATAATGAATCATATGAAGAAATCTACTTTGAAATGAATTTCCAGATACTAAAATTGATATTTGATCAATGTAAATTTCATCTAAAATCATTTTACTAATCTTCTGTCTGCATTGGACTCTTTTATGGTCTGATTTATCTATAAGCCATATAACAAACATTCTTTGCAATAGATCTGCATTATTCTCCCATCCTACAATTTCATTATGGTTAAGTTCTGGAAGTTCATTGTTCCAAGATAGTATCTTACTATTTTCAGCTAATTGCCCTTTTAAACGTAAGCCAGCAATACCCATAGAAGATGAATCTGCATATATTACAGGAATGCGATTTTTAATCTTTAAGGCTAATTGGAATACAGGATTATTTTTCTGGTCTATAGAGTACAATTCACGGACTTCTTTAAGTTGACTAATTGAAGATTTAATCCATTGATCTAAAGATGGTAAGATAACACCACATTTTTGCAAAATTTTTATTATTGGTATAAATGAATATGCAAGTGCAGCTCTTGGCTGAAGACCCGCTGGGATTAAAATAAAATCCTTTTCCAAGTTCTTAAGACGATCAGAAAGTTCACCCCCTGCTGTAATACCACATATTTGAGCTTTTCTTTCTAAGGCATCATCCAAGATAGATAACGTTTCTTCAGTATTTCCCGAATAAGATGAACAAATAACTAATGTATTCTGATTCACCCAATTGGGGCAACTATACCCACGAACAACTTTGATAGGAATTTTTATACAATTTTTTTCCAATGTAGAAACAACGTCTCCACCAATTGCAGATCCACCCATTCCAGCAATGATAATATTTTGAATGTCAATATATTTATTTTGCAAATTTATATTTGCTCCAATCATCAAAGCATCTTCTATATTTTCTGGAAATTTCCATATAGCATTAAACATATTTTCTCGGTCAATATGGTGTGACATTAATTACTCCTTTTTTCAACAAGTTCAATGAAATTAACCAATTCAGATGTATCAATTTTTTCAATCGTAGCTAAACATGATCTTGCTTTTTCAAAATATTTTTGTGCTAAATTTCTAGTCTTCTCTTCAATACCACTTTTCGTGAATTTTGCCCTTAAATCATGAATAGTAGAATTTTTATAATCAACCCCTTCATTCATTTTTGATAATCTACTAAAATCATTTTCTCGAGCCATTATTACCATCAGAGTTTGCTTACCTATGTAAATATCACTACCAAGACTTTTTCCCATAGAATCAGCATCACTATAGATTTCCAATAGGTCATCATGAATTTGAAAACCCATACCCAAGTTACGTCCAAACTGATCCAGAGCATTTATTATTTCACTATCTTCATCAATTAGTATTGCTGGTAGTGCTGAAGATGCCCCTAGAAGAGCACCAGTTTTTTTTTCTATCATATTTAAATATTGCTTAACTGAAATAGTAAGATCATTTTCAAATTCTTTATCCATAGCCTGTCCTTCGCAAACTTCTAAGGTTGCGTTATTAAAAAAACTACAAATATTATTGGCACGTTCAGGTAAATTATTTAAAAGGATCTGTGCAAGTGCAAACAAACCATCACCAGCAAGGATAGCAGTTGATTCATCCCATTTATTATGTAAGGTATCCTGACCATGACGATGAGAATCCTGATCCATAATATCATCATGTACTAATGTAAAATTATGTAATATTTCAATAGCTAAGGATATTATCATCAAAGAGTCTGGATCAACACGAAAAGCCCTTCCAGAAAGATGAACTAAAATTGGTCGAAATCGTTTTCCCTTTCCCTGTAATGTATAGCGAATTGGATTATAAAGATAATCAGGCGATTTACTAATTGGTAGTTTATTCAGACCTTGGTTCACCTCAGAGCGAATAAATCTAATTAGATCCTTGAAATTAGACACTAATTGCTACCTATTTTCAAAGACCCCAACTTATTGAGTTTATTAAAAACAATTTTCTGTATTTCTGCCATTCTAATAGGGCTCCCAGCCTCAAAACGACATACTATTACTGGTTGAGTATTTGATGAACGTACCAGTCCCCATCCATCTTCAAATTTGATTCTAACTCCATCGATAGTATTACACTGATAATGATCAGTAAAATAATTGGTTGCCTCTGCTGCAATACGAAATTTCTCTTCATCATTTTCTGTTTCTATACGAATCTCTGGAGTTGAATAATAAACAGGTATCTGTGCTTTTAATTCTGAAAGTTTTTTTTCAGATTTAGATAGGAGTTGTACTAGTCTAGCAGCCACATACAAAGCATCATCATATCCATAATAATCATCTGCAAAAAAAATATGCCCACTCATTTCTCCACCAAATTTGCAGTTCATCTCCACCATTTTTTGTTTAATTAATGAATGACCTGTTTTCCACATAACTGGATTACCCCCATGGCGAATAATCATATCTTCTAAGGCTTGAGAACATTTTACATCGAAAAGCACATCATCCCCTTCTTCAATTACTTCTGGTAAGAAAATGCTCATCAGTTGATCTGCCCACAAAATTTGACCTGTCTCATCTACAACTCCCAGACGATCAGCATCACCGTCAAATGCTATGCCAACATCATATTCGCCAGTTTTCATTTCTTGAATAAGGTCCTGGAGATTTTCATCAACTGTCGGATCAGGATGATGATTTGGAAACGATCCATCTGGGGTGCAGAATAATTCTTTTAATTCAATACCTAATTCCTTAAATATATCAGGACCATTTATAGCACCAGCTCCATTACCACAATCCATTACAACTTTAATACGATTTTCAAGAAAAATCTTTTTTAAGAACATTTTTTTATAATCAGGTAAAATTTTATAACGGGTTTCTGTTCCCTCTCCTTCTTCAAAATCCATATTATCGATAATCTGATATAGAGCCTGGATGTCCTTACCATATACAGGTTTTTTATCTAATGAAAGTTTAAAACCATTGAATTCAGGAGGATTATGAGAACCAGTGATCTGTACTGATCCTGCTAAACCAAGGTGAAACATTGAAAAATAATTTACAGGAGTTGGTACTATACCCAGATTAATTACATCAGCACCTGTTGACAATACCCCTTTTTTAAATGTTTGTATCAGATCCGGAGTAGTTAGGCGAATATCTCCACTTAGACCGATTTCCTGCCAACCCGCCCTAAGTACAAATGTACCAAATGCTTTACCAAGTTTTAATACAATATGATCAGGAAAATCTTCAACAACCTTTCCTCTGATATCATATTCACGGAAAATATACGGATTAATCATATTTATGAATGTTGAGTTAGTTTATTATTTAATCATATTTATCAAGTTCTTATTTAAAACAGATGATGCAGTAAGTAAACCAGAAAAAAGAGCACTTGTGACACCCGCAGTTGTGATATCCTGCCCAGTAAGAAACATATTTTTTATTTCTGTTCGAGGTTTCAGCCACCGCTGTCGAAAGCGTTGTGGAGTATGATATAATCCATACATCTCACCCTGCTGATAATTTGCAAGATCTCTAATTGTAAGGGGTGTTGAAAGTTCCATATAATCAACTGATGATTTTATATCTGGAACATTTTGGTAAACCACATCCATGATTCTTTTAGAGAGTTTTTCTTTTTCATTCTCGTATTGTTCGCCTCGTTTTTTCCAGGGTTTTTCTTGCCATTGAATGTACCAATCCATCCTGCTCATTGTAATTGCTTCCATTGTGGCATACCCTGGATGCTCTTGATCCCAAGCATCATCTTTAGCAGAAGGAAATGAAATATAAATAACTGGAAATTCTTTTTCGGGATTATCTGTAAATATTTCTACATTTTTATCATGATCGTATCCAGGATAAACCCAGAGATTTGAATTTTTTAAATTTAAATCTTTCGATGATTTTTTTAGACCTATATGTAGACATACATAACTTTCTGTTCTCTGAACAGATAGCAAGGATTCTGTAATACTTGAATCCATATGTTTGCTTCCAATTAATTTTTTATATGTATTCATAATGCCTACACCACTAATAATAGTATCGGCATTAATTTCATCACCATTTAACATGCGCACACCTACGGCGGAACCATTGTGGATAATGATTTCTTCTACACCAGCATTAACTGCTAGTTTTCCACCATAGTTTTCTATTAAAGTGGAAATTGTTTCGGCAATACTCCTTGAAGAACCTGTGGGATAGTTACCTCCATCTAGATAGTGACGAACTACCAAAGCATGCATGGCAAAACTACTTTTTTTCGGCGGCAGTCCATGATCACCCCATTGACCAGTAAGAACTCCAATTAATTCTTTATTATCCGTTAACTCGCTAAGGACTTCATAAGTTGTTCGATCAGAGAAATGAAAAAACTTTCTAGTCATAAATGGATAGGTAATTTTATTTAACAAATTTGGCATTCCCTTATTAACAAAGTATGGTTTAGAATTTTTTGCAACCTGATCAATTAAGATCATATAATTATGAATTGCTTTTTCTTCCCTTGGGAAATATGCTATCATATCTTCTACAAATTGTTGACGAGGAGCGTTAAAATTATAAGATTTATCTGGGAATATAATACGGTCATAATTTGTATCCATTGATGACCACTTAAGCTTAGAAGCTGATATAAGATCAAAAAGTCTACGGACTAAAGACCAGGGCTTATGTACATCGCCTATATAATGTATACCTACATCCCATTCATAATTATCTCGGCGGAAAGTGTGAGTCCAGCCTCCAATTTTAAAATGCTTCTCAAGAATCAGAACCCTTTTCTCATTTAAAGCAAGAAGAGCACCAGTCGTTAAACCGCCAATTCCAGACCCAATAATGATAGCATCAAATTTTTCATTAGTAAGACTAGAATGATAGTTATTCCATTTTTTCATTTTAATTCTCAATCATATATAATAGATATAAAACTTAGTTTTACCATAGGTAGTTACCTTGGAAAAAAATACAATAATTTTATTGCAACTCTATTTTATTTTTCAATTCCCAGTTAGTTAGGTCCTCCGAAGTATATATTCGCCCATCAGCAGTGGAGGCTGAAAAGAACTGCTTGATATCATCTCCATAGGTAGTTCTAGTAAATACGTTAAAATCTTTGTGGTTTGCAACCTTACCGATTTTTTCCAACATATCACCAAGTTCCTGTGGATTTTTATTTTCTAGTTTATAAAGACTTCCATGATTCGTAAGAAAAACAAATCCCGTAATTCTAGGTGCTATCCCAAATGTATAAGCAACAGAACCAACTACAAATTCATTGCTGTTAGTTAAAATAGCTTCTATCTTATCTAGAACATCAGAAGAAACACTTTTACCAGAAGTACCTTTAGGCCCCGTCTCCCCTTTTTCGCCTTTCGGCCCAGGTGGACCTATTAAGCCAGGAACACCTTTAGGCCCGGGAGGCCCAGTACCAATACACCCGGAAGCATAAACAATAAGAATCAAATATAGATGAGTTTTCATAAAGTTAATTATTTTGGAAACATTTTACTTCGAGTAGCAATTATTAATAAAATTGAAAATATTAGCACACCCAGGGCATAATAAAATGTATTCTCACTCAAATAAGAATACGCTCTGCGATAAGCTAGAGTCATGATTATTAATAATTCTGAAGTGAGAGCTGCAGCAAGAAAAAACATTGCTTTACGAACATTTTCATTTTTTCTAGCATTAATTCTTCCAAGAGCAAAAACCTGTCCTGCAAACATTTCATAAAGCTGGTTTTCATCTTTAGTCATCTTTTTTAGATAATCACCATAATCTTCTGCGGATTGAAACTGGCTTATCCCTCCAAAAAATGTAGGATTGATTAACTTTTTATCTTTTAGGTCTTTAGCATCCTGTGATACATTTCTAACTCTGGGAACAATTACACGTACTAAAAAATAAAGTGCTCCCATTGCTGCTGGGAAATAAACTACAATCAAAAGGAAAATTAAAGTATCCATCTGCATTTTAGTAAAATGCACAATAAAAAAAACCATGAAAACTCCCAATAAAGAAAGCATTGTAAATGCTTTTTGGTCCGTGCGCTGGATAATTTGTTGTTCACCATCTAGTATTTTCAATAAGGTACTAAATTCTCTTTCCTGCATATTATCCCTATAATGTTTGTGTAGATTGTTGTATTATTAATCAGAAGTTAATTATACAAATGTTTATAAAATTAGAAATAATAAGTAAGAGTGTTTTAAACTACTTGATTATTCTACATTAACATGAAATTTCTTCTTCGAAATTTTTCAGTCCCTATATGCGTCATTGTTGGAGTTTATTTCTATTGGATTGAAAATAATTTTTCAATCGCAATAGGGTGTTGGTCGATATCTGTTTTCTGGATTTCTTACCACGCTTTGTACAGATAAATTATTTAATCCCTTCCCTGCATTTTAGCCAGCAGGCGAAGAATCTCAAGGTAGAGCCAAACTAAAGTCACTAAAAGACCAAAAGCACCATACCATTCCATATATTTTGGGGCTCCCATTTCAGCACCTTCCTCAATAAAATCAAAATCTAAAACTAGGTTAAGCGCTGCAATAACCACTACAAAACCACTAAAAAGAATTCCGTATGTAGAACTACTGTGTATTACCGAAAGACCAGTACCAAAAAAACTCATAATCCAACTAATTAGGTATAAAACGGCAATTCCACCTGTTGCAGCGACTACGCCAAGTTTAAAATTTTCTGTAGCCTTGATAAGACCAGACATATATGCCAAAAGCAATGAANCAAGGGTTCCAAAAGTTAAAAAAACTGCCTGTACAACTATTCCTGGAAATTTTGCTTCAAAGACCCAGGAGATGGCACCCAATGCGAGACCTTCAGCTAATGCATACAATGGTACTGTAATATATCCTACCGTCGGTTTAAAAATTGTTATAAGAGCAAGAATTAATCCAGCAATTAGCGCCGGGATCACCAATCCAATCATATTGGGATTTGCCCAAGTAAAAGAAGCACTAATTATTAGCAATAATAATGCAAACCCTGTCTTATGTACAGTACCTAAGATTGTCATACTTCCTGTTGTAACTCCAGAAAAATGTTTACGGAAAGTATCTGATTGTAAAGCTGGATTTCCTGACCTTAGACTTAAGTGATTACTCATTTTCTTCTACCTCTTCTATTCTTATCCAAGATTTCCCATTGCNAGTATTCTTCTNTAGTAGCTTTAGGATACTAAGCAAAGAGATTATGATTAATGGAATNGCTAAAATAAANGCGGAATTNTCCANNANCAAAATTAAAAAAATTATAAATGTCCTGGAATGAAAAAATCATTCTAAAAATANCCNTTANTTTAANAGATGCATTATCATAAAANTGNTTGCAAATNTAAAGGACTCTTTTCTCGCCCAAGGATTACCNCCATAGGTTGGCCCACGACTTGCACAAAAAGCAAGGCCCACCTTTTGCCTCAAGGGAGTGATCATAGGAATATCCAGAAAATTCATTAAGATCGCCCCATCTTTACGCATTCGGAACATACAATCGGTCAATATATACCCATCTATTGATTTTNTTGGGTCTATTNTTCGGTCAAAAGAATGGTGAGCATCNGGATAAACTGTAATATTTGCATTTNTANCATTNAACTGCATTTCATTAATCAAATTCATACAAGCATCAGCAGGTGTCCAGTTATCTAATTCACCTATTAGAATATGAATAGNCNCANNAGTAAAATCTACAAGNTCCATATNNATTATGCATGGAGGATAGATNGCTAAATGNGCTTTGAAACCAAGATTNGGACTTATTGCNTCCNTTAGNGGTTTCCAAGCACTGTAAAGAGCCACTCCGCCACCTAGGCTCCAACCAGTAATGGNAACTCGANNTATATTAATCCTATAGTCAAGCGCTAANACTTCCAAAGCCCGATATGCATCTAGAATCATTGTAGCGGTGGTAACTTCAACCTGACTTCCAACAGTAGATTTTACATTTCGACTATCAAAACTTTTTAATTCAAAAGTTGCAAAGCCTTGCTCACGATACATTTCCATATACTCATAATGATGAGATCCCCAATCCATACTACCCGACACTCCCAAAATAAGAGGTAATTTATCAGGAATAATACCTTCCGGAAAGCGAAGAACACCATATACTTCCTGAGGAATCTGGTTTTTAAGATCGGTAATCACATGGTAAAATGAGAATGGATTTGCACTGGTAAATACAATTCGCTCTCCATCCTCTGATGCGTAAGTCGATACAAAAAAGGATAGAATAACAAAAAACAAGTTTTGCTTCATAATATAATCTTATATTAAAAAATAATTAATTTTTAAGAATTTATAATAAAAATATACTATAGTGAGGAAAAGAAAAATATTCCTGAATAATTGTTTTTAGCCATACTGTTTTTTATAATCTATGTACAGTTGGGTAATAATCCCATCTGGCAATCCTATCTGATGAACAAATATCTTTTTTGCACCCGACCATTTTAAACAATTCAGGTAGATAGATCCAGCATAGCTGATCACATCTGCCCGATCTGGCCGCATACCTAGTTTTACAATGCGATCATGATAATTAAACGGATTTATTTCAGTTAATTTATTTTCAATTTCTTTATGATTTAAGCTATCTCCTTTTTGTTTACCTGCCAATGAAGCAATTTTATTTATATTACCACCACTTCCAATTGCCTTAATTGAATTACACTTTACAGTATTTTTTTTGATCCAATCTTTCATATCCTTCCAGTGTTCTTCAGTAACTCTCCCTTCAAGTAAACGAACTGAGCCGATTGGGAAAGATTTAGAACCCAATACCTCTTTATCATATATCAATGTAAGCTCAGTACTCCCCCCACCCACATCAATATATATATAATATTGATTAGGTTTTAAAGTGCGTTCAATATGATTTGAAAGAATCAGCGAAGCTTCATCGTCACCGCTGATTATTTCTATATTAAGACCAATTTCCTGTTTTACCTTTTTTACTAATCTTAAACCATTATCAGCAGTCCGCATAGCTGATGTTGCGCATGCTCTGAACCGAATTGGTTTGTATGCATAAATCATATGCATAAAACCACGCATAGTGTGCATAAACTTATCAGCAGTTTCCGAATTAATTGACCCTCTAACAAAAGCATCATGCCCCAAACGAAGCGGCATGCGAATAAGGGATTCCTTTATAAAAGCAGGACTGCCATTAAGAATCACCCTGGTAAATAGCAAGCGCATAGCATTGCTACCAATATCAATAGCTGAAAAGCGAAGGCCTTCTTCCATCTTATTGACCCTTTTTGATTATTAATACTTTGCTAGATATAGGCAAAGAGACTGGTTATAGTTTGATTTTTATTTGGTATGGTTAAGTAGACAATCAATTGAATTTAAATTGAAAAAAATTCATATAATATTTCATAATTTAATTTGGCAATCTTTGTCCTGGCAGCATATTTGTATGCTTACCTTCAGAAAGAACAATCTTTCCATTGACCATTACCATTTCAATTCCAGATGGATATTTCTGAGGAGAATCATCAGTAGTATGGTCTTTAATCTGATCCATATCAAGTATCACTATGTCAGCAGCATAATCCTCAGCAATTCTACCCCGGTTAGTTAATCCTGCACTATCTGCGGGAAGTGAAGTTAGCTTTCGAATACCTTCTTCAAGGCTAAATAGTTTCTTTTCTAGAATATATTCAGAAAGAAACCTTACTGTATACCCATAACTGGCTCGGTTAAAGACAAAATGTTTTAGATATCCATATGGAGCTGCTGTGACTCCATCACTTTCAATGCTGCAATTTGGATGCAAAAGCAAAGTATTAAGATCTTCATCTGTTGCGTATATGTGCCGCAACATCACATTATAAAAGTCTTTGCCATCAGCATATACCAGTTTAAATATTGTTTCTACTGGACCTAGAGAAAATATATCACTTATCTCCTGAAAACTTTTTCCNACCAATTCTGGAAAAGATTTAGAACATGTAAGGTAAAATGAATCAAAACCACCGAGGCGAAGAAGATAATTTGTTGGATTTAAAATTGAGTTCTGGCAATCTTGCAAAACTTTTTTTGATTCCAACCTTGAAATAACTTCATCTTGGGTCCCTTCATATACCCAAGATGGAAGNAAAGTAACAGCAGGNCCAGGAGCCCATTTATCNGGGAATGTATCAATACCTACAATAAGACCTTCATGACTTATAGCTTTATTTATAGTATTGAGTACTGAATCAAACTGTTTATTCATATACGGCCGTGGTGCTANATGAGAAAGTTGACCTTGAATTCCTGAATNTCTAATAATTGTTAATGCTTCTTCAACAGCTGTAAGGAAATTATCGGCACGATTACGAATATGGCTGGCATAAATTCCACCATGACTAGCGGCTACCGATGTAAGAGCAATTATTTCTTCTATTTCAGCATACTTTCCTGGTGAATATTCCAATCCAGTGGAAAATCCAGCAGCACCAGCACTCATGGCTTCTGAAACCATTAATTTCATTTCATCTAATTCCAACTTTGATGGTTTTCGTGCATCATAGCCCATAATCGCCATACGAATAGACCCATGCGGTACNAAAGGTGCAACATTTACTGCNAATCCTGGAGAAAAAAGGTTTTCAACATACTGACCAAAGCTGTTCCAAGAAATATCTGTCTCCCAACTATCACTATAGCCAATGGTAACCTGTTTTGCTAAATCCTTGTCAATACACGGTGCAGGACCATGTCCACAATTTCCTGTAACCATTGTCGTTATNCCTTGATGAATAGCACTCTCCGCGTTTCTATTNACAAGTAGTGTAAAATCTGAATGGCTGTGTATATCAATAAATCCAGGGCAAACCACTTTCCCTTGTGCATTAATTTCTTGTATCGCTTTTGATTTTATATTAGATCGAAAAGAAACAATTTTACCCTCACTTATTGCGATTTCCTTTACTATTTCTTTTCTACCAGTACCATCAATTACCGTCCCATTTTTGATTAAATAATCAATCATTTTTTATTTATTGAAAAGATCTATTTAAATAATTATGACCAAAAACATTCTCTTTTAATTTTGAATCAACATTCGCACCAGTTGCGATAATGCAAATTTTCTTATCCTTAAACTTATTAGAATAGCGCAAGGACGCAGCTAAGGCTGCTGCCCCTGCCCCTTCTATAATTTGACTAGTAAAATTATAATAGAGTACCATAGCTTTTTTCATTTCGTCTTCGTTTACTAAAAGCATTTCATCGACAACTTCCAATAATAGCTCTACAGATTCGGGAATAGCTACTCGAACTGCCATACCCCCTGCAAAGGTATTACAAGTTTTTGTATTAATTGGCTTTCTGGCATTAAAGGATTTTTCCATGCAGGAAGCGAGTTCTGCCTGAATTCCTATAATCTTGATATTGGGATTTTTCTTTTTTACCAAGGTTCCAATCCCTCCAACCAATGCTCCATTCCCAACAGGAACAATTATGGCATCTAAGCTTTTTAACTGATTAAGAATTTCGAAACCGATCGTGGCCGTCCCAGCCACAATTTCTGGTCTAGCTCCATCTTCTATAAATATCTGATCAGATTGAAAAGGACTATTCAACATATGCAGTTTTGTTTCATCCAAATCTTCTCCAATAAACTCTAACTGGCCGCCAAAATATTCTATTAACTCTATTTTTTTTCTATCTGCATTTACAGGGACACCAACAGTAATAGGAATACTAAACTCTCTACATGCAAAAGACATTGCAGCACCATGGTTTCCAGTAGAAGCTGTGAATATATGATTAATGTTTTTGGACTCTTTTAGCTGCTGTACCAGATTCACTGCACCCCTGATTTTAAAAGAATGTACTGGATTTAAATATTCAATTTTTACATAGCTCTCAGAACCAAGTATTTTACTTAATTCAGACTGAAAAATACAGGACGTGGGTTTCTGAAATTTTCTTATACGATCAGCAGCGGATAAAATTTGACTTATAGATGGCTTAATCATAGATAAATAGTGACTATATAAAAAACACCTTAATCATAGCTAATAATTTATATCAATTCTATTGATTAATTATTTAACGAAGTTTTTAAAAATTGTAGTAATTATTATTTAACTTTTTAAGTACTTTAAAATAAATGTATAAACAAATTATGAAGCCTAGAAATTTTTTTTACTGCCTAATTTTACTANTTANTACTNTTTTATTTGGTGGTCGTANAATNACAAAGGAAGATATAGCTGATCTACATTATGTCTTTTCTCCAGCTATAAGTNCAGATGGAGATAATATTGCTTATGTATTATCNGTTCCACGCGANGATGATGAAAANCCAGGACCTCGCCATTCAGAGATCTGGGTAAAAAGAATTAACGATCAAAAGCCAGTTCGTTTTACGTCAACATCATATGATTCCTACGCTCCTCAGTGGTCATGGAATGGAAAAAATATAACTTTCCTATCTCGCAGGAATAAAATATCTAAACTAACACAATTATACAGTATCCCAATCGATGGCGGTGAAGCAAATCTTTTTTTGGAACATTCTACAAATATTGGTACTTACCTTTGGTCTCCTAATGGTGCTTGGATCGCTTTTTTATCTATTGATACTCTTTCTGATAAAAAGATTAAGAATATAGAAAAAGGGTATGACATGATTGTCAAGGATAGAAATTATCTTTTCAAACGTTTATGGCTTCATAATATCCGAACTGGAAAAACAGATTTAGTTTTTAATAATGATCTCTATGTACATGATTTTATCTGGTCTGATGATAGTAAAACAATCGTATTCCAAGGCACAGACAAACCAGGTGCTGATCCAAGTTTAATGGATCGTAAATTATTTAAGGTTAAAATACCTCGCAATAGGCCCAGAAAAATTCTTGATACTCCAGGTAAACTTGGTGCTATGAATATTTCACCAGATGGAATGAAACTTGCTTTTCTTGGCGCAATGAGCCGCAATGATCCTTTGTCTCAATCCGTATTCATTGTACATTTAAATAAGCCCGAAAAACTAATTTCTTACCAAGGAAAAAATGAATCATTTTATGATCTTCAGTGGGTAGATAATAAAACACTTTTAACGCGATCTATAAGAGGAACTAAAACAATTTTATCTCTGATTCAGGAACAAAAAATTAAAAATAAAACAAACCTTTTCCAGAAAGATATTTATTCACCAGATTATATTATTTCTTCAGCAAGACTCCATCGAAAATCAGGTCAACTTCTAATTACAGGGAATTCCAATAAACATCCTAATGAGTTGTTCATTAAAGATCTTTTTCAAAATAACCTGGTTCGAATAACCATATCAAATAGTTTTATAAGAGATCTGGATCTAGGGCAGCAGGAGACTATAACTTGGAGTTCAATAGGTGGTTATAAAATACAAGGTGTAGTGACTTATCCTCCAAATTATAGGAAAGGATCCCGATATCCCCTTATTCTACAGATTCATGGAGGACCAGAAGGTGTTACACTTGATGGATGGAATACATCAGCTGGTTATCCTGTACAATTACTTGCAGCCGAAGGATATATTGTACTTCAACCAAATTATCGCGGCAGTGGAGGACGAGGAGTAGATTTTTCCAAAAGTGATCACAATGACCTTGGCGGATTGGAATATCAGGATGTTTTGCAAGGTNTAGATCATCTGATAAAGGCTGGNGNAGTCAATGCTGGTAAGGTAGGNACAGGAGGCTGGTCCTATGGAGGATATTTCTCAGCTCTTGGTGCGACAGCATACAGTCACCGTTTTAAAGCATCAATGGTAGGTGCAGGTCTTACCAATATGATAAGTTTCATGGGAACAACAGATATTCCTTATGAAATGTCCCTTNTCCATTGGAATTCCTGGTGGTTCGATGAAATGGATTTACACTGGGAACGCTCCCCCCTGTCCCATATCAATAAGGCAAAAACACCAACCTTGATCATCCATGGTCTTCAAGATGAGCGAGTTCACCCAGAACAGGGAATAGAATTGTACCAAGCTTTAAAAATTAAAGGTGTTGATACGGAACTAGTATTATATCCCAGAGAACCTCATGGACTAACAGAAAGAGCTCATCAGCTAGATTATATGGACAGATTAATCAAATGGTATAACAAATATGTAAAATAAGACCATAAACATCCACAAAATTAAACATTATTATCCTGATTCTGTAAGTATTTATGATAAAAAGTTAATGTAATTTATTATATGGTAACGTTCAATGAAATTAAAGAAGCACACAAACGTATCCTGCCCTATATTCATCGTACTCCAATCCTTACTAATCGNAGTCTAAATTTACTTAGTANCTCGAAACTTTACTTTAAATGTGAAAACTTCCAACGGACTGGTTCCTTTAAGATTCGTGGAGCTACCAATGCTGTAGAACTCTTATCCCAAGATAAAATTAATAGGGGCATCGCCACTGCATCTTCTGGAAATCATGGTGCCGCATTATCCATGGCAGTGAAACGTCGAGGGGGAAGAGTAACTGTTGTGATGCCGAGCAATACACCTAAAATTAAAGTGGAAAATGTTAAACGAAATGGNGGAAATATTNTATGGTGTGCACCTAATCAAAATTCTCGTGAAAAGACTCTTAATGAATTGGTAAATAAAAATGGATCTATAATCATTCATCCATATAATGATAAACGCATTGTTACNGGTCAAGCTACAGCNGGATTGGAATTTTTAGAAGACCAACCAGACCTAGACTGTATTATANCCCCATTAAGTGGGGGTGGTTTATTAAGTGGNACACTTTCTTCGGTTAAAAAAATGAANTCCAGTATTAAAGTTTTTGGTGCGGAACCTGANGAAGCTGATGATGCTTTTAGATCTTTGGAACTAGGTAAAATTGTAAAAAATGATACGACAAATACTATCTGCGACGGTTTGCGGGCTCAGATCGGAACTATCACTTTTCCAATCATAAAAAATTACGTCGATGGGATTATAACTGTTTCAGAAGATGACATCAAAGATGCAATGCGGATGATCTGGGAACGAATGAAAATTATAATCGAACCATCTTGCTCTATTACTCTTGCTGCTGTATTAAAACAAAAGTCAAAATTTAAAAATTTAAAGATTGGTTTAATCCTGTCTGGTGGCAATGTAGATCTTGATCAACTACCTTGGTAGAATCATCTACCATGTCCTTCAAATACATATTATGTATCTTTTTTCTAATAAAAAGCAATTTGATTGCTCAATTCTATTTTGGTCGGAATAAAATCCAATATGAAAATTTTGATTGGAGAATATTAAAAACAAATCACTTTCATATTTATTATTATAATGAAGAAGAAGATATAGCCAGAATTGCTGCTCAGATTTTAGAGGACTCTTATAGAGATTTAGAGATAAAATTTAATCACAGCTTGTGGGATACTGTTCCATTAGTAGTATACGGTAGCCATATACACTTTCAGCAAACCAATATTCTTCAAACTATTATTCCAGAAGGAGTAGGCGGATTTTTTGAGCATCGTAAAGGCAGGGTGGTAATTCCCTATTTAGGTGATTTATCATCGTTTCGAAATGTCCTAACCCATGAACTTGCCCATGTATTTACATTTAGCAAATTGATGACACCTGTGAGAATGAAATTAATTAATAATCCTCCTACTATACCACACTGGTTTACGGAAGGTCTAGCAGAATGGTGGTCTATAGGATGGGATACTAAAGCTGAGATGGTAATAAGAGATCGTTTGGTTAATGGCACTCTTGTTCCTTTATCAGAAGTAAGTGGGTTTCTTTCATATAAAGAGGGTCAGGCTTTTCTGCGTTGGTATGAAAAAAAATANGGTATAGANAAAATCAGAAAAATCATGGAAGANTATTGGGTTTATCAGACTTTTCAGGGATGTGTAGAACATATCGCAGGATTATCATTCAGTGAATTGCACTCANAATGGCTACAGGATCTGCGACATAGCACTGCTGATGACCTTGCTACAGACACCCCTGGCACAAACCAGCGATCAATGATTACGAATGAAGGAATAAATATTTTCCCAGTAACTTACAGAGACTTAAAGGGTGCAAATCAAATAATATATCTTTCAAGCCGAGAAGGATTCCCAGTGATATATAANCATCCACTTTATNATATAAAAAATAGGAAAAGATTACTAAANTCTGGTCAAAATACAGACATTGAATCATTGCATTTTCTTGAATCGAGCATTGATATTTTCCAAGGGGAAAAACTTGTTATAGCTGCACGATCAAATCGTCAAGATGTGCTTCAGATATTAGATATAAATTCAGGAAAAATAAATTGTACCTATGGCCATGATCGTCTAGTTAGTATTCGCTCACCTGAGTGGTCACCAGATGGGAATAATATTATTTTTAGCGGCCAAGATTTCAACGGTGAATCTGATATATTTCTTCTAAATATTGAAACAAGTCAATTACTTAATCTTACCAATGATATCTATACTGACAGAGATCCATCATTTGATCCGAGTGGGAAAAATATTGTATTTAGCTCAGATAGACTAAAAAATAGTTATAATAATGGTCTAGACCTATTTATAATGGAGTTGTCATCAGGAGACATTAGATTGCTAATCCAAGATGAAGCTAAAAAGATATTTCCAACCTGGTCAAAATTCGATGCTTTTAAAATATATTATATTTCTGATAAATCGGGGATACCTAATATTTGGTCTATGTCTATAGAAAAAAATAATAAAGAAAGTATAATATTAAGACAGGAAACAGATATACATACAGGTGTTTCGTATTTTCAACTATTGGGTTCTGATAGTGTAATAGTTAGTGTATTTAAGGATTTTAGTTATCAAATAGCTGCTATACCAATTGATTCTACAGTTATTATGANNACAGGATTNNAATCATCAAATAAAAAAGTTTCTCAATGGCCAAAAAGNATGGGTAAAGGTAGTAATACCCGTCANCTCCCCTTTAAACCTCGCTATCGCTTAGATTTTGCGCAAACATCTGTTGCAATGGATCCTATTTATGGTTCTCTAGGAGGGGCTCAATTATCACTTTCTGACCAATTAGGAAACAAATATATTCATCTTTTACTAGCTAATTCTGCACAAACTCGTTCTGAAATTGTTGATCACTGGAACATAGCTATTACCTATTTGAATATGACCAAACGAACTAACTGGGGCTTAAGCGCATTTCATTTTGCAAATGAATATTATAGCCCTTACGAAGCATTTTTTTTTGAAAGAACATTAGGCCTCAGAGGTGCAGTTAATTTTCCATATTCAGTATTCAGGCGTTTGGAACTTAGTTCAAGCATTTCGTATGCTGAAAAAGATAATTACATNGATGATTCTCAGAATTCATTATTACTATCTAATTTTATTTCTANAGTTCATGATAATACTCTATGGAACGTAATTGGCCCACGCGACGGTTGGAGGGCACGATTTACTATTGGACCTACCTTTAATCTAATGAAAGGCAGATATCATAATTTTACTACATGGGTAGATATTCGAAGCTACTGGCAGGTAAATCCCAAAATTACTGTCGCTCAACGCTCCATGGTATGGATTAATGATGGCAAAGATATCAGGAGGTATTTTATTGGAGGAAGTTGGGGAATGCGCGGTTATCAATTTGGCGAATTGAGAGGAAGGAAAATTGCTATGGCAAATCAGGAGATCCGTTTTCCTTTTGCGCAAAGTTTGCGCTTAAACTTTCACTCAGGAACAATCTGGATGGCCCCTATCCATGGTGCCATCTTNNTAGANTTGGGAAGTGCATGGGAGAAAAATCTCGATGGTATATATACCAGTACTGGATTTGGTTTACGTGGAGCCTTATTAGGAGCCCTCNTCCTTAGATTGGATATTGGTATAAGGTCNCTAANAACAAACACAATTCCCAAAGATAAATTTATCCAATTCTTTTTTGGATGGGATTTTTAATCGATGAGATTNAAACAAATTTTTTGCAGTTTATTATTAAATACTATTTTTGGTTGCTATAATATGATCCAGCTCGATCAAGANATAAATTATAAATATAATGGAAAATCAAAAATTCCAATAAATCCTAAATTAAAATGGGTAGAAAAAACAAGAGACCCCATCCAGNATTTGATACCTGTTAATGATAGTCTAGCANTCTNATGGTCCCATAGAGGAACTGTTATGATTATGAATCTGAATAACGGCAAAAAAAAAGGGCATTCCTGGTCACCTTCAAAGGGACATATATCCAATATTGAGCTAAATCATAATGCAGATTGGTTTGTATTCAGCTCAATTAAAAATAGACAGGCAGGAATATATAACCTTAGATCTGGNAAACAGNTCTGGAAAACACGTATAAAGNATATAATTAAAGATGGTATTCTTATAGTAGCAGATACATCNATAATTATAGCTACCCGTAAGGAATTGCATTTATANAATGCAGAAAACGGAATATTGAAAAAANCCAATTATAATCGTCTCGGAATTACAAAATTACTTTTTTCAGATTNTAACTATATTTTTTTACTCACTGATTCTGGAGAACTACAATGCTATAACCAAGATTTATACTTATTGTGGAACCAAAATATTAATATTAATACTGAATCGAAAATTATTGTTTATAAAGATGAAATTTTTGTTGGCCCAGGAAAAGGTTCTTTGTGGATACTTGATAAAAANTTTGGATACGTGAAGAAAAAGCTTCCTTTTGAAAATGGGTTGGATTTTCAAATATTTAACAATAATGAACTGATTCTTNTTGATCGTCATGGTCAAATATCAAAATTGAAAACNGATAATAATTATTTTTGGACTACAAACTTTCAACTTGGTCTTCCCAGTAAAAATTTTATCATCAATGATCAGTATNTATTTATTCCTTATTCCAGAGGTATTGTTCTAAATATAGATAGTTCTACTGGAAAAGAAATTTGGCGTTCTTTGCCTATGAAAAGGTTGACGGGATTTTGGCCTACAGAAAAAGGATTTTTGGTACAAGATACAAAATATAGTATGATGTTTTATCAATGAATTTTGTACTATATATTGTCTTTATTTCAAGTTACGTATTATCNGGNCAGGATGAAAAAAACTGGATTATAAGATCGAATGTTATTGATCGTGCATCATNAATCGATACTATGGGAANAATACATGATGAGGCTGANGGAAAAGTTTTGGTTTCAAGCAAAAAACGATTGATTCGTATAGTAGCAACTATTGGAACAATTCTTTTTAGTGGACAGGCTTGGAAAATTCAACAGGATGCAGATAAAGAATATGAACTCTATTTATACACTGGCAATCCCAAAGATCGTAAGGANGCATGGAATANAACGATTAAATTAGATAAAACATCNGGTTGGCTTATGGTNGGATCACAACTATTTATGCAATTACTTATTTATACATATATTGATGATNGTTAAAAGTATTTCAGTATTAATTTTAATTAGCTATTTTTTGAATTGCTCAGATAGAGATGCGTTAAATCCACTTGATCCAGATAATCCAATAACAATGGGAAGACCAACGGGTGTCAATCTAGTCCCAATACGAAAATCGGTACAAGTAGCATGGGATCCCATTGATGTATCGGATATTTTGTATTATTTAGTTTTCAGAGCACAGCCAGGGAGATCAGACTCCCTGATTAATATTGTTTCTCCAGAATTATCGTCTTACATAGATACATCAGTAATGTATTACCAGCCTTACACATATAAAATTCAAATAAAGACAGAGACCCATCTTTCCCTTTTATCTGACCCAGCAACTATTACCATTGGCCCTTATAATATATATATAGCTGATTTCTGGGANAGCAGTATCCGAATAGTCTCCTGGGATGGAAATTATACGATTTCATCTTATCCATTATTTAGCCCAAGAAATATTCGCTATCGTCGCTTGGATAATAGGTTCTGCATTGCAGATTATTATGATAAAAAATTACGTTTATTAACACCTGATCTAAACAATATAGAATCTTTAGATTTACCTGATTATCCATTGGATCTGGATATAGACCAATACAATAGTATTACCTATATAGCTACACGAAACGGATTACTTTTTGGCATNAATATAAATCAGGAAATTATATTTGAAAAAAATTTAGGGTTAAACTTGAATTGGAACACACAATTAAGTTATGATCATCAAGCGGAAGGGTGCTGGATCTCAGTGCCAGATTCAAATACCGTTATGTTTATTAATTTGGGAAATAATACAAGTACTATTAAAGTTTTTGATAATTTTATTTTTCCTACTGTGATTGAAGCTCATGGGAATGCGTGGGTTTCTGACTCTACAGGACTATATACAATTAGCAAAGGTGGAGAACTAGATACAATAATTTTTAATACGATAGTAAAAGATGTTGCTCTAGACACAATTAATAATAAATGCTATTTTTCNGGNTATAATCGAGATCAACAATCTTGGCAAATTGGAAATATTGATATGAACACTTTTGCGAAAACTATTATTTTAGATGGCGAAAAAGCCCATCTGTATAATATTTTCCCACTTCCTGGTAAGAGCGCAGATGGATTTTTAGTTCAACAGGCATATACCTGGAAATTATTTCGTTATGATAATCATAATAACCTTATAGGTGAAAGTAATGGATTTAACAGCAGGCTTTCATTTCAAATATATTAAAATGATTATTCTNTTCATTAAGGGNTNTTTCACTATTTTTTTATTGAGTTTCACCTTTGGTGAGAATCGATTTAGCAGA
The DNA here is from genome assembly GCA_002718285.1 of Fidelibacterota bacterium. The sequence goes on from PBAR01000005.1 coordinate 93,557, forward strand.
AACCAGGCAATACCATTAATCTCAGAACTGAATAAACAAATGGGATATTTTAGAATGAAATTAGATGAACCTTCCCTGTCTTTTGCAAAATTAGAAAATAATAATACATTATTTACAATACCTATAAAATCTAGAAGAAACAATTATGAAGAAATGATTCTCTTAAGTTATGGATGTATTGGAAGATCCATTCAAAACCAGCTGAAATTGGGTATAGATTCAAAAAAAATAATGATCATTCCATCGATTGTTGCAATTGATTGTACCATTCCACTTGGGAGAGAAAATACTCATTTTTCTACATCTGTTAATCACAAAATAGCAGTACAATTTGCTGAAGGGTTTATATCATCACAAGAATTCTGGAATGAAATTATTAATTCCGCAGAAATATCATCAAATATTGGAATGACAATTCGTTCTCCAGAAGTATTTATGACAGATGTCGACTTTGAAAACCTTATTGCCGCACGTCTGGCTTTAGAGGAACAGGGTAAGCCAAAAGTAGATAAGCTTTTAAGCCTAGCATCAAAAGCCAGTTATGTGCCTGGGCTTCAAAACAAACTTGAAAACATATTGGTAGATCATATGAAGGCTAAACACTTCAGTCTTATGACGAAGGTAATGGGCTTTGAACCCAATGAAAAACAAATTGTACGTATTGGAAAACAATTCTTTTATCATGCCCAGAAACCATATATTCAAACTAAGGAAATGCATGTCTCCGATTCTCTCCGCTATGTATGGAAAGGAAATAAATACCCAGAATTATTGGATCAACACTACAACAAATATAAACTACAAAAAAACTGAATTTCTTATTTTTATTTTTCAACCTCTTATAAAAAACCTTGTGGTCTATATGATATTTGACTACTATAAACCATGGAATATTAAAAGAAAAATTAGGTAAAACTTAATTTCTTATTAATTCCTTCTCAGCGTGCCTGAGTTCTGACAAAGGTGAGACTTAAAAGTTTTAATTTACTTGCAAGTGAGCTGAGATATAGGCCGGAAAAGAAAATTCTTTGTTGAATTAGATTCTCCGGCCTTTTTAATTATACTTTCCTATTAAACATATTAGTTATTTGATTTAGAATATTTTATTTATTATTAATGTTTTAAAACAGCTGCTATTCTATCTGCTACAGGAGGATGACTATAAGATATAAATACTTTTAGTGGATGGGGAGTGAGATGGGATAAATTATCAGCCGCTAATCCCTTTAGCATATTCACTAGAGCTTTTGGGTTATTTGTGGTTTCAAGTGAAAAAGTATCTGCTTCAAATTCATTTTTCCTACTTAAAGCTGTAGTAAATAAAGAAGTAACCATACTCACTGGTGAATATAGCATAGCAAAAAATACTAAACCTCCGTAGATCGATATAGCGTTAACTCCAAACACAGAAAAAAGTGCTGGATCTGCCATAATTAGATTAAAAACAAATAACATAATTCCTGTTTCAATAATACCGAGTACTGTTCCTTTGATAACATGTTTTAATTTATAATGACCCACCTCATGTGCGACCACTGAGATAATTTCATCTGTGGCATGCTTTTCTAGCAATGTATCAAAAAGAGCAATTCGGCGAGATTTACCGAAACCACTAAAATATGCATTAGAATGTGCAGAACGCCTACTTCCATCCATGACATCAATATGTCCAATTGGAAATTTTACTTTTTTTGCATATTCCTCAATTGCAGTTCTTAATTCACCTTTTTCCAAGGGGGTAAATTTGTTAAACATCGGTGCAATGACATGAACAAATAGGGGTTGTATTGCAATAATAAACATTGTAATCAAAGCCCATGCGATCCACCAGCCATTAGTACCAAAAGTCTCAAAAAAATACAAAATGGGTACTGTTATTATGCTTCCAAGAACAATTGTTAAACCATAACCTTTCAATTTATCCGTAACAAAAACTAAAGGAGTGGTACGATTGAAACCAAATTTTTCTTCAATTACAAAGGTACTATAAATTGAAAAAGGAAGACTGATAATATCCTGTATGAAAAAAATGATACCAAAGAATAAAAGACCTGCAAATATTGGCTGGTCAGTTTGGTCCCTGACAAAATCATCCAAAGTGCCAAAAAGCCCAGTATGTATCACAACCAAAATCAAGAATAAGGAAAAAGTGCTCGATACAATGCTAAAGCGGGTTCGGTCTTTAAGATAGGATTGAGACTCTGCATATTTTTTCTTATTATATACATCTAGAAAATCTGATGGGACATCTTCAACAATGTTGTTCATATCCAATACAGAACTGATGGTAGACAGCAAATATTCTATTAAAAGAGCTAGAATAATTATTAAATAATATGTTTGTTCCATTTTAAAAAATAATTAATAAAATATTATTTAAATTTTATACCACAGCCAATCGCTTTTGTAGATGCAACTTTAATTGATTTACCTGAGAGCATAGCATCCATCGCATTTTTTAAATATGATTCATCTACATCGTCTGCATCCTTCGGATTATCATCTATAGCACCACGATATACTAAATTATCTTTATCATCAAAAAGGTAAATATGAGGCGTCCTGGTTGCACCAAATATACGAGCCAACCGAGATCCAAAATCCTGAACATATGGAAAATTATATTGTTTATATTCGGCATGCTTCCGCATTTCTTCCAAATTATCTACTGACTGAAAATTACTTTCATTGGAATTAACAGCAATTACACCAATACCCATGGGGACATATTTTTTTGCCAAACTAACATAACGATCTTCCCAACGAATAACCCAGGGGCAAGTATTGCAAGAAAATATAACCAAAAGCCCATTTTCCCCTTTAACATTATTTAAAGATAAATACTTACCGCTAATATCTAATAAACGATGATCACCAAAAGGAAGATTGGATCCTAACTCTAGTTCTTTACAAAATAAACTGGAATAAATAATAGTGAATAATAAAATAAATTTACTTCTCATGATGTATCCTATAACTTTATTGCACGTTCAATCGCAGAATTAAACCTAGTTTGATGCTGGCTTCCCTCCCAGTAATCTACAACTTCTCCGCTATTTTTTGCGAATACGATTGTAAAAGGAAGAGCACCAGTCCACTCAGTATGCAATCCATTAATAAAAGATTGATCTTTCTGATTTTTAATAAATGATTTACCTACCACTCCATATTGATGTAAAAATTGGTTTACTTGATTAATTTGGTCTATAAAATCTGTACTAACAAATAAAACATTTAATTCACTATTATTCTTACCGAGGTTTACAATCATAGGAAATTCTGCAACACAAGGAGGACAAGATGTAGCCCAGATATTAAGCAATACAGCTTGTGATCCTTTAGCTAATTTGACTTCAGCAATAATACTTTCTGCATTTGCAGATATTAGATCAACTCTGCTACAAGAAAAACAAATTAAAAATGAACAGGAAGTTAAAATAATATTTTTCATTAAGGTCTTATAGTTTTCATTTTTTCATTGTGAAATAATAATGATTGATCACTATAATGAGGTGATTTTGAATCTAAAGTCGCACTTCCAAATTGGTGCACGCTCCATGCGTTGAATTCCCCATTAGGGCCCCATTCTACTGCCTGTATATAGCAATCTCCTGCAACCCCTTGATAAATACCTTTAATTTTTTTACAGTAAATTGCTCTTAATAATCCAGGACCGCCAGATAATTGATATTCCTTATCACCTCTTATTAATCGAAATACCTTTCCTAGAGGCACTTCAATAGTACCATAATTTTTATTTAGATAATCAATTGATTCATGAAGTTTGAGAATGATCTTATCTAGCTCATACCTTAAGTCTTCATCTTTAAATGACATAGGTAAAACCATAAATGCAAGAGTCGCAGCTGAATTTAAAGAATCAGCTTCTAAATTCCAATTTTCCAACAATTTTAAAGCTGGTTTTAATACCTGACTGGTATCATTTTTCATATCCATTATAAAACGATCTCGCGTTCTAGATATTTGCGATCTTACAGAATATTTATGGTCATACTTATAATTAAAAAATTCCTGACGGGAAATTGAAGAGTCAGCACCATAGGTTTCAAGAGCTCGTAATGCCCTACTAGTTTGATGTGTTTCCACACCTGCCCAGCCTGGCAAAGGAGAAGACATTTCAATTGGATTCCCAGTGGCTAGATAAGGAGAACTGTTACAGTTTTGAAAAAAACCTTCTTTGGGATTAGTAATCTGAGGCAAAGAATCAAATGGTAAAAATGTTGTCCAAACATTTGTGGAAGTCTCTCCAGGTAATATTTTTTTCCAATCATAACCACTTTTCCGAATTGGAATCTTTCCATTATATAAATAATAAATATTCCCCTCTTTATCTGCATATCCAGTATTAAACATGGGAATAGCATTCATTTTCATTGCTTCTTTAAAATCATTAATATTTTTTGAACGTGTCATTCTGTACCATTGTTCCAGAAATCTAAATTCATTTTTTGTCGCTATCCTCAAAGCATAAGTACCATGGTTCAATTCTAAAACTGGTCCATGAACAGTTTCTTTAACTTTTCGTTTAAAAGTCCAGGATAAAGGACCCAATAATTTGACTTTAATCTTGATATTTCTAACATTCATACTCTCCCATTGGCCGTCAAACCAATACTGATTATCATTTTGTGGATTTATAGTAAGTTGATATACATCAATCAAATCAGGTTCATTGACAGTATGACTCCACCCAAGATTCGGGTTATGTCCAATTAAAGGTGTTGGAGTACCTGGGAATAAACCACCATAAAAATCCCATCCATCATCACTGACGACATGTGCTTCATACCAAGCAACTGGACCAGTCCATGGCTGATGCGTATTAATCATTAAACGAGTGTATCCATCATCGGATCTGGATGGTGAGATGGCAAACACATTACTAGCAAACATATCCATGGACCATGGTGTTATCAATGAAGAAGAGTCATACTCCCCAATTACTGCAGAATTATCATCTTTAATTAATTTTCGAATTATACCATCAATCCCCATAAACAAAGGTATTCGATGAGAAAACCCAACAATAATATCTTTTTCATTAAATGGGAGAAGTTTTTGATTTGCTAGATTCGGATTATCTGCTACAAAAAGGTTAAGCCCAGCAGCATAACCTTTGCATATCTCTTTTATATCATCCGGTATTTCAGATTCATATTTAGCATCCACATCTTCCCAAAAATTCATAAGATTTACATAATAATCATTCACGAAACGAAAAATACCATCGATTTGATCGTATTTTCTTTTTAACAGATTTATTATGTTATTCTTGGAATATAGTCTAATTCCATAAATTTCGCTTAATTGTCCTCTTCCGGCTATATGAACATCTTGTATTGTATTAAAATCATCTTGGGCGTGTGCATAAGCTAATCCAAAGCTCGCATCAGAATCTCTCTTCCCATAAATATGAGGAACACCCCATTTATCTCTTTTGATAGTTGCAGAAAAGTTTCCATCCATGACTGTCAAATCTATTGCTAGAATAATAGTTTGAAAAAAAATTAAAATGGATAGAATGCGTACAGTATTTTTAAAATATATGTTCTTCAAACAATTGCATTCCTTAAAGATCCATCACATTCTTCCAATAATCTTTCCGCTTCTTTTTTACTTAGCCCTTTTATTTCCATTACTACAGCTTTTTTTACAGACATTTTTGCTAATTTTAAAATTTTTAAAGATCCCTCTCTATCCAATCCAGTCAATTGCATTACAATTCGTGCTCCTCTGTCAATTAACTTATCATTTACTGCCATCAGATCTACCATTAGATTACCATAGACTTTCCCTAAAGAAATCATGGTTGCAGTGGAAAGCATATTTAGCACCATTTTTGTTGCTGTCCCAGCTTTCATGCGAGTTGATCCTGTCACAATTTCAGGACCTGTATCAACTACTACAACTTCATCAACTTTTGTAATATTAAATGGTTTAGGATTGGTTACTAAATAAACCGTTTTTGCACCTAGTTTTCGAGAGTATTGAAGTGCGGAAATCACATATGAAGCTGCACCACTACATGATATTCCAATTAACACGTCTTTATTATTTATTCCATAAGGTTCTAAATCAGTAACTGCATTTTCCGGTTTATCTTCTGCACCTTCAATAGAGTTTCGCAATGCGCCATCTCCTCCAGCAATAATACCAATAAACCAATTTTCAGGTGCAGAATAGGTAGGTGGAATTTCTGATGCATCCAAGACTCCCAACCTGCCACTGGTTCCAGCACCTATATAAAATATACGACCGCCCTTTTTTATACTATTTGAGCACAAATGGACTACATTTTCAATTTTTGGAATAGCTGCTTCAACAGCTTGAGAAACTTTCTGATCTTCTTTATTAATAGTCAGTAATATCTCTCTCACAGATACTGTATCTATGTTAAGAGATTGATTATTCTGTTTCTCTGTTTTCAGTTCACCTCGAGATTTCATGGTGTTTAAATTACCAATACATGCAGAGCTGGAAAAACATAACAGTGAACCTCAAAAACTGGGATTTGAAAAAAGCAGCAGAATTAATAAGTAATCTGGATATAGTATCTGTCACCATTTTAGATAAATTAAATCAAGTAGAATCCCAATGGTTTGAAGAAACAGAAAATGAAAAACCTATTAATAGTTCGACTCATAGTTTAATTATTCTAGCTGATGCTAGGAAAGATACAAATGAATTACTATATAATATAAAATTACTCTTAAATTTGAATGAAACACCTCAATATTCAGAAGAAATTTTTGAAGATCAGGATTGGGTTTCTCAAAGTAGATCGCATTTCCAGGAAATAATAATTTCAGATACGCTTCGTGTTGTACCACCATGGGATAGGAGGGGAAAGTTTAATGGTACAACCATCGTTATTGATCCTGGATCGGGATTTGGCACTGGAACCCATCCAACAACTAAACTTTGTCTAAATTGGCTGGAAAAAAATTTACGAATTGGGAAATCTTTACTTGATTATGGTTGTGGTTCTGGGATACTATCTATAGCAGGAGCTTTTTTTGGTGCAAAAAGAATAACTGGCATTGATTGTGATAATCAAGCACTTGAAAATGCTAGGCATAATGCAAAATTAAATAATTTAGATTTAGACTTGCTTCAATCAAAAAATTTTCAGGTAAATCATCGCTATAATATTGTTATAGCAAATATTCTTTCTAATGTATTAGTTGAAATTGAGCCAATATTGCGTAAAACTGTATCCCAGCGACTTGTTCTTTCGGGAATATTACCAGAACAGGCAATATATATACATGAAGCATTTTCAGATTGGTTAACATTCGATCAAATAGTAAAACAAGATGGCTGGTTATTACTTAGTGGAAAGGTCTAAAGTAGAAAAATAGCGTTTGGCTTCATTTACCACTTTCGGAGATAAAAGAATAGCCGATAACATTGTAGGTATCGCCATCACTGCATACATGCCATCAATCAAATTAATTACAAATGATATAGATACAGTAGCACCAATTATAATAGAAAATATGTAAAAATAGTTGTAATACATTATACATTTAGATCCAAATAAAAAACCAGTGCATTTTGCTCCATAATAGGATTGACCGAACATAGTGGTTAAACTAAAAGTTATAACGCATATAGATAAGACAGCTGTACCTGCGATACCTAATTCTTGCGAGAAAGCCTGTGCAGTCATTGATACACCATTGACATTTGATGTCCACACACCAGAAATAAGTATGATATATGCGGTAATTGAACAAACCAATATCGTATCAATAAATGGTCCAATCATCGCTACCAAACCTTCCCTAACAGGTTCATTTGTTTTTGCTGCTCCATGTGCCAAAACTTCTGTACCCAGACCTGCTTCATTTGAAAAGACGGCTCTTCTTATACCTTGACGAATTACTTCACCTACAACTCCTCCCATAACAGCCTCACCTGTAAATGCATCATGAAATATCAATGAAATAACTGATGGTAATTCAGCAATATTTATTATAATAATTACCATACCAGCGATTAAGTATAAAGATACCATGAGAGGAACCAATTTACCTGCAATAAGGCCTATACGTTTTATACCACCTAATATCACCATCGAAACGAGAATAGAAATAATAAAACCTATTAACAGATTACCATATATTATTTTTTCGGGAAACAAACCAATAGGTATCAATATTGATTCTCGCGTGAACTGTGTGAGCTGATTAGCTTGAAACATGGGTAAACAACCAATCACGCCAGCAGCACTAAATAGTATAGCAAGTGATTTAAATCTTTCTCCAAGACCTTCACAGATTACATACATAGGTCCACCCTGTAAATTACCTTTATCATCTTTACCTCTATAAAGGATTGCTAAGGTACAGGTAAAAAATTTAGTAGACATGCCCATCAATGCACTAATCCACATCCAGAATAATGCGCCAGGTCCTCCTGTATGAATTGCGACCGCAACTCCACTAATATTACCCATTCCAACTGTACCTGCTAATGCACTGGATAAAGCTTGAAAATGATTTATATCACCAGGATCATCTTCACGATCATATTTCCCTAATAATATATCTAATCCATGGCCGAAATAACGAAACGGTGTAAATCTGCAATAAACTGTAAAATACAGTCCGCCTCCTACAAGTAAAACCAACAAAAAAGGACCCCACATTAGATTTGCAAAGGCCGATATAAAATAGTCAAGTTGCATCATGTTTTTATATAATAATCATACATGCTGGCCTATATAACGAATAATAAAGTATAAAATTGCACTTCCTGTAAATAATATAACTGATACAGATAATCCAAAACCCACACCAAGGCAACCCAGCGTCATAGCCAAAATACCTACAGTTACAGCATAAGGCATTTGTGTCTTCACATGATCAACATGATCAGAAGCTGATGCAGTTGATGAAAGAATCGTTGTGTCAGATATTGGTGAGCAATGATCACCAAAAACAGATCCCGATAGTACAGAAGAAAAGGTAGCTAGAAAAATTGGTGATTCAACTACAATATTTGGATCCATGTTCATTAAGTGAAGTGACATTGGCACAACGACCGGGACCAAAATTGACATCGTAGCCCAAGATGACCCCGTTGAAAAACTAATTGCCGCGGCGGTAATAAATGTAATGAAGGGTAACATATTTGGAGTCAAAACATTAGAAGAAACACTTACCAAATACTCTGCAGTTTTAAGGTCTTTACATACTGATCCTATAGTCCATGCTAAAACAAGGATAATAGATGCCATAATCATCGATCTTACTCCATTTATCCATGATTCCAGTGCTTTTTCTAAACTAAGTAATCCTCTAAAAACTGATATAGCAATAGCGGTAATACTTGAAAAACAAGAACCCCAGATCAAGCTGGCATATGGATCCGATGCACCAATAATATCACGAATAGTAGGATAATCCATATTAATATTTTTTATTCCAGTAATAAAAAGACCTCCAATTGTAACAGCTAATACAACACTTATAGGTATAAATGCATTAAGCCAATGGGATGGAGTTGATTCTCCTTTTTGAATTAAACTAGCATCCGATAATGGTTTTGCGTTATCGCCAAGTACTTTTCCTGTAAGAACTGCCCTTTTTTCCGCTTCAAGCATAGGTCCGTATTCCCTTTTTAGTAATATATTAATCGCTATAAACACTAAAGTAAGTATACAATAAAATGAAAAAGGAATACTTTTTATAAAAATAAAATAAGGACTAATTGATATCCCAAACTGTTCAAAAGGTGATTCTAATAAACTCATCTGAAAAACAGACCAGCTGCTAATAATAGCCAGACTAGCTACAGGTGCAGCAGTAGAATCAACTAGATATGAAAGTTTTTCCCTTGATATTTTTACTCTATCTGTAAATGGTCTCATCATATTCCCAACTAAAAGTGTATTCGCGTAATCATCAAAAAAAATTACAAATCCCATAAATGATGTTGCTAATTGGCTTCGTCTATTAGAAGTAGCATATCTAGCGGCTGCTTGAACTGCACCTGCCATACCTCCATTAGCTGAAATAACGCCAATTAGACCACCAAAAGCCATAGTAAATATCAAAATAGAGGCATGCCCATGATCGGTGATAGATTCTACAATATAGGTATCTAAAGCATGGGTAAGACCTAAAACAGGGTTTTTAACAACCATCGCTGAACCAAGCCATACTCCAATGAATAAAGCCAAATGAGCTTCATGAGTAATAAGAGCAAGAATTATTGCAATTAATGGCGGAAATAAAGATGTAAAAGAATATTGTATTGTTCCCAAAGAATTATTTATTGAATCAGAAGCAAAAAGTAATCCCGCAAAAAAAAAGAATAAGAGAACTAGGACTTTGTTTGAATAAATCAATTTCATTAATCTAAACTTAAATCACTGCCTATAGAATGTAAACTGTTAAACCATCTTTTTGGATTGGGAATTATTCTTGATCGTTTTATTTTACATAATTATGTAGGAAATAAAATTTACTACTTAGAGCATGACTAGATTAGACCAATATCTTGCCCGAGAATTTCTAACCATCTTAGGTTTTTCTATATTTGGATTTGTATCATTATTCATTATTGTTGACTTAATTGAAAATCTAGATCGATTTATTGATAATAAAGTTCCTACTCAAATCGTTTTTAGCTATTATCTGTATACATTACCATGGTTTGTAAGTATAGGACTCCCAATGTCTACACTCATCTCTACCGTATTTAGTCTTGGCAACATAGTTAAACGAAATGAATGGACAGCTTTAAAAGCATCAGGAGTTAGCATTAATAGAATTGCTTATCCTCTACTTTCGCTTGGAATGATAATTAGCATATTTTCATTTATCCTTGATAATAAACTAGTATCCTACGGGAACGAAAAACGATTTGAGATTGATCGTGATTTTGTTAAGAGAAAATCTCGTCACAAACTCAAGAACACCTTAAAAGATGTCTTTCTACAAAAAAATATAACTACTCATATTTTGCTTAATAAATATTCAATAAAAAACAAAACTGGTTATGGGTTGACCTGGGTAGACCTAGACGTTACAACTCTTCAAAAAAGGATAGATGCCAAAAAAATTGACTGGCACCAAAAATCAAATAAATGGATTGTATCTAATTATTCTATAAGATACTTTAATGATTTAGGAATTGAAAAAGAAGTTTCACTGTCTGATAAGGATACTTTAGTTTCTCTAGGATTTACTCCTACTGAAATTCAACAACAAGCTAGAAAACCAGATGAACTTGATTATTTCAAACTTACTTCACGCATAAAAGAACTCAAAAGTAATGGAGTCGATACCGTCCGCTGGGAGGTCACACGTTATTTAAAAATTTCTTTCATTTTTACTAATCTAATTGTTGTACTCTGCGGTATCCCATTGGTTATTATTAAGGAAAAAAACAGTCTTTCCTTTGGTGCTGGTCTTAGCGTATTTGTTATATTTGGTTATTACGCGTTTATCAAATTTGGTCAATCATTAGGTTTTAAAGGCGTTTTGGAGCCTATTTATTCAGCATGGTTGGGGAATATTATATTTTTTCTGGGTGGTGCAATTTTATTGTGGCGTGCAAAAACATAAACCATTTTTTAATAGAAAAAATTAACTTCGAATAACAACTTTATTATTTAGTAAAACTAATTTTATCAAATAATCTTCCAAGAAAACCTTTCTCTTTTTCTTCATCGGTTACGTTAGATGGTACAGATTTTCTGCTTTTTGGACTCGTTATTGTAAGTCCTATTGAAAAATTAAATCCTTTCATGGTATGAAGCCACATACCATTGCGAAATGCAAAACCGAGATCAAAAATTATTGGGCCCTTATGATAACCAAACCCCAATCCTAACTCACTTAAGTCACCTCCAGCCCATGCATAGCCAATTCTCATTGGTAGATTGGGCATTTTTGACCATTCCACCCCAATCGACCATTTCCAATTGGCACGGGCATAATATGCATTCTGGAATCCAGTTACAAAATCAGACGCAATCAATATTGTTTCTAGTTTTTTTGATACACCAAAACGAAAAAGAGCTGGATAAGGCGTTGTAAACTCTGATGTGTCTGGAAAAAACTTAGTATCATTCTTAAATAAAGAATCTTGGCTTAATCTATCGATCCTAAGTGTATCAATACTATAAGTAACCAAAATTGATTCTCCAGGATTTAATTGATCATCACCCCATTGAAATGGATAAAATCCAAATCCATTACCTGGATCACTAATACTTTTATTCCATGCGATACTGCCAAAACTATTAATAAGAGAAGATCCAACTGACCAACCATTTTTTTCTCTGGAGACTATACCTAAATCCATAGCAAACCCTCTGCCTCCAAGACCTTGACGTATAATATAAGATCCAGTCCCAATAATACCTATATCTGTTGTCTCCAAATTCGCTTTACTCGCTTTTTCATCTATACCTAAGTAAAAAAGTCCTTGCAGATATTTAAATGTGAAGCCCAAAGAGAATGATTCAAAAGGCATCCCAAATGTAACACCAATTTCTGTTAAGCCAAGTGTCTCACGATTTAATTCCATATCCAGATTAGTCTTTCCAGCATTCCCATAAAAAAGAAATTCGAGTAGACCTATGGGCAATCGGGTATTTGATAAAAAAATGTTATTCGTAGTGAAAGCCAAATTACCTTTAGAAATGTTTAAAATCGGAGTGGGAAAATGTAGATCTGTAAAAAATGCCATTCCATCAGCATCTCTAAGTTGTCTAAAAATCTGATCTTTTTCTTTAGTATCTAAAGTATCTCCGCTATACTGAGCAATATTTTGTATAGAAAAAAAATTGCCTAAAATCCCATAGTCTAATTGTCCAATCTGTAGCATGAATGGTCGGTCTTGCTGAAGACCAATTAGTCCTGGATTATATCCAATAGAAAAAATACCATCAGCGATTGTAGTATAAGATCCAGCTAATCCTACTACGCGAGGATCCCTCTTCGTTTGAGAAAAAAGAATACAAAAAACCAGAGATAAGAAAAGGATTTTTTTCATCGTTTAACTATTCTCGATTCAGTAATTCTAAATTTAGGAAGCTGAATTCTGGCCGAGTTACGGATTTTAACATACCATCCATTTATATCTCTAGCCTTACCATCGGTTGAAATAATTCTTATTCGCAAAGAATCAGTCTCTGCTAATCCACTTGGAGTCCAAGTATATATATTTTCTCCACTGATATTATTTATACCAGAAGCAATCGATGTCCAGTCACTTTCAATATTAATATCAATACTATCGGGATCGGATTCTCCATTTGCATAATGTAAATCTACTTTTTGGACACCTTTCCCAAAAGATTGCCATTTAATATTATTAGGCTCTCCATTATTAAACGTTTCACCGCCATTTGGATAGGTAATAATTAATTCATCTCCAGATAAACCAGAAATTCCACCACTACCCAAACGAAAAGTAATAAATGAGTTAATCTCAAGATAATCTTCTTTTGATAAAAACACTCCTTTACCTTTTGTACCCGGAATATGAAAACGCGGCATAGCATAAGGGATACTACCATATTTTGTCATTAAGAATATCTTATTTGTATCAATCGTACTGAAGTAGGTACCACTACCTGGTACCGCAACCATACCTTCTGGATAACCAAGTGTATCATTTGCACCATAAAGTTCTTCTGGAGATGGAAGAAGAAACTGAAATAAAGTATCTACAAAAGCAATTACTGTATCTGTTCCTGAACCATTTGTTTTTACTATGTAGGGAAGACGATCAATACATTCTGAATAATCAGACATAACGTTGTATATATAAATCCCACTACTGTCTGGGCTTAAATTTGAGCATCTGTATATAATATATATACTATCAATCGTAGAATCTGCCAATCCTAGTGTAGAGAGTGTATCAACATAATTTTTCAGAAGTTCTGGTGTTCTACCTACTGGAAAAGTTTCCAGATTGCTCATTAGTACAGATAATTCTGCTCCAAAAGGAAATGAATTAGTGATATTGGTTACCATATCAGAATGAATAAGAGAATTTCTAATTTTATATCGAGTATCATACTCACCAAAATCGATTTCAGAACCTTTACTTCCCATAAATGTCATTGGTTCAAGCTGCAATGCAAAAGGTATAGTAACAACAAAACCACCTTGTATAGCCTTTCCTTCAACCAATGCACCCCTTCCTTCAACCTTTACTTCGGGATCAATAATCATCTGTACAGGGTTAGACCCCAATAACCCAATAATAGATTCACAGGTATCACAAGGAGGAGTTAATACATCATATGACGGCAAAGTATCATCAACGCTATCATAAATTGTTATACGCGTTCCATTTTTATCCAAACCTATTATTGTCAAAGCAGTATCCCAGGGCATTGCATCATCAGCTATACGTGCTAGGGTATCAACATTAATGGATACATATGTCGCTTCACCCATCGAATTATATCCAGTAAAATCTAATTTCATGCGTATAGGTAAAGGTATTTGACTCTTCATAGTTATTTCAAAAAGTGCTTCTGTAGGAATTGCTCCTGTAAATCCTGGTGGGAATTCTTGAACTGTTGAGTCAGTCGGTAGTAACATAAACAAATCTGCTTCTAAAACAGAAAATGAAAGTAGTTCCATTTGCATTCTCATGTTAAAACCACCAAATGAAGATCCATCAAGCGGAATAGTTGATTTTTGTTCTACGAAACCAAGATCAAAATCTAAATCAAAGCTATTTAGTGGGGAATTTGTATTTGGATATCCTGGAGCAGCGATAGAATATCCCCTCATATCAAATGTCTTATCTACAGGAGAACCTTTTTTTAAAACTGTATCAATTTTTACTGAGTCTCTTCCATCAATAGGAGAGAAATTTTTAAAATTCATTAGAAATTTTAAATCAAAAGGAAGTGTACTCTCCAAGCCAGTGATATGAACTCTATTTTCATTGTATAAAGCACCGATTTCCCTTAAAACACAACGAAAAATTTCCATCTTACTAATTCCTGATTCAGACATATCCATTTCAGGAAAATCAAGACTAGGAAGTGTAACTATATCGGAAAGAGAATAATTACTTGTAGTTATATCAATACTATCAAACCCTGCAATCACTAATTGAACAGAGAAATCAACATATAATTCTTCGGATGGAGGAATAACAACAAATTCAGATGTTGGTGAAGCTAATTGTAAACTCGACGAAACATTCATAACTGGACAGAGTCCCTTAGCAGATAGGTCGGTTGTATCAGCATAAGACTGTCCATATGTTAAAATAGGTTGTTTATTATGGTTTGCTAAAGTATCGGTAATATCAGTAGTCCCAGTAACAATATTTGAGTAGACCTGTATAAGTTCTGTTGCACTATTATTTTCAAAATAGGAAATATATTTGCTCCCTTCTCCCATAATCAGAGTATCTATACTAGATATCATTGGAGTGAATGAAAGATCTATGGCATTGAAGGGTATTGGGAGCTGAAAGTTGAGTATACTTAAAAGTCCTTGCATTACTGTATTGAACGGTGAAATAATTAATTGTTCATAATCACTAGCATTCATTACAACCGTATCAGTTGTTGGAAATTGAAATACTTGACCAAAGGTTGACGTCGGATAAACTGCGCTAGGATCAGTAAGAGGAATCTTCTGGCCTACTGTCGGAAAAGGAATAATTATATCAGCAGGCGGTATTCCAGGTAAATCTCCCGTTGCAATCACAGCATCAACATTCATTGGTAGTGTTGGAAGATTTGGTAAAACTTGGGGATCCATTTCTCCACCCTGAACAATTTGAAAACCCATTGAATCAGGAGTAGGAAAAATTCCAACATCAGGATTAGAAATATCCGTCATTTCATATTTGCTACTAACCAAAGGAATTTTTAAATCTAGATACCACACTGGCATCTCAAATTTTTCGGGCATATCAAAGTCGCACGCCACCGTTGCCATTAAAACAATGACCAGAGGAGTACGTAGAATTCCCGTAATATACTTACGGGCGACTTGTCTCAGATTTACCTTCAAATTGTTGCCAAATGTATAGGACTTCCGCACTCAAATTTGGAGAATTATTATGAGACTTGCCAAAAGAAAAAACCCCGCAAATTATTGCAGGGTTTATTATTGATATTATTGAACTTAGATCAATATCTGTAGTGATCTGGTTTATATGGGCCATCTTTAGATACCCCAATATAGTCAGCTTGCTCATCTGTAAGCCTGGTTAAATTAACCCCTAAATGGTCCAAATGAAGTCTCGCTACTTCTTCATCTAATTCCTTTGGAAGAATATAAACACCTATTTTTGGGGTATCAGACGCTAAGGCAATTTGAGCAAGAACTTGATTAGTGAATGAATTTGACATAACAAAGCTTGGATGACCAGTTGCACAACCAAGATTTACTAATCTTCCTTCAGCAAGTACAAAAATTTGACGCCCATCAGAAAATGTGTACCGGTCAACCTGCGGCTTGATTTCTTCTCTATCTATATTAGAGTCTTGATTGAGATGATTAATCTGGATCTCATTATCAAAATGACCTATGTTACATACTATAGCCTGATCCTTCATACCAGCCATATGGTCTTTGGTTATTACATCTTTATTTCCAGTAGCTGTTACAAATATATGTGCATCTGATAGTGTATCCTCAATAGTGGTAACTTCAAATCCTTCCATAGCGGCTTGCAATGCACAAATGGGGTCGATTTCCGTTATAATAACTCGAGCACCATATCCACGCATAGATTGTGCGCAACCTCGCCCAACATCCCCATAACCAAAGATAACAACGGTTTTCCCGGCAACCATCACATCTAAAGATCGCTTAAGACCATCTGCCAAGGATTCACGGCAACCGTAGATATTATCAAATTTAGATTTGGTAACAGAATCGTTAACATTATATGCTGGAAATAATAGATGTCCTTCTTTTGCCATCTGGTTTAAACGGTGAACTCCTGTAGTAGTTTCCTCAGAAACACCAATTATATTATTTACAACTCCATGCCAATGATTTGGGTTCTTATTTAATACATCACGAAGCAATTCTTCAATAATCCGCTCTTCTTCGATATTTGTATTTATTTCAGGAATTTCCTTATGTTTAGCAAAGTATTCTTCTAGTTCATAACCTTTGTGAATCAGTAAAGTTGCATCACCTCCATCATCTACAATAAGATCTGGACCTGAACTATCTGGGAAGGTAAGAGCTTGCAAAGTACACCACCAGTATTCTTCCAATGTTTCACCCTTCCAGGCATAAACAGGTATTCCGTTTTTAGCTATTAATGCTGCTGCGTGGTCTTGTGTCGAAAAAATATTACAACTAGCCCAGCGAATATCTGCTCCCAATTCAGCAAGGGTTTCAATAAGAACAGCAGTTTCCACAGTCATATGCAAAGACCCAGTAATCTTTTTACCAGCAAGCGGTTGTTTAGATCCATATTTTTTGCGCGTTGCCATAAGTCCAGGCATTTCCTTTTCTGCAATATGAATAGCTTTTCTACCAGCTACTGCAAGGCCAATATCTTTAATTTTATAAGGTATTGATTCAACGATAGTACCAGTTGCTAAAATAGACATAATCCCCCCCCTTTATATTTTTGAGCATAACAATTCAGCCATATCTGTTTTTTCCCACGTAAACTGTTCCAATTCTCGACCAAAATGTCCGTAGGCAGCCGTTTGTCTATACCTTGGTTTTTTTAAGTCTAAATGAGCAACAATTTCTCCTGGACGCATAGGAAAAACATCTCTTGTTATTTTAGTTAGTGAATTATCATCAAGTTTCCCTGTGCCAAATGATTTCACATAGAACGAAGTTGGCTCAGGAATACCAATACTATAAGACAATTGCACTTCACACCTTTCTGCTAAATTAGCTTTTACAATATTTTTAGCTATATAACGGGCCATATATGCAGCACTACGGTCTACTTTTGAAGGATCTTTCCCTGAAAAGGCACCACCTCCATGAGGGGCATATCCTCCGTACGTATCTACAATTATTTTTCGACCAGTCAAACCAGTGTCTGCAGCAGGTCCACCATAAACAAATCTTCCAGTACCATTTACAATAAAATCATTTTCAAAAGGTACTTCATAAGTGTCCAATACAGGCCTAATTATATGTTGGATAATTTCATTTCTTACAAAGTTAAGCTCTTTTTCTTCCGTGGAATACTCATCAAGTAAATCATCATGTTGAGTAGCTATCACAACCTTTTTTATGTTTATTGGTGTATGTTTTTTATATTCAACTGATACTTGGGATTTTCCATCGGGACGCAGCCAAGGCAAAGTTTCATCCTTACGTAAAATAGATAGACGTTCTGTTAATCTTTGAGCAATTTGTATAGGAAGAGGCATAAGCTCGGGAGTCTCCTGACAAGCAAACCCAAACATCATTCCCTGGTCACCAGCACCTTGTTCGGTAATATTTCCAGAATCGACTCCTTGGGCAATTTCAGGACTTTGTTCATCTAATTTTGAAATAATTTTTAAATCATCAATATTTATCCCACTATTTTCATTATTATAACCAATCTCAGTAAGTGTTTTTTTTACCAAGCGGTTCGTATCAATTGTTCCTATTGATCGCACCTCTCCCGATACAACAACCAATCCAGTAGTTGCAAGAGCTTCGCATGCTACGCGAGATTCCGTATCTTGTTTAAGAAATTCATCCAGAACAGCATCCGAAATAGCATCACAGGCCTTATCAGGATGCCCCTCAGTGACTGATTCAGATGTAAATAAAAAATGTGACATTATAAGATCCTATAACATTATTTTAGTTAAAAGAAAATAATTATAAAAAATTCGGCGCGAAGATAATAAAAATAATGAAATGTTCTAAACATAAAAATCAGCTTTGATACAAAATTCTCGATAAATACGAGCCAATTCCTGCAACATTTCTACAGATGATTGAAAATTATAACTCATAATATGTTCTACATTCAATCCAATTGGTACTACAAGCTTATTTTTAATAATATGGGATAGTGTATTATTCAATATTTCAATTGCAACATCTAATGAACGATCGATCATAGAACCAGGCCTACCATTTAAATATTTTTCAGTATCCTCAGGTATTTCTACACCCAGCCATTTTAGAAAATCAATATTCTTTTGGGAAGAAACTGGAGCAAAGCTAAGAAGAAGTCTTCTAGGAAAAGTATTGAGCTTTCTACAACGATCTTGATAATGGCTAATCATTTTCATAATTTTTTCTGAATCATACAGTACTTGGGTAGTAAAAAATTCTGCACCATTATCAATTTTCTTTATTAGATTTTTTGATTCCGCATTACGGCTAGGTATAGATATACCACCACAAAGAATATCCTCTATTCTAGAATTGTTCGGGCTTGTTATTGAATTTAGAGCTTCGTTAACAGTCGGACCAGGATAATTTATTTTATGAGATTCACCTCCAACTATAATGAGATTTTCAATTTCATATTTGTTATTTGTTTCATCTACCCAGTTCAGTTCTTCTTCTAAAATCTGATGAACAATCACTCTATTCACTACAGCTTCCACACCAACAATATCCTGTAATAATTGGCCAAACTCACGTGGTTCTGCACGGGTTAGACTTTTAACTGGCTTTTTCCCAAATCCTTCTTCTTCTCTTACTTCTGGAATATTTATGGCATCTATGTGCGTCTGTGATAGAAGAGAACTTATTGTTTCTGCATAAGAGTTTAATGTTCCATCTTTCTCACGGGGTGGCAAAATCTCGTAAAATACTACAGGACGGCGTGGCCGCTTTATTTTATCTCTTATTCTCATAATTTTTTTTAACCCGAATTTTATTTATTGATAAATAGAATATTATATCATATTACGTTTCACTGAAAAATATTTTGATTTTGGATGAGAAAAATACCATCCGCAAATAGAAGATCCTGGATACATTGATCTAGTTTCAGTAAGATGAATACCAGCGTTGTTTTCAACATCCAACAATGTCCATATTTTATCCTTTTCTAAATGGCTAGGACATGCAGGATAGCCAGGTGCTGGACGTATACCCTGATATTCTTCTTTAATTAAGCTTTCAATATTCAAATTTTCATTCGTATCATATCCCCAAAATTCTTTTCGGACTCTTTCATGCATTCTTTCTGCAAATGCTTCAACCAACCGATCTGAAATAATCTTAGCCATAATTGCATTATAATCATCATTGTTTTTTTCAAAATATCTAACAATTTTTTCGAGTCCATGACCTGCAGTAAGCGCAAACATACCCATATAATCATTATTTGGAGCAATAAAATCTGCAAGACTATAATTAAACTTATTTACACCTTTATCAATTAATTGTCGAGGAAAATGAAACTTAGTGTCTTCAATGTGCACTATTTCATTTTCGGCATAAGCTGGGAATAAACCTATTACTCCCTTTGCAGTTAGTGATTTATTGGATATAATATCTTTTAATATATCCTTTCCATCTATATATAATCTCTCAGCTTCTCTACCAAACTTTTTATCTTGTAATATTTTTGGGAAAACACCTTTTAATTCCCATGCATGAAAAAATGGCGACCAATCAATATAATCTACTAATTCATATATTGGGTAATTATTAAAAACCTGGACTTGACTTTTTATCGGGCTAGGTCTTTTATAATGTGCCCAATCAATTTTAGGTTTTCGTTTACGAGCAGTTTTCAAATCAAGTAGTTTTTGTTTTTTAAATATACCTTTTTCTTTACGTATTTGTGAAAATTCTAGTCGAATTTTGGACACATAAGCATCTTTTTTATCTGTATTTAGTAGTTCTCCTACAACCGATACAGCACGCGACGCATCCTGAACATGAATCGTGGGTCCTGAATAGTTTTTTTCAATCTTAATAGCAGTATGTCTTCGACTGGTGGTAGCGCCACCTATTAATAAAGGTATTTTAAATTTCAATCGCTCCATCTCGCAAGCGATATGTACCATTTCATCTAATGATGGAGTAATCAAACCTGAAAGCCCAATGATATCAACTTTTTCTTTCTTTGCTTTCAAAAGAATCTCATTAGCAGGGACCATAACACCTAAATCAATAATATCATATCCATTACATCCAAGTACTACAGAAACAATATTCTTACCAATGTCGTGTACATCTCCTTTAACTGTAGCCAAAAGAATTTTTTTATTATCATTTTCTTTTATTAATAAATTTTCCTTTTCTTCTTCAATAAATGGATAAAGATACTCAACAGCCTTTTTCATCACTCTAGCAGATTTTACCACTTGTGGAAGAAACATTTTTCCTTTACCAAACAAATCTCCTACTTTACTCATCCCATCCATCAAAGGACCTTCAATAATTTCAATAGCATTATTATATTTCTTACGAGCTTGTTCAGTATCTTCTACCACAAATTCAACAATTCCATCTATTAGTGCATATATTAATCGCTCTTCAACATCATTTTTTCTCCAAGACNCATCCNTTTTTTTTGTGATATGNTTATCCTTATACTGATCTGCAATTTCAATCAATCTTTCAGTGGCATCCGATCTACGATTAAATATAATATCTTCAACTCTTTCTTTTAAAACAGGTTCTATTTCATCATAAACTATTAATTGAGTTGCGTTAACAATACCCATATCCATACCAGCTTGAGATGCATGAAATAGAAATGCAGAATTTATTGCTTGACGGATATGTTCATTACCACGGAAAGAAAATGATAAGTTGCTTACACCACCGCAAATGTGGACTCCAGGGAGCTCTTCTTTAATAGATTCTGCTGCTTTAATAAATGCTATTGCATAATTATTATGTTCGCTTAACCCTGTAGCTATTGCAAAAATATTTGGGTCAAAAATTATATCTTCAGGCATAAATCCAACTTTCTTTACCAATATNTCATATGCTCTTTTACATATATTAACTTTACGATGATATGTATCTGCTTGGCCTTGCTCATCAAAAGCCATAACNATAACTGCTGCACCATATTTTAGAATAATTCCNGCTTGACGCATAAATTCTTCTTCCCCTTCTTTCAAAGATATGGAATTAACTANNCCNTTTCCTTGCAAATTTTTTAAACCAGTCTCCANNACATTCCACCTAGAAGAATCTATCATTATAGGAACCTTTGAAATATTCGGTTCAGAAGCAATAAGACGAAGAAATATCTGCATAGCTTTTTCACTGTCCATCAATCCTTCATCCATATTAACGTCAATAATTTGAGCACCATTTTCTATTTGTTCTGCAGCTATATTTAATGCAGCCTCATAATTATCTTCTTGAATCAAACGTTTAAATTTTGAAGAACCAGTAACATTGGTTCTCTCTCCGATATTAATAAAATTACTATCTGGACGTAAAGTGACTGGTTCCAATCCACTGAGTCTAGTATACTGATTGATTTTAGGAATTAAGCGAGGTTTTATTCCTTCTACTGCCTCACTGATTGCTTGTATATGATTTGGTTTAGTTCCACAACACCCACCTACCATATTGACCAGACCATTTTCTGCAAATTCTTTTATTGTTGCTGCCATAAACTCTGGAGTATCATTATATCTACCGAACTCATCAGGTAGACCAGCATTCGGGTAAATAAAGGTATATAATTCAGCGACACCGCTTAGTTCATCTATCCACGGTCGAATCTGTTCAACCCCTAATGCACAATTAAGACCAACTGCTGCAAGACCTCCATGACGGATTGAGTACCAAAATGCTTCTATAGTCTGTCCCGAAAGGGTTCGACCACTGGCATCAGTAATTGTTCCAGATACAAAAATTGGAATATCTAGATCTCTTTCCTCTAGCAATTCTTGAATAGCATAAAGGGCCGCTTTGCAGTTAAGAGTATCAAAAACAGTTTCAATTAAAAAAATATCGATTTGACCATCTAGCAACCCCATTGACTGCTCCCGATACGCATTTTTTAATTGATCAAAACCAATATTNCTGAAACCAGGATTATTTACATCNGGACTTAAAGANAACGTTTGGTTTGTNGGNCCTAACGCTCCAGCAACAAATCGAGGTTTATCCATATACTCAATTGCTACAGATTTAGCAATTTTTGCTGCTTCTAAATTCAATTCATAAGCCAGTTCTCCCATACCATAGTCATTTTGTGAAATTGAGTTTGCACTAAAAGTATTTGTGGCAATAATATCAGCACCAGAGTCAAAGTAGGCTCTGTGGATTTCCTGAATTAAATCAGGTTTTGTCAAACATAGTAGTTCATTATTTCCTTTTTGATCATTGGGATGATTATCAAAACGTTTGCCGCAAAAATCTTTTTCATCTAGTTGATAGTCCTGAATCATAGTACCCATAGCACCATCAAGGATCAATATACGNTCTTCAAATATGTCTTTAAACTGATTCAAAATAAAAAAACCCCGCACTANCCAGGGTTTTAATCCTTTTTAGCACCGTTATTTATTGTCGCGGCAATAGGGTACAAATCACGACAGGTGAATATAATAATATTTTATCTAATTTTTCAAAAATAATATTTACACTTAATTCTTGTGATATAACACCAGATGTATAAATATTTTTTTAATTTTCTATTATATAGACTCTGGACCTCCTTTAAGAATATCGATATTTCCTAAATCATATTTTCTATAATTTTCCTTAAACTTTTTAACAAGAATTTTAGCAGTTAAATGATAATCACTTTTATTAGCCCAAGAATCAATTGGATTTAAAATATTTTTGTNAATATTACCCAATGATTTTGGGATTGATAGATTAAANTAAAAGGTAGTATCAAATTGACTATTTTCTATTTCCCCATCNANAATTGAATGAATAATCTTACGAGTTNTTNNTATACTAACTCTTTTTNCTCCNGAGCTAGCACTANTTCCTATCCATCCAGTATTGACTAAATAAACAGTGGCATTATGTTCAATCATCTTTTTCTTTAATAAATCTGCATATTTCATTGGATGAAGTATTAAAAATGGTCCGCCGAAACAAGGTGAAAAAGTTGCAATTGGTTCGGTGATACCTCGCTCAGTTCCTGCTATCTTTGCAGTATATCCACTAATGAAATGGTACAATGCCTGCTGTCGAGTTAATTTTGCTACAGGAGGAAGAATCCCATAGGCATCACANGTTAAGAAAATAATTTTTCTAGGATGTCCTGCAAGACTTGATCCTTTTGAACAAAAAAGAGAATTATTAATATGATCAAGTGAATAGGACACCCGTGTATTTTCTGTTTTTGATGCATCAGAAAAATCAATCTCTTTAGTTAATGGATCATAAACTACATTTTCGATTAAAGCGCCCTCACGAATTGCATTAAATATTTCTGGCTCGTTTTCACGATTCAGATTAATAACTTTTGCGTAACATCCACCTTCAAAATTAAAAATTCCTTTTTCTGACCAACCATGTTCGTCATCACCAATCAAAGGACGGATCGAATCCGTACTTAGAGTAGTTTTACCTGTACCTGAAAGTCCAAAAAATATTACTGGATTTTCACCATTTATATCAGTATTTGCAGCACAATGCATTGATAAGACATTTTTTTGCGGCAATAAATAATTTAAAACTGAAAAAATACCTTTTTTCATTTCCCCAGCGTATTCCGTTCCACCAATAATCGCAATTTTTCTTTCAAGATGAAATATAATGAAGGTATTTGAATTCATACCAAATTTTTTGAAATCATTATTGGTTACTTCTGATGCATTTATAATTGTAAAACCAGGATTAAAATTCACTAGTTCATCATTATTTGGCAGGATAAACATATTATGCNCAAAAAGTGCTTGCCATGCCTTTCTNGCAATAATTCTCACACTAAGAGAATATTTTGGATCAGCACCTGCGAACCCGTCAAATAAATATGTTTTTTTATTAATTGAATTATTGTAATGGGATATGACTTTTTCATATAGTGTATTAAAAATGCTTTCAGTGATTTTTTGGTTAACAGGACCCCACCATATTTTTTCTTCTGAACTAGGTTCTGAAACAATATATCTGTCATTTGGAGATCTACCAGTATAAACTCCTGTATCCACCATAGCAACTCCCTTCATTCCCAAAATTCCTTCGTTATTATTAATTATATCTCTAACTAATTGTTTTGCGGATAAATTACGATAAAGATTTTGAATATTAGTGATTCCTAATTTGTTTAGACCTAATTTTTTTAAATTATTCATTAATTTTCCTATGAACCATGTGGATGTGAATTTTTATAAATTTCCTTCATTTTTTTTGGATTTACTTTTGTATAAATCTGGGTCGAAGAAATGCTAGAATGCCCCAGCAATTCCTGGATAGATCGAATATCAGCGTCATTATCTAATAGGTGTGTACCAAACGTGTGCCGTAAAGTGTGAGGGCTTGATCCATCTTTGCCAATTATTGGTATTAAATACTGTTTTATTCTTCGAGCTACTGTCCGACTTGATATTCTATTATTACCTCGGCCAAGAAATAATGGATTTTCTTGACCCTGTAAAAAGCTTTTTTTTATATCGTTATAATGTTTTATTGCATATTTTGCTTTATCACCAAATGGTACTATACGATCTTTTCCACCCTTACCCTTAACCTTGANTGATTTCCTTTCTAAATCTATAGAACCAATNTTTAATGCAACTAATTCNCTTAAGCGTATCCCTGTCGCATAAAATAATTCAAGTATCGCTTTATCCCTTAACCCAATATCTGTCGATGTATCTGGAAAATTCATTAAACGTTTAATAGAATCTTCAGGTATAAAAGAAGGGATATGAGTAGAAAACTTCGGTGTTTTTATATTCAAAGTGGGATTATCAGCAACCAATTCTTTTTTGGCTAAGAATTTAAAATAAGACTTTAAAGTTGCTAAACGTCTATAAACAGTTTTAGGGGATCTCCCTTTTCCATATTCGTAAGAAAGAAATTCTCGAATCATTTTTCGATCTACTGAACAAATTTTATTTGAATAGCTTGAAGAGTATTGAATACAAAATTTNATGAATTGGCATAAATCATTTTTATATGCTANTATTGTGTGGNTTGAATAGCNACGCTCATATTTGATATATTCAAGAAAGTCTTCAATATTATTTTGTAATGTTTTAATCATTTAGGTTTTCTATTGACTCCATCAAGGTTATGTATTCCTTAGGCAATGAAGATTGAAAAAAAACAAAATCACCTGTTTTTGGATGTTTAAAACCTAACTTTTCCGCATGCAATGCATGTCGATTGAAATTCTTCATNGNCTGAATATAATATTGCTTAAGTTCTGGAATATANCCCTTAGNTTTTGCTATACCACCACCATACTTATTATCACCAAAAATGGGATTCCCCATCCATGAAGAATGAACACGAATCTGATGGGTCCTACCTGTCTTNGGNNAAAATTTTACCTGCGCTAAATGATTAAATTGTTTTATCAATTGATANTGAGTTATAGATGCTTTTCCTCCATCTTTAACAGAAAATATAGTCGGATCATTNNGTTTGCGTTTAATCGCCTTATTAATCGTACCTTTTTCGCTTGGCCATTGACCCCAAGTTAAGGCTATATATTCTTTTTTTATTGTCCGATCATGAAATTGTTTTGCAATATTAATATGTGCTTGATTAGTTTTTGCAATTAACATTACTCCTGATGTTTCAGAATCTAAGCGATGGATAATACCAGGCCTAGTTATTCCATTTATTTCTGATAATGAATTAAAATAATATACAAGNCCATTTGCCAATGTTCCTTTNCTATTACCTACACCAGGATGTACTACAAGACCTGCAGGTTTATTAATCACTGCAATAGATTCATCCTCGTAGATTATTTCAAAATAAATTTTCTCTGCTTTTATTTCACATTCATTTCTTATTTTANCTGGAATTTGAATTGAGATTTTATCATTCAGATCTAAAGGGTAACTTGATTTTAGAATAACAGTATTATTGATAATAACAGATCCTGATTTAATCCATGATTGAATTTGAGTTCTAGAAAATCCATCGATTGTAGTAAAGAGATATTTATCAAGCCTGGTTTTAGGATTATTAACTTGANNAACAGTAAGATTTATAAAATTTTCGATTAAGAATTCACCATTCTATTTTGTATAAAAAANGAATGCCACATAAACAAGATCATTCCTATTGTAACAGAAGAATCAGCTACATTAAAAATATACCAATGAAAGTCTCCAATCATAAAATCCAAAAAGTCAACAACTTTGCCATAAAGTAGTCTGTCTAATAGATTTCCAAAAGCACCAGCTAAAATCAAGGCTAAACCTAATCGCATAAGAATATGCCCATTACGTTCTTGCCATAAAAACCAAAAAATGAGAATAGTCAAAAAAATTGACATTATTAAAAGAACTTTTTTTCCACCAGGCATTGAAAGACCAAATGCCATTCCTTCATTCGTAACATAAGTAAGATGAAAAAAGTTCTCAATAATAGGTTTGGACTGATATAAACTAAATGAAGATTGAATAAGATGCTTTGTGTATTGATCTAGTATGAAGACAAAAATAGTTATGCAGAAAATCCACACGGGGTATTAAGCAATATTTAATTTTTCTTTTTCTTTACAAGTAACACATTTAGTTGCATTAGGAACTTCAGTCATTCGTTCTTTAGGAATAATTTTATCACAGATCGTACACACCCCAAAAGAACCATCTTTTATTCGTTCTAAAGCATATACCAATTGCTTATAGTACTCTGATTCTCGGTTCATAAAGTGAAAATCTTTTTCTCGCTCATAAGAATCAGTACCAGCATCAGCCATATGGA
Organism: Fidelibacterota bacterium; assembly: GCA_002718285.1. Next base: position 121,354 of record PBAR01000005.1, read on the forward strand.
CACTATAAACCGATTCTTGTGCTAATCCCGCATTTCCTTTATTTGGGTTTTCTAACCGATCCTTAATATCATCTAAATCGCCTGCAATACTTTCAAGTTTTTTCTCTATACTTTTTTTAAACTTATTTAAATCTGTTTTTGAATATGTTTTTTTTCGCATTAATTATTTCCTCACTATATCTTCTTTAGTTTTATAATGAATTCTTTTTCATTAATCCTGATTTTATCTTCGTAATCTATTTTCTCTAAATTTTCTCTAATACCAACAGTTAAAGTTTCTTCACAAAAATAGGATCTAAATTTACTTAGTGCTNCTTTGATTTCACCATCAATATCCCATGATANTTCTATCCGATCTTCAACAGAAAACCCAGCATCTTTTCGNAGATTTTGCACCATTCTAACAATATCACGTACAATTCCCTCCTGCAAAAGTTCATAAGTCAGATCTAAGGATAGACTTACAGTAATACCTCGATCACTAGCAGCGACAAATCCTTTTTCTGCCACTGTTTCAATAAATAGGTCATCTCTAGTTATCTCATATTTACCACCTTTTAATTTTAATATATNATTTGATTGAATTTCTCGNACCATCTCAGATGCAGATTCACTTTCAAGTATTCTACGAATTTCTGAAAGTCCATTCCCATATTTTGTGCCAAGAGTACGTAAATTAGGTTTAATATGATACGAAATTAAATTATCTGATTCTGTAATTCTTTCAATATTCTTTACATTTAATTCATCAAGTACAATATCCTGATTCTCAAATACAAATTCAGCTATATCATTACTTTCAACAGCAAAACTGAGTTTAGGAAGCGGTTGCCTTATTTTATAATTCGATTGGTTTCTCGCTGAACGACCTAACTCTATTAGTTTTTTTAAGGAATCAATTTTTTGGATCAAATCCTTATTCATCCATTTATCATCTGGCTCTGGATAATCACAATGATGGACGCTTTCAAGCGCATTTACTTCTGAATTACGAACTAGATTTTGGTAAATCATTTCTGTCATAAAAGGTAATACTGGAGCAAGGATTCTTATTGAATAGTTTAAGACATGATAAAGAGTCGTATAAGCTATATTTTTATCTTCATCATCTTCAGTTTTCCAAAATCTTCTCCTATTTCTTCTAATATACCAGTTTGAAAGATCTTCCAAAAATCCATCAAATGATTTCATTAATATAGAAACATTAAAATTTTCCAATGCACTTCTAGCATCTTTGATTAAAAAATGGATTTTAGCTAAAATCCAAAGATCAAGAATAGTCATCTTTTCTGGGATTAAACTATGATTATTAGGCTTAAAACCATCAACACTGGCATAGGTTGCATAAAATGAATACACATTCCAGAAGGTGATCATTTTTTTTCTAACTTCAGTGGCTGGACCATATCCAAATAAAAGATTATGCTCCACATTTTGATTAGCATACATCCACCGCATCACATCTACTCCCATCTTTTCAGCAGCATCATCAAACCAAATTGTATTACCCCAAGATTTATGCATTTCCCTTCCTGTCTCATCCTTAACAAGTCCATGACCTAATAAGGTTTTGAATGGTGCTCTTCCTTCAAGCTCAGCAGACATAGCTAGAAGAGAATAAAACCAATTTCGAAATTGACCAGGAAAACACTCTGTAACAAAATCACCAGGAAACCACTTTGCCCAATATTCTTTATCTGANTTATACTGCAGTGTAGAAAACGGCACTATTCCTGCATCAAGCCANGGATTACCCACATCTTTAATCCTGGANCCAATAAGCCCAGTTTNTGGATGTTTAATTTTTATCTTATCAATCCATGGNCGATGAGGTGATTTTCCCTCAAAATCATCCCACCCTTCAACGGCTAATTCTTTTAATTCTTCTCTAGATCCAACAACAAAAAATGTACCATCTTNAAATAACCATATAGGTAATGCAAGACCCCAAAACCGTTTTTTGGATATCATCCAATCACCCATATTATCCAACCATTCATGTTCACGATCTTGCCCCCAAGAAGGAATCCATTCTATATCATTAACGATTTTTTTAATTTTATCACGCCAATCCATATTTATATACCATTCATCAACTAATCTAAAGACAAGTTCNTCTCCAGATCTCCAGCAATGAGGATATACATGAGGATAATCTTCCGAATAAATTAAAAATCCCCGTTTTTTTAAATCATNAATAATTTTTTCAGATAATTCTGGATCTGTGGCTNGCATTCCAGTTAGCCAACCAAACTTTTCAATAAATTTTGCATCATNATCTAAGGGTGCAATATTAACGAGACCTAANTTTTNACCAATTTTATGATCAATATCACCNCAACCAGGAGCCATATGTACTATTCCTGTTCCNTCTCCAGTTANNACAATATCGTTACCCATACTATCTTTTCCAGGATCTATAACCTNATGCTGAGAAATNCCTGTAGCATTNTTNGCNTTCAANTCTTCTTTATTNTATGGATAACCTCCAGCGACATTCTGAGCTTCTAGCTTATCAAAAGGACTTTCATATTTCCATCCTATCATTTCTGCACCTTTTANAGTCCCAATAATTTCATAGCCTCCCCTTTCTTTAAATATTTGAGCAATTGTTTTAAGTTTTGGGACTCCATCAATCCACTGTTTTTTTTCCTTAAATTGTTTATCCAATCTCTTATACTCCAAATTTTCTTCTGCTAAATAATATATGGAGCCATCAAACGATTTAAGCTTAACATAATCCAAATCTACATTGACTCCCACAACTACATTTGAAGATAAAGTCCAAGGTGTCGTAGTCCATATTAAAAGATATTCATTTTCTTTATCCTCTATAGGAAACCGAACAAAAACAGATTTATGGGAAACCAGTTTTCGACCTTCAATTATTTCCATTTGAGAATAGGATGTACCAGATCTCCCACTCCATGGAACTACATCATGTCCTTTATATATTTTTCCTTCAACCCATAGCTTTTTTAAAAATGTCCAAATCATATAATTATTTTCATCAGACATTGTATAGTATGAATTATCCCAATCCATCCAGTATCCTAAACGCTTGGATTGCCTAGTTTGAATATCAGAATATTTCATTACTCTTTCTTTACATAAATCCACGAATTTTTCAATACCAAATTCTTCAATATCTCGTTTGGATGTAAAGCCTAATTCTTTTTCGACCTCAACTTCAACCCATAATCCTTGACAATCAAATCCATTCTGATAACGTAAATCAAACCCACACATTCCTTTAAATCTATTATAAATATCTTTAAGAGTTCTTCCCCATGCATGATGCACACCCATAGGATTATTAGCTGTAATAGGTCCATCTATAAAACTCCAACGCTTTTTCCCTTTGTTTAGCGTCCTACGCTTTTCAAAAATATTATTTTTTTCCCAGTAGTCTAATATCTTATGCTCATTAGAGATAAAATCAACTTTTGCATTTACTTTTTTTATATTCATTTATAAAATGATTTATTACCAATTCAGGACGAGGAAATTATCTATTTTAAATGGGTATTGTAATGGATCATTTAAAATAAAAAACGCCCAAAATCAAGGGGGCGTATTGCAAACTGTTTTACAATCTATAATTCTAACGTATAAAACCTTGATGATCCATTTGGTTTTTTAACCAATACAAGTATTGCACCCTTTGATCTGGCATCATTAATTAATTTATTAAATTGAGATACAGTCGATATTTTTTTCGTACCCACACGTTTAATAATGTCCCCTTCTCGGATTCCCTTTTGATACGCCTCACCATCGAGATCAATATTAGTGACCACTAATGCATCTTCATTATTGTAACCATACTTTTTACGCAAATTATCCGTAAGTTTTTTTACGTTAAAACCAAATTCATTTGATTCTTTTCTAGATGTCTTCGCAAATTGTTGTGGCTCATCGGGAAGTTCTTCCAATCGCACATTAATAGTTTTATTCTTTCCATCACGTATAATTTCAACTTTGCTTTTGGTTTCTGGAGATGATAAGGAAACTACATTTTTTAGATTTGCAGGATTAGATATTGATTCTCCATTAAAAATAATAATTAGATCTCCTTCCTGAAGTCCAGATTTTTCAGCGGGACTTCCTTCTACAACATCCGTAATTAATGCACCATTACGAGTGTCAAGTTCCAGAGCACGAGCGGTCTCATCATCAAGTTCCTGTATATAAACACCTAACCATGAACGAGTTACATATCCTTTATCCACTAAGTCAAACATAATTCTAGATGCCATATTTGATGGAATAGCAAATCCAACACCACGATTACCCCGTTCATACCCACCAGTAGCGATAGCTGTATTAATGCCAATTAATTCACCTTTCATATTCAAGAGTGCACCTCCACTATTTCCAGGATTAATTGCAGCATCAGTCTGGATAAAGTCCTCATAGCTTTGTGAATTCAAAATATTGCTTCGACCTAAAGCCGAAACTATTCCAGTTGTAACTGTGTGACTGAGATTTTCTGAAAATGGGCTGCCAACGGCCATTACCCATTCACCAACTCGCATTTTATCAGAGTCACCCAATTTTATATCAGTAAGACCTTTTCCTTTAATCTGTAAAACTGCAAGATCAGATTTAGGATCTTTACCAATGACAGTGGCTTCAAATTCCCTCTTATCCATGAGTTTTATTCGAATAGCATCTACATCATCAACTACATGGTTATTTGTAAGGATATATCCCATTTTAGCATCAACAATCACCCCAGAACCCAATGCATTTGTTTTGAATTCGCGCGGATTTCCATTTCTTTGATCAGGAAAGAAAAAGAAAAACATATCATTATCTTGACCCCAATTCATGGAAATCTTTTTATTAGTAATTATAGTTACAACAGCTGGTTTCGCCTTTTCCGCTACATCTGCAAATGATTCACTAAATTGCCTAACCACAGAGTTCTGCGCAAAAAGAGATCCTATAATTATAAAAATAACGTATAAATATTTCATAATACCTTCAAGTTTATTACCAAATATAATGTAGATGATTCCTTAAGGTTCCAAAAAATTTTCTACTAACACAAAATTTAAGGATTACATTATGTAAACATTACATAATTTTATTTAAGGTATAACATTTTCTTAGTGGAATGAAAATTAGATGAAGATAAAGAATAATAATAAATTCCTGTAGAAACTTTACTTCCAATATCATTGGTTCCATTCCAAACAAGGGTATGGTACCCAGGTTTCATATAATCAGCTTTCAAAGAACGAATATTTTGTCCCATAATATTAAAAATTGTTAGCTCAACATATCCTTCTTCTGGCAAGTCAAATCTTATCTCAGTTTTTGGGTTAAAAGGGTTTGGATAATTCTGGTGGAGGGCAAAATTTTGAGGAATCATTTTAATTTCTGAGTATATAGATCTTACTACATAATCAATCAAATAACCATTTTCACCCACCAAGGTGAACTCATCCAAGGTTACACGACTTATATCTTGTGAATGACCTTTAAACTCAATGGGAATATTAATAATTGTATTATCATAACGGTCTATATCACCACCCTTTAAATCTACAGCAAGAATCTGCATTATTCCTTGTTCTTTAGAATTGAATGTTAACATTACATTTTCCTGAATGTACATCAAAGAAGGATTTTTTAGTAAAACCATTTCAGGATTATACGCAAGTTCAAATTGTACGCCTCGTACTAATTCATTATAATCAATATCCAAGTTTATTCTTGAATTCTTGTGATCGGTAATAAGATCAATAAATGCAACTTCATTGGCATCAAATTCTAACTTCCGAGCATTACCACCAAAAATTATATCTACGACCATAACCACATCAGCAATGTTAATTACTTCATCTCTATTCAAATCAATATTTCTGAAGTGGGCATCATTAGGAGTAGATTCCTCTAAAATAAAATCCACTACTGCTAATACATCTGTAATATCAACATCACTATCAAAGTCAGCATCACCTAGTTTAAATGGGGTAACGCAAGCTGAATTTGAAGCAGGAGATTCAAGAGATCCATATGAGTCAGTATCCCATATTGCTTTTACATAATGACAATATTCTTGATAATTTGAATCCACAATAACTGTAGCAAATGTGTCCACTGTAGTAGCAATAAAAATATCAGGACCACTGTCTATACTTTGATAAATATTATAACCACTTAATGTATCTTCTCTAGATGTGTTACTTACCATAGAAGGATTCCTTGGAGCGGTTGCTCCATGATAATCTGCGATATCCATGTCTTCCAAAGAAATTGTTTCATTAGAACCGATATTCGGAAGGGGATAATCGTTATTATCATTTCTCATTGTAACTTGAAGGGCTCCACTTCCAGTCATAAATGCCTCATGACTTCCAACATTAAAATAGCCGAAATAACCAAGTTCTTGCCAACCATCTGTAGTATTTCCAAAATAGAGACTACCATTATAATTATCTTCATCTACCGATATATAAGGGCCACCTGGATTAACATTATATGTTGCAACCAAAAACCCTCCTGAAGTAATTGTAGCATCATCAATATCAACTTCAATCCAATCATTTGATACTCCAGATATTGTAAAAGGACCTGATACTAAAATGGGTTCAGCATCAACACTGGTAGCATAGATATTCAATTCAACATCATCTGTAGGAGTGCCAAAATCAGATACATGAAACCTTACAGCCATAATAGTTGATGGATAGGATGCTGGAACAAATAGTGTTGCTAGCCCAGCACCACCATCTGTACTCGCAAATCCATTTTCAAATCCATTATCATGATAATAAACCCAATCCCCGCATGGTTCAGATCTTGGGTTTTGCCAATTTAATTTAATAGAATTATCTCCTGGCTCTGAATTGAAACAAAGAGGTGCCAATAATTTGGGAGACATTGTGATGTCCATTGAAACTGCATCCTGCTGAGCATACACATCGACATCCATATCTTCTACATAAAATCCAGGACGAGATACGGTACAAGTCTGGGTTCCTGGTTCTATATTAAATATTGAATAAACACCATAGCTGTCTGTGGTATCAATTATTCCTGATATAGTGACTATTGCACTATCCAAAACTGCACCCGCAGGATCTGAAACTATTCCAGTCACATCCCCATATAACCAAATAGGTGTTGCTGTAGCAGTGATAGTATCACTATAGTAGTACGGTTCTCCTTCATGTACAGAAGCAACACCAAAGGTGTATTCAACTCCATTAGTCAGCCCTGTAACATATGTGTCTGTTTCAAAAAGTACAGTATCTGTATTAAAAAGCTGTAAATCATTCTCAGTCGTACCGAAATAAACATTATATCCAGAAAAATCATATTCACTGCGAGTTAAACCATTAACTCGAAAATTATCCACTAACCAATAATTAATATCAAAGGAATTAACACCATGAGCCCTAAAGCGGACCTGTAAAGCACTGCCCAAATCGTTGATAGTGTCAGTATAGGTTGTCCAATCTAAACTAGTGTCTGCACGCCAGGTTTCAATTTCTACCCACTCAGTTCCAGTAAAATATTCTACAGACATATATTCTTCATCTTGAGCTCCTGCAGTATAGTCGCTGAAAAATATATCAAAACTCACTTCAACTGAAGTTTGACCTGCAAGAGGAATAACAGGAGAAAATAAACTCTGCTCATAATTTTCAACTGTTGGCGCCCAACTAAACTGCATTGAAGGTAATGGATTCCCATAGAAGGAACTAACAACCCAGTTATCACCATCAATTAGCCATAGATCAATAAGACCACTATCTTCATTGAATGTCTCTAAATATGGAATACCTAACTGAGTTATTGCAGGGTCAGTCCAATAAACTAAGACCTCTTCATCAAGCGGAGTTGCTGAAATATTTGTTGGAGGCGGGGCAGTAAAACTTTGTGGAATTCCACAGGCAACATTACTGGATATAACAGTCTCACCTTCCTGATATAAAGCTGTAACATAATAACAACGCTCAGTACCATTTACTAAGGGACCATGAGACCAATTTAAATCCGTAGTTTCGTGGATTACTGTATTGGTTTGACTATCATATATTCTATATGTGATAAATGCTCCACATTCCGCAGGAATATCCCGAGTAGAAGATTGAGATGAATTTCTATAAGATCCTATAACTTCCTCGGTTAAAGAAGCTATTTCTTCTTCTGATAAACCCTGTTGAGCCATTTTTATTTGTTCTAATGGCCATTCAGTCTTTATGGTATTTTCAATAATACTATAATTATCATTGCGCCCAGATGTAGTAATATTTATCTCATAATTACCAGTTGCTCCATTGTATCCATCTACAACAATATAGTATCTCCCTGGCGATAAAGTAACATTTTCTAATAAACTTGGTGTATAAGGGGCTGGACTATCAGGGCAAGATCCAAAGGGACCGTCATCATCATAATTCCCTGTAGAAACAGGATTTAGACAATCATCATCATTTGTAAAAATTTCCAGTTTACAATCATAATCAGTTAACTCGCTACACATATCGACATTAATTGTCACAGTTTGAGAGACATTAAAAGTGTATGCTACATCTTCCCCATCACCACCAGCGACATCCCAATTATCTCCCATACCTAAATTTGTTCCAGTATCGCTAAATGGTAAACCTGTTACTACATTATCCCCACATCCAGAACCGCCTGTCGGCTCCGTCCAACTCAGAACATTCTCTTCATCTCCACCAAAGACAGTTAACACCTCGGGAGGACAGCCTTCAACATTACCATAGGTAAACGATACTGTATCATTTACTACAGGATCAAAACTTTGTCCATAAGGCTGAACAGCTTCAATCTCAAGAAAGTATGAACCAGCACTTAATCCACTCAATGTATAAGTAGTTTGATTTGCAGATGTTATTACACCTATTGAGTCTTGATTTAGCGACACCTTCAAATGACCATCGCAAGATACACACTGCTGGTTACCAACATCAAAAAATGTCGCAACTTCAAAAACTACAATTACTTGACTTTCAAGAAGGATTTCACCGTCATTTGGAGAAGTGATTTGGATAACTTCATCTCTGGATGTTTGAGCAAGCAGTATAGAGGAAAAAAAGATATTGAAGATAGGTAAATATTTTAATATTCTAACTAACATATGCTTCTCCAAATTTGTATGAAAGATTCGACTTTTTCTAATTTTAATAGTTTATTATTCTGGCAAACACTCTTAACAAAATAAATTCAGTGTTCCCAATTTGGTTATTGTATCAGGAATTAAAACTTTCTTCTCTGCAAAAGTTAAGTTTAAAGAAACTAATTTCGTAGCTAAAAATTAAATACTTCTTTGAAAACTAACTATCCAATGATTGAAATCTAATTTACTTCTATTTTCTCGTGAATTATTATATGTGAAGAAAGGAATATCAATTCTAAAATATAAATCATGCTCAAAAATGGATGTATCAAAACGAAAGCCAAAACCGCCATCTAATAAATTACGATTTACATAATTTTCTTTATCTAAATCTTGTCGATCCCAAAATACTCCGCCATCAATAAAAGTAGCTAATTCTATTCCTGCATTGTGATCTGATAGTTTTAAATAAATAGATACTTCAGTGGTAAACCCAACTAAGGCTTCAGCGCCTCTCTCATTTTGACCAATAAATCCACGTAGATTACCTTCACCTGGTAAATGGTAGTGGGAAAAAAGTTTTTCGTTTCCATAAAACCGATCAACTAAATAACTTTTACTTAAAAGGTCATTTGAACTATTGCCTTCTACATTATATCCTTCCTGCCCAGGAACACCGTTTTCATCAGTCCAGATTTTTCCGATAATTACCCTCTGTTTGAAACGTAATTGTTTAGTCAGTTTTTCATCAGGATCGATTTCTGGTGATAATGAATGATTTTTCCAGGACTTTTCAAATAAACCTATTCCTGTTAATCGTGCGAACTTCCAGGTTGAATAACTACCAAGGGTAGAAGCACCATTTAAATCGAAATCAGCAGGACCGAATTCTCCATCCCAGGTTAAATAACCGACTGCTAATTTCCCATTTGTATTATAGCCAAGTGGAATGGCTCTGGTAGAATCATATTCTGTTTGAATATAAAAACCGCTCGAAAAATAATGTGTCGGTGTTCTTCCATAAACTCTATTCCATTTTTTTTCAATTTTTCCACCAAACTCCTTCAAAATTGGCTTATTAAAGGACCAGAAATGAAATTTCGTTCTTGGTAAAATATGTACTAACTCTCTCCATCCATTAAGGTACCAAAATAAATCTTTAGTCTTTACTGAATAATTAGCCAACAAAGTGGTATTCTCATAAGGACCATAATACCAATTTACATTTAAACCAGGAGCTAAATCTGTAGAATCCCTATAAAAATAAAAATGAGGCTTCCAGAGAACTACATATTGATCTCTGGGGTTATATGAGTTTCCTGGCCAATCAAACATAATATGATAATTCATTTTAGTTGTATTATTCCTATAATCTAAATCTACAGATTGCACATCCGGGTCTATTTTCACTCGAACCGGTTCTTGATCTACTGTATAGGATAAAGTGTCATTAAACCGCCAAAGGTGATTTTCCCACCATTGTCTGTTAACTGTTCCATCCTTAAATTCTGTTTCTAATAATATAGGCAAAAATCTATCTCCCAGACTGGAGATTTCAAGGCTTACCTTCCACTTACCGCTTAATTTAATTCTTGACTTTTTAAATGATTTGATTCCATAATCCAAGTGGTTTGTCGTATGCAACCAAGAGTCAAAAAACCAATCTAGCTCCCTATTAGTGAATTCTTCTATAGAACGGATAAATTTCAATTCATTTACATGTTTTAATTTCCAGGTATCATAATAATACTTCATAGCACCATAATAAACAGAATCCCCGAGAATATAATTTAATTCATTTAGCATAAGTGCGGGTTTTGTATAAGCATTCTGTCTATAAGAAATACCATTAAGAAATTGGTAAGATGAACGGCTAATAGGCTCATCAAAACCACTTCTCATAAAATTAATTGAGTACCATTGCGAAGAATGCAAACTATTACCCAGTGGCCAGTGCTTATTAGGAAATTTATCATATTCATCATACAACTTTAATTCATAGCCATGAGGCCCATGGTGGTGCACCATATAATTTCTAGTTTGATTTGTAGTGAAACCCTCATCCATCCATGCTTCATCCATTTCATTATTAGCAAGAATACCATAAAAATAAATGTGACCAATTTCATGAGCAATCAAGCTTTCTCTATCACTACCATTCATTACAAGCATTGGATATTCCATACCTCCACTTTTTAACCTGTCAACGGTAGTAACCTGAGGATAAGGATAAGAACCAAATTTCTCTTCTAGCCATGATAAAGATCTTATAGATCGTTTTAAAACATCCTTCGTCCATTCAACGCCTCGCACTTTATGGTATAATACATGGACATCAATATCCTTCCATTTACCATGTTCATAACGCAAATCGGGACCTGAAACCCATGCAAAATCATGAACATTTTCTGCAAAAAAGGTGACTTGTCGCCTTTTATATTTTTCGGGCTTAACAAATGTACTGTCAAAAATCGATGACCAGATTACGTAATCAATGGAAGTATCTACTGCAACACTAGACCATCCTGGATCACCATCAATGACAACACCGCTGGCACAAACAATAAATGATGCAGGCAAATCAAAATTCACTTCAAAATTTCCAAATTCACCATAAAATTCACCCTCAGCATGAAAAACATCCGGATGCCATCCCTGCTCATCATAAACTGCTATTTTAGGATACCATTGAGCCATATTGTATTGGCCACCATAATATCCTGCACGCTCCACCATTTCGCCAACATGATGGGTCCAACTTAAATCGATTCTCAAAATTTCATTAGGTGCTAATTTTTGGTTTAGTGAAGCTTTAAGTATTGTATCATCAATGGAATACCGTTTCAAAACTGGTTCTCCATCTTTAGAAATATTAAAATCATGCACCTTAATTTTGCTGGTAAATCCTTTCAGCTTTTGTTTAAAATATTTTGCTCGCGATGCACGCCCAAAATTTTTCAAATACTCCCTATACTTTACTGATCCTTCCTGGAAAGCGTTTGGATAAAGATGCATATAAATATAATCAAGAGAATCGGGTGAATTATTTACATATTTTATTATACTTTTTCCAGCCAGCTGCCTTAAAGAATCATAAAGATTAACATCCATATGATAATCTACACGCTGCTGCCAATAATACTCCTTTTGATCACCATTTAATAACGAGAGCAAAGAAAATAAAAAAGCACTAAGTAAATACTTCACTTTTTAATAAAAATAAATTTATAAATAAGGTTTTAAATCCTTATAAAATATATGTTCGGATCGAGGTCCTATATATTTTTTTACTATGTAGCCATCGCGATCGATAATAAATGTGGTAGGTATGCCATTAATAGGTCGCCCTGTGGCTTTACCGTATTCCCAGGTTACCATCTGGGTTTCTCTAGATTCAATATCTGTTAATAAAGTATAGTTAATACCCATTCTATCTGAAAATCTTTGTATGTTATCCGCTGAACCAGATGTTAACGTTATACCAACAATTTCCAGTCCCCTTTCATGGTATTTATTAATTAATTCAATAAAATCAGGAATTTCTTTAATGCATGGTCCACACCAGGTACCCCAAAAATTAAGCAATACAACCTTCCCTCTATAGTCTGATAACTGAACATGGTTCCCTTCCAAATCAGAAAGAATGAAATCAGGTGCTTTTATAGAACCTTCAGGACGAATAACCTTACTATTAATATTATTAATTTTCTTCTTTTTTGCTTCAGCAAGAGCATTGTCCTGTCCACAACAAACTATTATGAACAATATAAATCCAGGTATAATTACTTTCTTCATTATTTAAAAATTATATAATCTAGAAAATACAATTTTAGTAATATAAAATAAAACCTTTTGAAGGTATTACCGATCAAATGAGTTACGGTCATAAAATGCTTTAATACCACTACTTAAAAACTCAGAAAATCCTTTTGGTATGTATCCACCTGTATCTGATAAAGTATATTCATCTAAAGGGTCAAGTACTACATAATAAGGTTGTGTCGCCTGATTATAACGTTCAAATTGTAACCTTGCAAAAACTTCACTCAAGGAATCCTTTTTATCTACATAAAGTCTCGCCAAGATCATCTTATCAAATTGTTCTTTCACAACTTCAGTAGTAAAAATTCGACGTTCCATTACTCTACAGTTAGCGCAATACACACCGGTAAAATCAATAAATAATGGCCTACCTGTTTCCTTTGCTTTTGCTAAGGCTCCATCGTAATCATCCACATACCAACCATCCTTTCTTGCTAAATCATCTTCAGTGGGTGGAGGCGGAACCATAGCCTCAATAATCTCATCCACTAACATAGGCATATTTGCATAATGATAAGTGGGAGAAGCATTGAGTGACAAAACTAAAGGAAATATTACTAAACCAGTTAAAATGATTGCCACCAGGCGACCCTTTCCTATTTGAAATGGTTTTATTTCCTTATTGTTTGATCCAAGAGAATAAAAACCTAGCAAATATGCTATTTGGGCGATACCGATAAGAATAAAAATTATAAGTACTTTATTACGGGGAAGAAAATTAAGGCCCCACTCCATATCAGGAACCCACAAAAATTTCACCGCTGCTGCTAATTCAATAAACCCAAAAACAATTTTTACTGTTTCCATCCAAAATCCTGAACGAGGCAACTTCTCAAGAGCTTGAGGAAAAAGAGAAAGAGCTACAAATGGAGCAGCAAATACCAACCCATAAATTAACATACCATAAATACTTGTAAAGAATCCAGTGAGAGTTCCGCCAGCAGCCAAGACAAGGAGAGTCCCCACAACGGGAACAGTACAACTGAAACTAGTCATTGCAAATGCAACTCCTAATAGTAAAGAACCAACATAAGCACTTTTTGCTAACTGGCCCGACTGATCCGTTTTATTTGTTAAACGACCCGCAATGTTAATATTTACTATTCCAAACATCCATAAGGCAAAAAATATAAATAATATTCCCAGTGCCAGATTTATCCATGCATTAGTAGCAATAAAATTTCCTATATTCGCATAACGAGTTTTCGAAACGACATCAGTTGCTCCCCATGAAAGCAGTCCTACGACTATTCCCAAAATAACAAATGTACCAGAAATTCCAAGTCCATAGAACAATGCTATTGTTTTTCTGCCTATATGCTTTTCATCTGCAAGTTTACCAAAATAAGAAATTATGATAGGAATCATAGGATAGACACATGGCATCACCCAGCTGAGCATTGCTCCACCCACTGCTAAAAGGAGTAGTCCCATTAGTGACATTCCAAAATTATCAGATACTTTTTCATTAAATAAAGAATTATCATTTAGAAGCGAAACCCTATCCGAACGTGGTGGACCTGATTCAATAGTAACTGATAAAGAAACAGTTTTTGTTGTTGGAGGATAACACAGTCTATCATTGCAAACCTGAAAGAAAAATTCTAATGTTATATCATAAATTCCAGGATCAAGTACGGATTTCACTTTTACAGGTACGAAAAATGTTGCACCATCTGTATGATAATAAGAATTAGTTTCAAAACCATTGTCCCACTTATACTTTGGTTCGGGTTCTGTAACCATTCCCACCATTCCTACTGCCTTTCCTGAAACATTAATTGCTGTAGGTATGGGCCCCTCGCTGGTTTTATATATCGAATAAATAAACCATCCAGATTCCATATTTGCAATAACTGGAATATGCACGACTTCTCCAGATCTTGCTGATGGGAAAGAACCTATATTCAGTGAAACAGGATTATCTAATTGCGCGCACAAAATCGATACAAATAATGATGCAAAAAACAACTGATTAATCATAGTTATTGATTGTGGTTTAGCGGAATGACAAGTAACAGATAAATAACATCACATCAACCATCGCTTCATTTTATAAAATATATCGCTTTCCTTATCAATCTTCTTTTTTAACTCATCAATACATCTCACTGTTTCTTTGCGACCATTTTGGACTAACGGCCCAAAATAGCCATAATCAGCCCAATGTAACCCTAATACATCTGGTTCAATCAAAAAGTCAGCATCTTGTAAAATAGCATTTGTTAATCGGGATCCTGTTATAAGATCCGCTCTTTTCATAATTTCAACCATATTAGGAGACTTCATTCTTGGCAAAGTTCCTCTATCAATATTTACTGCTAAAACGAAATCACACTTAGATTTTAAAGCAGAAATTGGTAGAGGGTTAGTTACTCCACCATCAACAATCAATGCATCTCCATCCCTAGTAGGTTTTACGAATCCAGGAATGGAACAACTCCTTGCCACAGCTTCTACAAGATTTCCCTTATCGTATATCAGGTCAGCAGAAGTTTGAATATCCGTTGCTACAACTTTCAATGGGATCTCTAATTCATCAAAAGTCTTAAC
Organism: Fidelibacterota bacterium; assembly: GCA_002718285.1. Next base: position 136,832 of record PBAR01000005.1, read on the forward strand.
AGGTAATAAATATTCCAACATCTCATCTATCACATCTCTTTTTATTATATAAGAGCGATTAACTCCGATTAATACCGCAAAATGTTCCTGGATTTTTTTGGTAGTTTTCTGAAGAAGTGTTTCTGGATTTCGTTCATTAATCAAAATTGTAGACGATTTAAATTTTGTATCATCTTTCATAAGAAATTTACCAAAATGATTTTCAACCCATTTGGGATCAGGCCTTGCCGCATACATAGCACCTATTACAGCTCCTGCACTTGTCCCTGCTAATATGTCTGGAATCAAGTTATTTTCATGAAGCACATCCAAAACGCCTATATGTGCAGCCCCTCTAGCACCGCCACCACCGAGTGCCAACCCCAAGAAAGGTTGCTTCATTTTTCCCTTTTTTCAAGCCGGACAGTCATTTTAATCCGGTCATTTGGATTATCTCTACGATCTCGAGGAACATTAACTATCTGATCAATAATAGATTGTCCTTCTACAACTTGCCCAAAAACAGTATAATTATTATCAAGATTTGGTGCATCATTAGCACATACAAAAAACTGACTTCCCGCACTGTTAGGGTCTTGAGCCCTAGCCATTGACAGGATCCCCTTTTTATGTTTGATTGAATTGAATTCAGCTGGAAGCATCCATGTTGCAGAGTCTTTTTCATTTCCAATACCAAAATATTTTGCAGCATTTCCACCCATCCCGTGGCGAGATTTATCTTCTGACCTGCTATTAGGGTCTCCACCCTGAATAACAAATCCAGGAATAACCCTGTGAAATATGGTACCATCATAATAACCATTATGGGCATGCATTTTAAAACTTTCTACATGTTTTGGTGCTGATTCATCAAAGAATTCTACCACCATATCTCCGTACTTTGTAGAGATTATGGCTACATCCTTTTTAGGGTTTTCACAGTTCACCATTATTACTCCTATTATTATTATTTTCAAAATATTTTTTATTTTCATCATGAGAATCGACTCCCTGGTTTCTGTATTGGAAGTAGTGAAAGTTCTTCAGGCAGTTTAGCTTCTTCAAAACTAATCACTTCCAAGCTCGCAACGGCATATTGATTATTATGGAGACTGATGGCGCCATTGCTTCTATCCACCAGCACACCAACTCCAATGATATTCCCACCAGCATTTTCTACTATTTTCATAACTTCTTTCACAGAGCCTCCGGTAGTAATAACATCTTCTACGATTAAAACTTTTTCTCCAGGTTCAATTTCAAAACCTCTTCGCAAAACCATTTCTTCTTCTTTCCTTTCTGAAAAAATGGTCCGTAAACCAAGTTGACGGCCTACTTCCGAACCAAGAATAATTCCGCCTATGGCGGGNGAAATCACTAAGTCTGGATTTTGATCAATAAACTTTTTGGCAATTAAACTTCCAAAACTAGTTAAATACTCTGGATATTGCAGAACCTTTGCACACTGAAAATATGTACTACTATGACGCCCAGAAGTTAATACAAAATGCCCCTCTAAAAGAGCATTTGTAGTTTTGAAAATATCAATTATTGTTTCTTTCTTCATATAAATATTCATTCATTTTTCGAACGTAATCATAAGCGGTATTGCGAATATCTTTTTCACTCAAGTCTCCAGCAAAACAAATTCCCCTTGAAATTGTGATCATCGCACTTCCAGACTGATTTCCTATTTTTACGCTTCTAGAGAGGTCTCCACCCTGTGCTCCTATACCTGGAATCAATAAAGGTAAGTCAGGAACAAGTGCACGAATATTTGCAAGTTCATCTTGGGCAGTAGCACCAATAACAAGTCCTACATTATCATTCTGGTTTAAGGTATTCGCCCAAGAAGCAATTTTTTCATAGAGATATCTTCCATCAATTTTTTGATTTTGAAAATCAGTTGCAGATGGGTTGGATGTTCTACAAAGAATATATACGCCTTTTTCTGGGTTTTTCAAAAAAGGTATTATACTATCCTTACCCATATAAGGATTTAAGGTTACTGCATCAAATCCAAAATGATTAAAAATACTATGGCTGTATTGATATACGGTATTTCCAATATCACCACGCTTAGCATCAGCTATCGTGATATGATCCTTACCTAAATAATCTAGTGNTTCTTCAAGCCAACCAAATCCCATGCTACCCCATCTCTCAAAAAATGCAAAATTAGGTTTGTAAGCTATCGCTAAATCCCGAGTGGCATCTATAACTTTTCTAGTATATCCTTTAAGATCATTCAATTTTTCAGATCCAAGCTTCTCTGGACTAATATCCAACCCAACACAAAGAATAGATTTTTTTTCATCCATAGCAATTTTTAGACGGTGATTAAAAGAAATCATAGAGTCCAAAATTACCCTAATAAAATAGTATACTACAATTTGAATCAATCATATAGGAGAATGAAATATTAATAGCTTTAAGAATATTCGATACATTTCATAATATACAGATATGACACAACCCAATTTTAACTATGATAATGAATCTAGTAGCAAAATTATAGCTTCAAGCAATTCATTTCAGATTGAACTCATGGAAAAGGTTGGAATCAATGATTATTCTACCCTAATCGATATTTCAGAAACTCTGGCTGATAAGTTTGGTCCTAAAGCAAAACTAACACCTAACACTATTCAAGTCTATTTTAATAGAGACGGATCATTGCCTTTTATTGCTCGTTATCAAGGAGATATTATTGGATATATTATTGGTGTCCCAATAGAAATACTACATCAAGAACCATGGGCAATTGTGGATATCCATTTTGGAGAAAAAAACACACTATATACATATGCATTTGTTATTCAATCAAAATATAAGGGAAACGGATATGCGAAAATGCTAAAACGAGTGTATCTTAACTGGGCGAAAAAGCAGGATCACTTGAAATTTATTACTGGCCATGTCATAAAAGGTATAGCTAATAATTTTACAGGCAAAGTATCCGTGATTAATCAGGTCCCAAACTGGCAAGGAACAGGAAATATCTTTGAATATTACCGAAGAACATTAGTCTGATAGTAGGGTTTATAATCCAGTTACAGAAAAATGATTAAATATAAAAAAACAAATTATCCATTATCTTGAAAAAATTGTTCCCACACTTTTTTTGATGGGGCACGAGTGACAAGACTACCTATAACTAATGCTAGTATTGAAAGTCCTGCTGCTGGATAAGTCAATTCTTGGAATAAAGGATGCATGGTTGCAAAACCACTCCAATGTGGTAATAAATAGGTCCAGACCAACGTTATGGATGTTCCGCTGATAATGGAGATTATAGCTCCAAAGCTTGTTGCTCTTTTCCATAAAAATGCTGCCAAAAGCGATGGTGTAATAGCACTACCATAAATATTATAAGCGGTAAAAGCAGCACTTAGTACCGTTTTAAATTGGCTTACCAATAAAAAAGCAATAAAACCTAAGACAAGTACCAGAATTCGGCTAATCAAAAGGACCTGTTTCTGATCAGCATCAGGATTCATAAATCGTTGATATACATCTCGGGTCAAATTCGTAGCTGGAATGAGTAAAAAGGAATCAGCAGTAGAAACTATAATAGCCATCATAGTAGAAGCCAATAACAATCCCAAGATTAAAGGTAAACCTGCAAATCGGGCAATTGCAGGAATTACAGACTCACTTGCTGACTGTCTAGCTTCTATCAAATCTATTTCTGATGGACTCACAAGTGTTTCTTGAGCATTCAATACCAAGTCAGGTATTATTCCTTTAGTAGCAGCAATAGCCCCAGTAAGCCCCAGCATAGAAATAGAAGATTCCAATAAAACAACACCAATGATCCAGAAAAACACAGCTTTTTTTGCAGAGCTACTATCCCGAGCGCTAAAAATACGCTGATACATATTAGCATCACCCATAAGCAATAGCATTGTAGGTACAAAAAAGCTTATGGCAATTACTGGGCCTGAAATAGCACCTATGCGCTCCATAGACCAATTACCAAAAAGCTGCCATTTACCACTTCCTTCCGATATCATAATAATCTCATCTAAGCCTCCTACCCGAAATATCAAAAATATAAGTGCACCCATAATACCGACCACCATAAAAACACCATTAACCACATCAGTATAAACCACAGAAAACATGCCCGCCAATAAAGTATAAGTAATTGCAAAGGCAGCAGTTATAATTATACCAGTTTCAAGACTTATCATACCATTGGAGACCATTGATAATACTTTTCCACCTCCACGAAACTGATAAGAAACTATAGTAGTATACGCAATCACAGTAGTAATGGTAGCCATAACTGCAGCCACCCGTCCATATCGAGCTTCGAATATATCTGGTACAGTCACTTTTCCAAAATTTCTTATTCTATGTGTTATAAAATAGATTAAGGCAATGCCNAACCATGCACCAGCGCTAGACCATAGCCCAGCTAANCCGTTTCGGTATCCAAGCCCAGCACCACTGAAAAGTGAGCCACTGCCCATCCAAGTGGCAAGGAGCGTACCTACTAAAACATACCAGGGAAGTATCCTACCTGCCACCATAAAATCTTCACTTGTTTTTACCGAACGAATTTTGTAAAAACCCACTGCAACTAATGCCAGTAAATACAACAAAATGCAGGATATATAAATCATTGGTAGGAAACTTATATGGATAATATGTAATGATTAAAGAAATATTGTTGGCATTTATTTAACTAAATCTTTGTTAATTAACACATCCAATACTATCTAACTTTTACACTTGTTCATCATGTTTCTTAAAAAGAAATACCTATTATTATTCTTTACAATTATAATTATCTGGGCGTGCCTAGAGAAAGCAGAGAATATGAATAAAATTAAAAAAAATCAGAACCGATTATCGGATTCCCAGAGTCCATACCTTTTACAACATTCATCAAATCCAGTAGATTGGTATCCCTGGAGTGAAGAAGCATTTGAAAAAGCCAAAAGTGAAAATAAACCAATTTTTCTTTCCATTGGTTATTCTACTTGCCATTGGTGTCATGTGATGGAACACGAATCTTTTGAAGATTCCACAGTTGCAACACTTATGAACGAGAGTTTTATTAATATAAAGGTTGACAGAGAGGAAATGCCAGAAGTGGACCACTTGTATATGTCTGTATGTCAAGCCATGACTGGCCGAGGAGGTTGGCCATTAACAATAGTAATGACACCAGAAAAGGAACCATTTTTTGCAGGTACCTATTTCCCAAAAAATGGAAGCGGGAAAAGACCTGGAATGCTACAACTTATCCCTTCATTAATGAATGCTTGGAATAACAAACAAAATGAAATATTGATAACCACCCAAAAGGTTATAGAATATCTAGAAAAGGAGAATTCAAGTTCTATGCAGGAAGTTTGGGAAGAAAATATGGTTCATCAAGCATTTAACGAATTTGCTAATCGATATGATCCTCAATTTGGCGGGTTTAGTAGAGCACCAAAATTCCCATCTCCTCACAATCTTATATTCTTAATTCGCTATGCTAAAAATTATAATGATATTACCGCTTGGAAGATGGCACAAACGACATTAAGATATATGCGCCGCGGTGGAATGTTCGACCACGTCGGTTTCGGTTTTCATAGATATTCAACTGATAACCGCTGGCTTTTACCTCATTTTGAAAAAATGCTTTATGATCAAGCATTGCTTTCATTAGCTTACCTTGAAGCATATCAGTACACATCAGATCAACAATTTGCAAAAGTAGCAGAAGAGATATTCTTATATGTGTTAAGAGATATGACAGATATAGAAGGAGGATTTTATTCTGCAGAGGACGCAGATAGTGAAGGAAAGGAAGGTAAATTTTATATATGGAACGTGGATGAGCTTATACAAATATTGGGTAAAGATAACGGAAGAACTTTGGCGGATATATATAGTTTCAAAGAATTGGGAAATTTCCATGACGAGGCCAGTGGTGAAACTAATGGGAATAATATCCCTTATTACTCAACTGATTTTGAAAGTATATCAAAAAAAACTAAAATGTCTCTTGATGAACTGAATGAATTCATAACGTCTGAGCGCAACAAATTATTTGAATTTCGTAAAACTAGAATTCATCCTCTAAAAGATGATAAAATTCTTACAGACTGGAATGGCCTCATGATCGCCGCTTTAGCAATGGGAGGTCAGGTACTGAATAAACCAGAGTATACACTAGCAGCAGAAAAAGCAGTAAAGTTTATACTAATGAAACTAAAAAGTAAAGATGGCCGTCTAAAGAAACGTTATCGAAAAGGTATTGCGGGACTTGAACCTCATTTAGATGATTATGCATTCATGACCTGGGGATTATTAAATCTTTATGAAGCAACCTTTGATATTAAATATTTACAGGAAGCAGTAAACCTCGCAGAGATTATGATAACTGACTTCCTTGATCAAACAACTGGCGGTTTTTTTATTGGCTCAAATAATGCTGAAAGGCTAATTATTCGAGTCAAAGACAGTTATGATGGCGCAATCCCTTCTGGTAATTCAGTTGCTGTTATGAATTTGGTACGGCTCCATAGGTTCACAGGTGATTCTAAATGGTTAGAATTTGCTGAAAATACATTACGCATTTTCACAGAAAATGCAAAACAATCTCCTATTGGGTTTTCCCATATGCTAACCGCATTTATGTTTGATCATCAGGAATCAAAAGAGGTTCTTATAGTTGGAAGCATTAATGATAAAAATACTCTTAAAATAATTGAAAAGATCCGTTCCGTCTATATTCCGAATCGAGTTATCCTATTTAAAAATATTGATCAAAATAACGGCTTAGACCAGATTGCACCATGGACAATAAATCAAAAAATGCTAAATAATAAGGTAACAATTTATATATGTCAAAATTTTGTATGCAATTTGCCTACTAATCAATTAAACACAGCTATGAGATATCTAACTGAATAAATGCACTTCAAAACAATTGAATAGTAGAATCAAACATAGAAAGGTTGTAATTGATATAAATTTATTCAATAAACAATAATCACAGTCTGAATTTTGGGAAAGCATTAAAGCAAAAATGGAGATTGCCAAAAACTTAAAATACAATTCCTGAAATCAAGTAAAAAATTAGGATAAATAATTTCATAATGCTCACAAGACTATAAAAATATAATTATTTTTATAAAAATTAATTTGTGTATCAGCATTGTGAATAGATATAACTTCTTTTATATTTTTAATTGATTTGTGGGCAGGATGTGTATTTTCAGGATCTACAGNAATACTTATTGGGAGCTGTACTCCATTGGCAAAAAACAGGCCTTCTTATAGATTATAAGTAAAGGAAGTTTGCTGTTAATGGGAGGCACCCACCGTTCTTCTATACAAAGATCGGTCCTGAAAAGCTTCCTGCTCGCAATTATTTTATATTAAATAATTTAGGAATGAATATGTCTGAAAAAAATAATGAACGCAACTCATCAATACCAAGAGGCTATCTCCCTAAAGATACTTTGGCTCGTAAAGAGTGGGTCAAATCTTTTTCTGGTATTGACCTAGATGATAATCTTACAGACAATGCTGAAGAACTTCAAGGAATCATAGAAAACCATGTAGGATTTCTGAAAATACCAATGGCTGTGACAGGCCCTTTGCTTCTTAATGGAATCTATGCTAAGGGAGAGTTTTGTGTACCTCTTTGCACACTAGAAGGTACATTGGCTATGTCCATGAATAGAGGGATGTACGCTTCATATCTGAGTGGAGGAACAAAAGTTAGGCATTTCCGCCAAGAACTCAGCCGTGCTCCTGTATTTATTTTTAATAATATTAATGAATGTGGTGAATTCCAATCCTGGGTAAACGATAATGAAAAACAAATAATAGAAGTAGCAGATGGAACTACCAAACATGGAAAAGTAATTAGAATTGATCAGTATACTGTACAAAATTATGTGGTTTTAGATTTTGTAATGGATACAAGTAACGCTGCTGGACAGAATATGGTAACACTTGCAGCAAAAGTTGCATGTGAATTTATACATAAGAAAACTAAATATGATTATTTCTTGGAATCTAATATTAACAGTGATAAGAAAGCATCCGTTAGAAACATGCTTTTAGGAAGAGGGCATGGAGTAACAGCTGAAACAATAATAAAAAATAGTGTAATGAAAAGAATTTTAAAAATGGATCCTGATATTTTATTTGATGCATGGAACTTTTATCCAATTGTCTCAAGTATGGCGGGCATTTATGGTAATGGATTACACATTTCTAATGGATTNACAGCAATNTATTTAGCNACGGGACAGGATACTGCTTGNGTAGCTGAAAACAGCATTGGNCATGTTGGTCTTGAAAAAATGGAANAAGGGNTNAAATTTAAATTNACACTCCCNTCTCTAACTGTNGGCACTATCGGNGGNGGNACACGCTTGAAAATGCAGAATAGAAATTTAGAACTTTTAGGATGCAACGAAGGTATAAATTCATCAANAAAACTNGCGGAAATCATAGCAGGAGCTACGCTTGCTCTAGAAATATCACTAATTTGTGCTATTGGATCTCACACATGGACAGATGCACATATGAAATATGGTAGAAAATAATTTCGCATATGGATGTGCTTACAAACCCCAAATATTCTTACCTTTTGGGGAAACAGCCGTTTTACTATAAAATCTGGAAAACTATATTTTATTTCTATAGTAAAATTGTCTTTTCCACTTATGCCCCTCTTAAGGTTTATGGAAGGGACAAAATCCCAAATTCATCCTATATTTTTACTAGTAATCATAATAGCCATATGGATGTAGCTTTATTATCTGCTGCTGCTGGAAAAAGCTTTAATCATTTTGGTATGCTAGCAGCTAAAGACTANTGGTTTGATAGCTGGGTAAAACTTACTNTAGTCAATACCGTTATGAATTTGATTCCAATAGATCGAAAAATTGATGGTATCCGTGAATTTCCAATTGAAGATACTTTAAAATTATGCAATTCATTTATGGATTTTTCAAAACGAAACCTTGTGATATTCCCAGAAGGAACCCGAGGAACACCCGGTGTAATATTACCATTTCAAAAAGGGCCAGCAATATTCTCCCTTAAATTGAAAAAACCCATATTGCCAGCCGTAATTTTTGGGTCCCATAAAATTTGGCCAAAAGAAAAAATATTTTTTAGTTGGCCCACCCAAATTACTGTATACATTCTCGATCCAATTTACCCTGATTCTTTTATAGGAAAAGATAATCCTAATAAAGAAGAAATAAACAAAGCTATAAATAATATGACTTCAGCTCTCGAAAAAATAATCAAGGAAAAAGCCAGGATTTTGTATGACTAAAGACGAAAAATTTTATGCAGTTAATAATACTAATTGGGGACATAAATGGGGATTTAAAGACTCCAGATTTATCCTTAACAAAGATCGTTCAGTGAGTATGACAGGATCACGATACGAACTTTCTGGCATAAGTATGCCTGATTTTATACCCTATGTAGAAGAAATGCTGGATATTACTATAGACCCCGANGATGTGTTGANTGAAATTGAAAATAAACCANTTAAAGAANCNAATATCAATAAAGAATTTTTTAATACAATAAAAGCTGAATTCCCCNAAAACAGATATACCATNGATGATTCAGAACGATTAATGCATAGNCAAGGACAGACTACAGATGAAGTTTATAAAGCCATGTATTCTAAAATAAATAAAATTGCTGATATGGTATTTTATATAGAATCAGAAGACGAAGNAAAAAAATTGATCCAGCTTTCAATTAAGTATAATGTTTGTNTANTNCCCTATGGTGGTGGAACTAGCGTTAGCAATGCCTTAAAAATACCCGATAATGAAAAACGAATGGTAGTAGCAGTAGATACCAGAAGATTAAATAAAATAAAATCTATTGATGAAAAAGATCGNCGAGTAACNGTTGAAGCTGGTATAACAGGAAAAGATCTTGAAGAATNCCTTCAGAAAAAAGGATATACTGTGGGACATGAGCCAGACAGTATTGAGTTTTCTACGCTTGGTGGATGGATATCGACAAATGCAAGTGGAATGAAAAAAAATCGTTATGGAAATATTGAAGATATTATNGAGAATGTTACCATGATNACTCCCAAAGGTATTATCGAANANCTAANACCNATAACCAGAGCTTCTATTGGAATNAACCCCCAGCATATCATGCTTGGTTCTGAAGGTAATTTTGGTATAATCACAAANGCCACATTGAAAGTACATAGAATTCCNGAAATTCAAGATTANAATTCTGCAATCTTTCNCGATTGGGAGGANGGTGTTCAGNTCATGAATGAANTGTCAAAAAGTGAAANTATTCCAGCTAGTGCTCGTTTAATGGATAATGTCCAATTNCGTTTTGGACANGCNTTAAAAGANCGTGCAGAAGGGATAAGNNCTTNGCTCAAAATTNTNGAAAAGTTTTNTGTGCTAAATATTAAAGGNTTTGATCCATATAAGATGGTTGGNGCTTCATTCAAACTTGANGGTACNCGNAGTGAAGTAGNTTTCCAATTGAATCAGTTAAAAAAACTAACAAAAAAATATAATGGAATTATCGCTGGATCAGAAAATGGAAAACGAGGATACAATCTAACATTTGCAATAGCCTATATTAGGGATTTTATGAGCACCTATCATATTATTGGTGAAACAATGGANACTTCNGTGCCATGGAGTAAAGTTCATAATGTATGTAANGCTGCAACTGATAGATTAAATGAACTACATAAAAAATATGATATTCCAGGNAAACCCTACATATCATATCGTATACCTCAAATCTACCATACTGGTGTTTGTATATATTTTATGTTTGCTCTTAGCGTAAAAGGAATAAAAAATGCTATTGATGTATTTCATTATATTGAACATTCAATGCGAGAAGCTATTATTGCTAGTGGTGGATCCATATCACACCACCATGGGGTCGGAAAAATTCGAAAAGACTTTATGAAATCCACAATATCTTCAGCAAGCATAGAATTATTAAAAAATATTAAAAGTTCTCATGATCCTGAAAATATTTTTGGTATTAGTAATAATGTTTTTAATGATTAATCAGTTGATTTCTTTTTATTTGGCACTTTTAGATTGACTTTACAGAATAAAGTTTACATTGTTACTGGCGCTTCTTCAGGAATTGGAGAAAAACTTTCAATATATCTGGCAAAAAAGGGAGCATTCGTTGTTTGTGCTGCCCGCAGAAAAAAAGAGCTTGNTAGGGTTTGTAAAACNATAGAGTCTNANGGAGGATCAGCNTTTNCTATCCAAACAGATATTACTATTCTNNAACAATGCNNCAANCTTGCTAAAGNANCTATATCTACCTATGGTCAAATAGATGGCTTGATTTTAAATGCTGGAATCAGTATGTGGGCCCGNTTCGATGAAATTACCAATATTGAATTTTTTCAGGAATTAATNAACACTAACTATATNGGAGCAGTAAACTGCTGTCATNCNATTCTTCCNTATTTGAAAAAGGNNCATGGAAAAATTGTAAGCTGTTCTACAGCNCAAGCAATCATAGGTTTTCCNAACCATTCTGGATATGTAGCATCAAAACATGCTCTCCATGGTTTTTTAAAGACTCTCGCNATGGAANATANAGGNGAAATTACTNTTTTAGAAGCTGTATTNAGCTGGATTAGAGGAACAAATCTGAGGGAAAATGCATTTGGNNCAGATGGAAAACATCAAAAAGGATCACCAAGAAAGCATACNAATGAATCAGTTAGTCTNGAAGAATGTGNAGAAAAAATANTTANAGCCATAGAAATGGATAAATCAACNATATATATNCCAAAGAAACTNNGCTTAATACCATTTTTAAATGTTTTTTTCAAACGNTACCTAGAACAAAAANTAATACGTGCAATAAGTGANAATAAAAAAGAAAAATAAATATTATTCTTCCATCATGTTTTCTCTCAATATTTTATTAATTCTAGACTGACTGCCACGAATTCTTAGTTTTATTCCACCTNCCTCACACTTACGATCTAAAACTTNGACNCCATCTTGAGCTTGATTTATNATACGTCCTTTATTATANGANAGCATAAGNTCNATTGTTTTATAATCTTTTTCCATAANNTCTATGATACGATTTTTCAATACAGATAATCGNAAATGTTGCAAAGAAGATATTGTTACTGAATTAGTAAAATTACGCTTTCGTTCTTCAATAATATCTATATTNGAAATTAAATCAACTTTATTTAGTACAATAATATCCTGTATCCCAGATGCACCTAATCTATTCAAAACTTCATCTATTGTTTGATTATGCTCATAAATATTGGTTGATGAAATATCAAAAACTTTTAATATCAAATCTGCTTCGATAACTTCTTTTAATGTACTATTGAATGATGCGACCAGATTATGAGGTAACTTCCTGATAAAACCAACAGTATCACTTAGTAAAATAGAATGTGATTTATCAAGTTTAACTTTTCTTATTTTGGTATCTAAAGTAGCAAATAATTGATTTTTTATGTATGCATCAACACCAGTGATTGCCTTAAATAATGTCGATTTTCCAGCATTTGTATAACCTACCAAGGCAACTCTATATTCATTTTTCCTTCCTACACCTTGGGTAAAACGTTTTTTTTCAATATTTTCTAGATCTTTCTTTAGTTTTGTAATACGAGTTCGAATTATGCGACGATCAATCTCTATCTGAGTTTCTCCCATACCAGCCCGGGTTCCTATACCACCCATTTGACGTTCTAGATGAGTCCATTGCTTGGTTAACCTGGGTAAAAGATATTCAAGATAAGCTAAACTTACTTGAGTTCTAGCTTCCCTAGTACGGGCATGCTTCTGGAAAATATCTAAAATTAGGCCACTACGGTCTAGCACCTTTATATGTTTAGCCATTTTATGATAGTTTTTGATCTGGGCAGGACTAAGTTCATCGTCGAATAATATAAGATCTACATTCAAAGCCAATGCATGATCAATAACGTATTGCGACTTCCCTTTACCAATAAACGTTGCAGCATTTATTTTGGAAACTTTTTGAGTAATTCTTCCAATCACTTTTGCACCAGCTGTATTAGCCAGTAATTCGAGTTCATCAAGATGATCATGGATAACATTTTCATTAATTCCAGGTTTTATGACACCAATTAAAAGCGCTTTTTCCTTATTCAATACAGATTTTTTTTTTATCATAGTTATATTTATGATTTAATCTGGGAAAGATTTGGTCTGCCTATTAAAGATTCTAATAATAGAATAGTTAAAGCAATTAATAAAAATGTTTTCCATAGTGCTTTGCCTCTACGGATTTTTAAAAATACATCTTCAAGACTCTTATTCATATACAACAATTTTATGTTATTGCTAGAAATAAATTGATTAAAATCTTCTTTCAATAAACTATCATTTAAATATTCATTTTGGTTTAATCTTGTTGGGAAAGATGTAAAAAGTAATCCATCAGAAAAAACCCGATATACACCTAACTCACTGGTATTTGAAATCAAAATTCCTTCTCTATTAAAATCAGGGACGATAAGGGTCTTTTGCCCAGAAGGTGATTCCAACTCCCAAGACCTATGAATATAATTCTGCGAAACAGAGATCCATTTTGTGCTTCCTACTTCCACAGGAGATGTATTGATTTGGTCCGTTCCTGCTAATATCAATATCCTGTAGAATAGAGGTACTAAAAAGCCTCGAACTGGCAAATCATTCCACCTTAAATCTAAAAGAGAAGAAAAATAAAAAATATTTCCCGTTCCACGAGAGAACTCAAGGAAAAATGGATCCCCTGTATTTAATAATAAGTGTATTTTATGCTTTGGATTTGAATTTGTAACCATATAACTAAATACTTCTGGTAATTCTTTATGTATATTTCTTACCTGCATATTAGAGATAAGGTCTGAATCAGATCTTTCGTAATCAATTTTAAAAAATCCATTTTCTATTTTTTTTAATTCTTTAACNAATGGAAAACCAATNTGGGTTGTAAGATTAACATTAAATGAATCTATAGATTTATTTCCCTGAAACCAAATTAGTCCACCTCCATTTTTTAAATAACTATCTAATATACCAATAGCTTCATCCGATATAATTTCAGGATTATGAATAACAACGACATCAAATTCATCAATGAAAAGTCGATTAATTTTTGGCTGTAAACGGGATTCAATAAATAGAAATTGACTAGTAGGATCAATTGAACGGAATAGCATCTCTAAAATAGTTAATTCATCTTGCGCACTAGCGATTATACCACATTTTATCTCTTCCATAACNGGCATAGAAACATACCAATTATTATCAGCATTGTAATCATCTTNTGGNAANGTCATTACTGCATCAACGATACCNTTTTTNCCAGGGTAAGCTTGAAAAATGAATTCNTTTTTACTNCCACTTTNAAATTCTGCNANTACTTGNCCAACNCGATTATTATCGAAAAATAATTCTACTGGAACATTTGGNCTAGATAAATTTCCAGAATTACTTACACCNACATTTAGTTTAATNAACTCATTTGGGGTTTTTAATCGATTAATTGANGANACGGAATGNATACCAACGTTATCATATATTTCTCCAGGATTGATAAAATAAAATTTCCAGTCATCTTGAAAGTCCTTATCTAAAAATGTACTATCTGGTTTATACATAAAATCACTGAAAACTATACATTCTTTTACAAACTCATCAAAAGTGGGTTTTGTTATTAGAGAATCTATTAGATTCCACACATTATCAAATTCATACGAAGCTTCTATTCGATTTATAAGTTGTTTTATATTTGGACTATGTGGTGATCCATGGTAAATAGTTTTTTGAGGACAAGTCTGAACTATTGTTAAATCAGTTTTATCATGGAAAANAGGAAGAAGGGANATTAATCCAAATTTAGANCGNTCCAATAATGTTTNATTATCTATTTNTGCATTCATACTTGCAGAATTATCAATCACANCAATAAGTTTAGTNCGCTGATCTTCAGCTAACCAACCTTGCGTAAGACCTTTGGTTACAGGCCTCGCNAACATAATTACCAAAGCAGTTATGGCTAAAATACGTAATAANANTAATAATAATTGCTGAATTTTAACTTTCCTNATCGAGCTAGTTTCNAGNCTCCTAATAAACTTTACTGTACTAAACTCTACTTTTTTTAATCTTAGAAGAGTAAAAAAATGAATNATTATGGGAATTANAATTGCTACAAATGCCCAAAGTAAAGANGGANAAAGAAGATTCATATTAATTGNAACCCTAAAANCATNGNAAATCCAGATATTATTGGTATAGTAAAATTATCATCAATAGGAATTGACAATAATTCAATAGNCATTGCNGAAAAGCCTCCTAAGATTAATATCTTATAATNAATATTATCCATNATTGGTATAATTACCANAAGAGACATAAANAAACCNGATATACTNCCACTAATAGTTTTCCCTTTTATANTTCCNANTGGNAAGANTTTTCCAACTATTGCCGCAAAAGCATCACCTATAGTTAAAAACAANATTGCAGGNACTGCAATNTCCNTTGGAAANATTATTATTGTTATTAAAGAGCTAATAANTAACCAAGTNGCTCCAGTNATTNCCCCTCTTGANTCATGATCTCGCAACATTATANTNAACCAANTATCNAAAAAATNTTTTATTTNNANTACCNTATTCCTTGCTAANTCAATAAAAATAAAAACTATNCTNAANAAAANCAGAATTTTTATCATTAATANTCTATCTGTAATAANAAAATAATAACCTAAAGGAATGGTNGANGAAAATAAATGAATGGATTTTCGAAAAATTTCTTTAGATGGAAGNGAATTCACTTGTCAATCATTTGATTGAATATATCCTGCATATCTAAAACACTNACTGTTAAATNAACCATTGAAGGTTTTTCAAGCACTGTTTCAGCAGGAATTGATTGATCNAAAACTGTATATGGAATTAAATCTTCATTCTGTCTATANTAAATTTTACCTATTTTAAATCCAGCCTTTATTAAATCCTTNTCTGCTTTTTTCTTNCTNANTCCAAAAACGTTTGGNACTTGAAAAAAGTTTGGTGGNACCCCNAGGCTAATGGTAAGATGCACNCCCATACCTCGANTGAGATAATCTCCTCCTTTAGGATATTGCCAAGTAACATTTCCAGATGGAACATCAGAATTATATTCCTTATANACTGTATCTACTTCNAGACCGTTCTGATGTAAAGCTAGCTCNGCACTTCTAAGGGANCTACCAATCAAATCGGGAATCGNAACCATNTTNTCGGGGTGAGCTATTTTTAGGCGAACTGTTCTNCCTTCCTTAACTCTAGTATTAGGTGCTGGATATTGGTCAACTATTGTTCCAGGATCATAAATTCCAGTATAAAGAGTATCAGAAACNAGNTTTCTATATCCTTCTGAGTCTAATATATTNNGTGAGTGTTTTAAACTTTTNCCAATAACATTTACCATNTATCTNCCTTCTCCTAATCGAACATAGTTTGGCATTATAATNAAATCAATAATTAAGATAATTATNAATGANATAAGGCTAAGTATACCAATAAAACTNGNTATNTTCTTTANCATACTCTNTTNATTTTTGCAGCAAACATTCCATCCACTCCATGCAAATGAGGAAACGTTTCTAAACATCCTTTATCATTAATCCAGCTTTGTGGCAAATGTGTATGNCCTGGNANTAACTTAAAATTAGTATTTAAATTAAGGAATCGTTTAACTACACTCCAATTTTCTTCTTCTTCTATAGAACAAGTCGCGTAGACAAGATCTCCATTACATTTCAAATATCTGCTCACATGATTTAATAGATCTAATTGGAGTGTTACAAATTGATCTATATCTTTTTTATCTCTACGCCATCGTATATCGGGCTTGCGAGCTAAAACTCCTGTTCCAGAACATGGAGCATCAATTAAGATTTTATCTGCGTCATGAAAAATATGAGTTCTAGCATCTGCAATGGACCAATTTATATTCTCTTTTTGATGTCGTCTTACATCACTTTTTCCCATTTTTACTCTTTCCAAATCTATATCAGATGCAAATATTGTATTATTTATACTTAATTTTTCTGCAATAAAAAGAGACTTTGTCCCAGGTGCTGCACAAACATCTAAAATAATATCTCCTTCAATAGGGTTAAGAAGTTCTACAACAGCTCCCGAAGCTGGATCCTGTATTGATATAAATCCTTTCTGGAAAAGTTCAGTTGACATGACCATTCCAGCTCCACAATCAACCCTNAGAAAATAACTAATAGTNTCTATANTATTAGTTTTAATATTATTTTTTTTNAAACNATTGANAACNTCTTCAAGATGAATTTTATTAGGATTAAATCGTATATGAATAGGNGGACTTTCATTCATAGNAGCTATTAAACTTTTTAGTTCANCAGATTTAAATCGTTTNGACCACTTCTTCATGATCCANCTAGGCATTGANCACCATTTNCTTTTTTTAGTAAGTGCTTTGAGCCAANTGGGATGGCATTGATTTAATCTAAGCATNTTTCTTAGTATTGCATTTACGAAGGANGCAGCTTTNCGATTCAATAAATTTTTTGTGATATCAACAGCCGAATTAACTGCTGCATATTCTGGCACACGTTTATCNAATAAAGTTTCATAAACTGCAATATNAAGAATACAACGTAATCTACTATCAATTTGTNTTATTTTTTTTNCTGATACATNCTCAATAATNTGNTCTAGNCTTCCNCGNAGCCTTGTAACATGGTTAGTTAACATTGATATTCTAGCTATATTTTTTTGANGTAGTGATAAATCTGAAAAATATTTTTTNCGAANTGAATCAAGACGAAAATTTTTTGATTCTAATTGAAATAGAATTTCAACTGAAAGATATCTATAATCTTGGATCATTATCCAAGGGAATCTCCTAATTCAACATTAAAGCCTCGCAAAAATTTTTCGATTGTCATCCTTTTCTTACCTTCAAGTTGGATATCAATAATAGATAATGAACCTTTCCCAGTAGAAACTTGTAATTTATTTTCAGTTAAAAAAATTATAGTTCCTGGTTTAGATTTATATGATTTTTTATGAATAGATGTACTAAAAATACGAATTTGTTTATTTTGAATTATAGTTCTCATTCCTGGCTTGGGTGCTAAGCCCCTGACCCAGTTATGGATTTTTTCTGAAGTCCACGACCAGTCTATGAAGGTTAATTTTTTTGAAATTTTAGGTGCAAAAGAAACATTAGATAAATCCTGTGGTTTTATCAAGGTTTTTCCTGAATCCAAATCATTTAATGTTTTTATTATCATATTAGCACCTATTTTACTTAACCTTTTAGACAAACTTAAATAATTATCATTTGGAAAAATGGGGATTTCTTTTTGGTTTAATATATCACCCGAATCAACCTTTTCAGCAATCTGGAAAATTGAAACACCTGTTATTTTTTTGCCATTCATTAATGCCCACTGTATAGGAGCAGCTCCTCTAAATTCAGGCAATAACGAGGGGTGTAGATTAATTGCTCCATATGAAGGAATTCTTATTACCCAATCTGGAAGAATTTTGTAAGCCACAACAACAAAAATATCTGGATTTAATTTTTCTAGCCTTTCTCTAAATTCATCACTTTTTACATCATCTATCGCAATATGATTCAAATTATTTTTGATTGCATAATTTCCTACTTCCGTATGCAGCAATTGCTTGTGACGACCCATTGACTTTGGAGGATTCGAAGCAACAGCAATAAGGTCATAATTACTTTTATATATTGCTTCTAAGGATTCAATCGCAAACACTGGATTGCCCATAAAGACAATACGCATTAGTTACCTTTTAGAATAAGAATAAATAAATAATTATAGTAAAAAATTTTTCGTACTACCCTCATTAAGGCGTACTGATTTTTTTTTATAGTTAGATTCAATGTCCAATAATCTTTGCTTATATTTAATCAGATCAAATTGGCTGATACGATCTATGAAATAAATTCCATCTAAATGATCCATCTCATGTTGAATAGCTCTTGATAATAATCCTGAAAATGTATCTTCATGCCATTTTTCATCTAGTGTTTGATATTTTAATGATATTTCTTTGGGACGAATTACTTCAAGAGTAATTTCAGGAAAAGATAAGCAACCTTCAGCGTATGTATCCTCAACTCCACCCTTTGATGTAATTTTTGGATTAATAAAAATGTTTGGTTCATCAGCCTCATCTGTGTGGGTTATATCGATAATAAAAAGGCTGAGNTCAAATCCAACTTGGTTTGCTGCTAAACCAATACCATCAGCTTCATACATTGTATCAAACATATCAACTAGAAGATCNTCAATNATAAGGAAGTTTTTAACTGGTTTNCATTTTTTNCGAAGAATGGGATTACCATATTGTACTATGTCTAGTATAGCCATATCAAGAAGAATGCTCTAAATCTTCATTTGTTACATCTTTGGAAAGCCCCGCAATTGCTGTCTTGCTTAGATTAAGATTTGTATTCCTATCAACCTTAATCACAATAACTGCCCCTTTTTCTTTAAAACCACTAACGATACCATGAATNCCTCCCATAGTAATTACCTTATCACCCTTATTTAGATTATCTCTCATAATCTGCTTTTCTTTTTGTCTTTTATTCTGAGGACGTATCATTAGAAAGTATATAATAAACATGATCAAAATAAAAGGAAGAAAAGAAAGAATTCCACCTCCTGTTTGTCCAGGTTGGGTCGATGCAAATAACATATCCACTAATATTACCTAAATAATTATGTTTGAAGTTATTCTGTTAAAAATAGATATTAAAGAATGATTTCAAAAGTTGTACCTTTTTTCTCAATTGAATCAATAATATGTAATCTACCATTATGGATATCTTTTATAATACGCATAGATAATGAAAGGCCTAGACCCCAACCCGAATTTTTTGTACTAAACCCTGGACGAAATATATTCTTCCAATTTTTTTTAGGTATGCCTCTTCCATTATCTGTAATTTGAATTTTTATACCTGCTGAATATTTTATTAACGAAATAGTTATCCTGCCATCACTACAATCAATCGCATCAATGCCATTGCGAATAATATTTTCAATTGACCATGCCAGTAATGAATCATTAGCAGTTACCATAATTCCTGGTTCAATGCGATTTATTAATTCAACCTTTTTCCCTAAAGTCGGTAAGCGCCTTTTCAAATAACCTACAACCTTTGTAACCCTTTCAGATAAATCAAACTTTTCCATTTTTGGTTCAGAACCCATTTTACTAAACCTCCGTCCTATCTGCTCTAATCTCTTAAGGTCAGATTCCATTTCGGGAATTAACTCAATAGTTTTTTCCGGATATTTCTTTAACCAATCCACCCAGCCTAATAACGCTGAAACAGGAGTCCCCAATTGATGGGCAGTCTCACGAGCCATTCCTACCCAGATATGTCGTTTTTCATTATTACGAATAAATGAAAACCCTAAAAAACCTAGGAGAATAAATAATCCAATTGCAAAAAGCTCTATATATGCCCACCATTTNAGTTTACGGATAAGTATTGAATCTCCATAATGTAAATATCCAAAGGTCAAAGATTTAATATTCTCATCTTTATAGATCAAAGCAATAGGCTCATTTAACTCATCCATTGTAGACATAAAATTAATTCGTTGGANACTATCTTTTATGGAACTTGGTAAGTTTTTCCACATTTGTGGAANNTGTTTTATATCTGTTTGNATAATGGGGAATTGAACTTTTTTGATGATATTATCAAATACAAAATTGAGATTAGTATCATTTTCGTCTTGNACAGTACTAGCAATTAACTCTGCATAAAGGCGAACAATNTCACGATTATCATCTCTTAATTCATTAATCAATTGACGGGTATATGATAGAAGACCAATAATAAGAAAAATTCCCAAAATAAACAGTGCGGATTTAATATTACCTGAATATTGATATTGATGCACTAGTCTTCAAGTATTTTATTTTTCATGATAGATATCATAGATCGCATTCCACTAAGCTCTCTTATTCCAATAATATGGAATAATAATAATAGAATCGGAAAAATTAGGATACCAATTAAACCCAAATTTATTCCAAAATCATTCCAATAATTCTTCGCAAGGTTAACACTAACGACAATTAGCAAAGTTAGAAAAAATACTTTTCCAATTCTATCCCAACCCCAATTCATTGGTTCTAATCTTAAGGATAAAAAATATACCAATGATGTAAATATTGTATAAGATAAGATCGTTGCTGCAATGGCACCATTAATTCCAAAATTCATAGTCAATACAAAATTTAGAATGATGCAAACAATGATTCCAATTATAGCCACTTTACCTAGTAAATCTGTCCTTTCCTTCAATGCTACCAAAGGCGTAAAAAATTGTCTAAATCCTGCAATTAAATATGATAATGCGATAAAAGGAACAATATATGCAGCTTCTAAATATTCAGGACTAGCTACTGTATAAATGATCGGTTCAATAAAAAAAGTAACAAGCATTATGAAAAAGCAACCAATAATAAAATAATAAAATAAAACATCTTTATAAATTAATNTCATTTCATTNTTGATTCCTTCTTTATATATCATTGGGAGTAACCCACGTTGTAAAGGCACTACAATAAACATATTAATAAGCATACCAAATTTATAGTTAATGCTATAAATACCAATTAGATTGATAGGCACAAACATATTTAAAAAAAATCTATCTGAAACAGTAATAATTGGAGTTACTAAACCGAGAAAAATTAATGGGCCACCAAATTTTACAAGTTCAGAAAAAATATTTATAGAAGGTAAAATCCAGTATTTATTTATAATATTATAAAGACTGAAGAACATTATAATACTTAATGTAATTGTTTTGGCCAGGATTACTCCTAATAAACCCATTGATAGAAATATAATGAAATAGATAGAAAAAAAAACGGTTCCTAGAAATTGCAAAATTGAAAGGGTTATGAAATATCCTGCTTTATCTTCATATTGCCATAATGCTAATTGAAACATTCCGCCATAATGTAAAAATATATTTAATAGAATAAGATAGATCAAATAAGTATCCTCTAATGTATTGATACCAATAAATGAAGATATTGTATCTGACGCGAAAGATACTATAAATAATAAAATCGCATTGCAAAATAATAATCCGAAAAACCCAGAAGAAATAATTTTACGATTATACATAGAATCTGATGGTGAAAGCATTTTCCATATAGCATGAAAAATACCAAATGAACCAAAACCTAGTAAAAACATCTCAATCAATTCCACCAGCGCAATTGTTCCAACGATTGCTACATCAAGATATTTTGTGTAAATAGGGATTAATAATAAAGCAGCAATTTTGGTGGATAAGTTTCCAATACCAAAAATTATTGCATTTTTCCCTAATCTCCCTATTTCTGAGCGTATAGCCATATTTCAATGATTATTAATATTATAATTGCACTTTTGTAAAATAATGAGTGTTTATTAATAAAGAACTTAAATTGTCATTGCCAAAATAATAATATAACATTCATTTGTCTATATCCATCAAATTATTATAAACCAATATTATCAAAAATGTTCCATAATATAATCATATGAACAAACTAAAACATTTTTATTTCAATAAGTACATTGTTTCACGATTTTCTCGAAAAAAGTATTTTTTATCCTATAATTTCAAATACCGTACTCTTTGGTATCGAACCTATAAAGTTGCTTCTCGAACAATTAATCAGCATATGAAAGATTCTTCACCTAGGGAATATATTTACAGCTCTGAGGTTGGTTATATACCTGCAATGTATAAAAGCTATTTTAAGTTCGCGTTTGTAAGAAACCCAATTGAAAAATTTATTAGCGCTTGGAAAGATAAAGTCTTAAACCAGAATTATTTTTGTTTTGAAACTGATATGTATGAAAAAATGAAAAATTTAGATTCGTTTATAAGCTGGGTTGAAACATTAAATATTTATGAATGTGATGAACATTTGCGTTCACAAAATGCATTAATTGATATGGATGTTGTAGATTTTATAGGAAGATTTGAAAACTTTGAAAATGATTTTAAGTATGTGGCAGATAAAATAAAAATGCCGATTACAAAAATCTTCCATAAAAATAAATCAGGAAATAATATAGATAATCTTTCAAATAAACATATAATTAGAATAGAAGAGATATACAAAGATGATATTAAGATGTTTTATCCAAAAAATTAATTTAGTCTAATTATTAAATTATAAATTCTGATATAAGATGCTGTTTTTCTGGATGAACAAAAAAACAATTTCTTACACCATTATCTGTTTCCCTTTTAATAGTATCCACCTTTTTTAGGCCTCTTTCAACATGATTAAAAAATTGATAACCATATTGCAATAAGATTTCTTCTAATTGATTTTCTATGGTATTAAAAAGTGTTTCACAGATTATAATTGGTTTCATATTTTTTAATATGTTAGATGCTTGGCTAAGGATTAGACTTTCAGTACCCTCAGTATCTATTTTTATTAAATCAATAATATGGTGATTTGACGTTGTATAATTATCTAAAGAAATAGTTTCTACTTTCCTTTTGATAAATTTTCTTCCAGGTATAACACCCATAGTACTACCCTCACCCGATAAGTTATGTTTTAAAAATTTATATTTTTTATTTTGTATTTCATGAAAAGTTATTTCACCAGTCTTATCTGATAAGGCTTTTGATTCTATTTTTATATTCTTCAGTTTATTTAGTTTCACATTTTTTTTCAAAAAATGTAGAGGCCCAGCAGCTGGTTCAAAACTAAAGACCTTAATATTTGGATTTTGAAAGGATGATATAATTGAATAATATCCTATATTTGCTCCAATATCATAAAATATATCAACCTTCTTTATAAGGGAAATAAAAATATTTGTATACTCAAAATTTCTATATCCATCCCAAAAAATAATTTGAGTTACCGAACTTGTTTGATTTGTCTCTAACTTTAATGTTTTCCTATTAAATTTTATAGTTATAATTCCAGAAGGTGGTAATCTCAACCATCTTGGCAAAATTAAAACTAAAGCCTTATTTATATTTCTTAGCAAAAAGTTTACGTTTCTATTATAAATTAATTTATAAAAGTATTGTTTCATTAATATAATTTTGGTTAACCAACCATGATTTTTCTTTGAATGGTATTACGAATTTCCAAAGAAAATTTTGATGTATGTTGAACGATTGAATTCGTATCAAACTTTTTATTAATAATTAATTTGATATTTTCTATTATATCATTTATTGATCTATTCTGTAGGATTATTCCATGCCCTTGAATTATTTCCTTTAATGCACCTCTATCTACTACTATTGGTATACATCCATAAGACATTGCTTCCACAACTGCTAAACCAAAAGATTCTACCAATGAAAATTGACAATAATACTTCGCTTCTAAATAAAATCTAGAAAGTTCATCAGGTGAAACTTTTGGATATATAGTTACATTTTCTGGATAATGTATATTGCGAATAAAATTTTTATCACATCCTATAATGACAAATTCTTCATTAGGAAAATAAGAAGCAGTTTCAATAAATAAGTCAATTCCCTTAAGCTTATATCTTTGATCATCATCGAAAATAGCAACAGTAAGAAACCCTTTTCTGTTTTTAATTTTACTATAATTCTTTGCGCAATTAACACCATTGTAGATCACAGCAGATTCAACATTACCATACATTTTTTTCATCTCTACATCAACAAATTTAGAAACTGGTAAATTTAAACTAGCATTTTTAATAGAATATTTAGTTAGAAAAAATCTAAAAGGGTTTGATCTTGATCCATACCCAATTTTATAAAAATATGATACTTCATATCCTCCTATAACAATAAAAGATTTTTTCTTTAGTAATTTGGAGATAAGTATAGGAAAAAAGGAGTGATAATCTGAAAACCATATATATACGTAATCACACCACCAAATATTATACGTGAACCAAAAAATTAATCTAATCTGTTCAAATAGGTTTCTTATAAAAGAACTACTAGAGTGATAGTGGAACTGTTTGGAAGAAAATTCTCTTTTTATAAATTCTAGATCGTTCCGAACAAATGTCGATAATCCAGGATGAATAAATAGTATTTTTTTATTTATCAATTTATTTTAAAGTTTAAAAATAGATATACTAGTAAATCAAAATATCATAGGTTATTTTATTTTTCACCAGCGGAATATAATTAATTTTATAGATACCATAATTTTTATATTCGGTTCATCTTTTTTAGAGCTTTATACTTCACTAATCCAGACTTTAAATAATTTATAATTCGAATTTGTTCATTCCATTTTTTGATAAAATAAGAGAATTCTTCTTGTGGACTGATTCTATTTATTATTTTTAATAACATAATATGCAATCTTTGGTAACTAAGGGTAGAAGGATCTACATCTGGATAGAATGGTGCTTGACAGTAGTTATATCTAGTCCAATAACCAAGATCAAATGTTGGTAAACATTTTACCAATGTTTTTATTCCAGACCGAAAAATAGTTAAAACGTCTGTATTCTCTGGATTTACACGTATATAGTCATATAACCCAAATAAAGAAAAAATATGACCATTAAAAACTAATATGGGTACACTAGCAGTGTACTCCTCAAAAAATGGACCCCACTCTGTGAATGAAGTCACACCTCCATCCCTGACAGAAATCGAGAATGGAATTATTGCTCTTTTAGCTAAATCATTATATTCATTTTGGCCTGTTTCCTGAAAGGCTCTTAACAGAATCGAGATAGCTCTCGATTGTGCAAATGCAGACTGCCATGGACCAGGGTTTTCATACGCTGGAAGTGCAACATTAGTAAGCCATTTTGCTCCACTATTTTTATTAAATATCGCATTTTCCTTATACCAATCAGCAAATTTTAAAAATCTATTTAAGTCATAAATAGACTTAGTTCTAAGGTAAGTATGATACACAGACAATCCCATCTGTCCAATAGATATTGGATAATAAATTAAATCCACTTCACTTACATCAATATATGTATTATTTAAAGGTATTCCATCTTTATCAAAAGATGATATTAAACTTTGGTCTTTACCCGAACGAACTCTTTTTTCATCAAAAACAAAATAATATTGACCGAGGATACTGCCATGTATATCATCACATATGCTATAAAAGTTTTCCCCCCTTGCAATATCTTTATACAATTTTTTTATCATAAAAAATTTTTTATGAATTGACATTGTTTATTTCCAGTTCCTGATCAAATATTCTTGATAATTTTTCTGTTAAATTCTTTCGGTTATAATTTTCAATATTAGATTTTTCTTTATTCGGTGGAGAAATAATATAATTTTTTAATGCACTAGTTTCATTATATCCAAATATCATCCCGCTATTTGTTTTCCTTATGATTGCAGCAGCATCTCCATTTCTTGGCCCAATTGCAATAATACGTATACCTGACCTAAGGTATTCAAATAATTTCCCTGTTATAATTAGGTTATTTTGAGGTGTTCTCGGAACCACAAGTAAAAGAAAATTGGATTCCATCAAATTCAATAATGCTTCCCTATGTGGTTTGTAGCCAATGTGCCTAATAAAATTTTGAAGATTATTTTTTTTGATTTCTGTTATAGCATCTGAATGAATTTGACCAATAATTTTGATTTCAATTTTTTTTCCTGATTGAATTAATTCTGAAATAGCTTTGAAAAATTTATAGGGAACTTGTGAAAGTGCCATATTGCCTAAATAAGAAATTATTATTTTATCTTTATGAACTTTATCTGGTTCAAGATTTTGGAAATCTTCCTCATCAAAGCCATTATGGACTACATTAATCTTAAGCTCGGGATTTTTATCAGTATATAAATTTTTTAATCCCTGACTTACAACTGTTAGAGAATTTGCAGATGATAGTATTTTACTCTCTAATTCTATATCTTTTTGTTTGATAAAGGATAAACGCCTATGCATTGTGTAGTAAAATAAATCTGTCCATGGATCTCTAAAGTCTGCAATCCAAGGTATTAAGAATTCATCTTTTAATCTTTTTGCAATAAAATGTAAAGATTGTGGCGGACCTGAAGAAAAGATAATGTCAATCTTTTTATTCTTTATAAGTTCCTTCCCTGCTTTCACTCCATACGGGATCCAACCTTTTCTAGCATCTGGAATATAAAAATTCATCCGAATCCAATTACCTATTCTTGAAAAAAGACTCATCTTTGAATAGTTCAACTCATAAGATGGGATAGATTTTTTTCTTAAAATCCATTTGTACAACTTAAAAGGTTCAAATGTTTTTGTCTTAATAACTTTTATATTTAATGTGTCTGACTCTTTATTAAGTGAATAGTCTATATTAGGATATTCCCCATTATTTACAGTCAGGACAAAAACTTTCCAATCAAATTCGGGTAAATATTTACAAAATTTTAGTATTCGCTGTACTCCAGGTCCTCCGCTGGGAGGCCAATAATAAGTTATAATTAATACTTTCTTCAACTGTAATATTCTTCAATGGAATGAGTTTTTTTTAAAAAAGAATTGGTGTTAATAAACATTTTTTCCCAAATAGCTAGACCAGTAAGCATCCAAAGGAAATTATAATGCCAACGTAATTTTGGATTTGGTTTGTAATCTAAAATTGACCGAATATATCTATAATTGAATATACCTTGATTTTCTATGAATCGCTGAGTTAAAACTTTTTCGACTGTATGTTTTAAATCTTTTTGAAATTGCAAATAAGGATTTATTGTAAATCCCCATTTTTTTTTGTTAATAATTTGTTCTGGTAGCATAGTACTCATAGCTGATCGAAAAAGAGATTTTTTTCTATTACCTTTCATCTTTAAATCGGCAGGAATGGAAAAAGCAAAATCCACTAAATCCCGATCTAAAAACGGTACCCGCTCTTCTATAGAATGTGCCATTGACATTCTATCTTCGGTCCAGAGATAATCATTTACCATTTTACTATGAAATTCAATTTCAAAAACTTTTTCCATTGTGGTAGAATTATCTAAAGATTCAGCTAATTCTNNAAATTCTGATTCAACTTTTGGTAATCTTTTTAATCTGAATTCATCAGTATAAATTTCTTTAAGCACAGATTCTTCNTNATCCCAAACATTNCGAAGNATTAATAGCTGTTTTANTANATTTCCTGATGCCAAAACTGTTTGCANCCCNCGACGATATTCATCCCATTTNATGATTCCTGNTTTACGTTGNATGATTGATAAAAAATTACCTATAGGTGNCCCAATNAAATTTTCGATTGATTTAGGAACCCAATCTGATAATGATTGAAGTGCATATAATATTCCATGAATATCNTATCCTGCAAAAAGCTCATCACCTCCCATTCCTCCCAGTACTACCTTAACATGNTTAGANACAAAATTTGACATNATATATCCCTGNAGCAAATTAATTTTNGGAACTTCAGAATGCCATATAACATTTGGNAAATATTTCATAGGATTNAAATCTAGATTCATTGTATNNTGTTNAGTNTCAAATTGATCAGCNATAATTTGCGCACTTTCAAATTCATCNGTGGGTTCNTNAAACCCAAGCGTGAAAGTTCTTATATCATNAATTCCTAAATCGGACATCATTGCTACTAANNNTGAAGAATCCATNCCTCCNGAAAGATAAACACCGATAGGNACATCNCTGATTAACTGAGNNTTGACAGCTTTTTTCAANTTTTCCAGAATCCCTTCTTTTGCTTCATTATACGACATTTTCTNAATTGATGGATTAAATTGAAAATAGCGTTTTATAACTATTCTTTCATTTTCATATAATAAATANGAACCTGGAGGNACATGNTTAATATCCTTAAATANTGTTTGGTTAGATTGAACATACCGCAAGTTTGAAAGAAGGTGAATTGCATGATTATTNCTTTTTCTAGGNACCGATGGATGAGAAAGAATNGCTTTTGCTTCNGAACCAAANAATAAAAAATNATCTTTTGAAAAATAAAAAATTGGNTTTANACCAAAGTGATCTCTAGCTATTACAACTCTATTCTTTTTTTTATCAATTATNGCNAATGCAAATATTCCATTNAAATCATTAAACATTTCNAANCCTTTTTGNTCATATAAATGGACTAAAATTTCAGTATCNGTTGCGGTTTTAAAAATATATCCAGATGCNTCNAGNTTTGATTTAATTTTNAAATAGTTGTAAATCTCACCATTAAATACNACACCAATTGANCCATCCTGATTAAATATAGGCTGGTCACCTGTNTTTAAATCGATAANCCTAAGCCGATTATGANCTAACCAAATATTNTTGTNCCTATATAAGCTTGAATTNTCTGGNCCACGGTGTTCCATCATTTTACACATCGTTTCAATATTCCTTTGCTGATTACCATCAGCAATNATACCACTAATGCCACACATTATTACTTTTTATAGNTTAATNGATACAAATTACTTCTTCGNGAAAATACACCACCAATAATTATAACATAAAGGAAAACAGCTGAAATAGTTTCNANAGTNTCATATAANTAATAAGAATCAGGATAAAATACTAAACTCAATTTGTGGTCTCCTTTTGGGATCANTACTNCCATATTTACATGATTAACGGTTAGTATNTCNATTTCCTTATTACCTAATCTAGCTTTCCATCCTGGTTTATANGGNGTTTCAGACATTACAAATAATGATTTNACATCNGTTGAAANTTNCCAGTTNATTTNATTAGGAGAAAATTTAGTTATCTTAGNTTCNGTNTTAACTGGATTAGATATGCTATCATTTAATGTTGTTTCTATAATAGCAGATTCCATCGGATTGAATGTTGCACTATTCAAACGACGTAATCTATTACTAGCTTCTTCAATAGTTTCCACNTNNCCCACAAAATATCCACGAGGTATTTTTTCCTTAAACTCGAATAACATCCATCCTGTCTGTGAATCTTTATATACAGGACTAAAGTTAGGACTGTCAATTATACCCAACGCTACCACATAATGCACATTCAATATTTTTAAAATATTTTGATTTAAACCTCCATCTTTTATAGAGCCTGCATATAGAGAATTTTTCAAAATCTCTTCCATTCGATTCATCTTTATTGCGCTATAGCCACCTGCATTTTGATGAAAATAGCTCCAACGATTATCTCCAAATAATTTTCCTACTGGAAGAATTCTGAATGGTCCTGGATTTTTTAACAAGAATTGATCCGTTCCAGTTTTTTGAAAATGATTTTTTTCCAGTCGCTTAATATTTACAAATTTTACGGGTTTTCTCATCTGAATTGATATAAGATCCAGTCCCATTANANCAATAATGCNAATTACCGCTCCAAGTTTTGATATCTTATTGATCATAGCGCCAATAACAATCAATATTGAAATTCCAACAATAATAAAATATCGAAATACATCTTCTATTAATAATTCTCTTCTTATTGAAATAATCATTGTCTTTATCTCAGGAGTATATTGTTGTTCTCCAATTTTTTGAAAGGATAATTGTGAAGATCCTAACCAAGTAAGGATTCCAATTATAATTAATAGTAATGAGATTACTAAAAAATTATTTTTGTGCTTTAGGGATATGTTTTTTTCTAAAATTTGAAATCCAAATGCAGAGAACATACAAATGATGAATCCTGTTAATGTAATGCTCATCATTGGAGCCCTAAAATTTTTATAAAAGGGGACATAATTAAAGAAAATTTTATAAAAACCTTCAAAATGCCGACCAAAAGATAAAAGCAAAAATATAAGNGCACATAAGCCNAGGCTNATAAATAATATATTNTTGCGATTTTGAATAAATCCAANTAAAGCCAGCATAATAATTATNGAACCAAAAAATTCATATGANTGTGTAAATGGCATATNCCCCCAATAGCCAGGTACCGATCGACCTTTNANATGAGGATAATTTTCCCCTTTATAAATTTCAGAAGACATTCCACCTTCAAACCGCGGAATAATCCAAGAAATAAGTGATGATGGATGAGTTGACCATTGTGTAGCTGATTGGAAATCTAAGCCTTTATTTTTCTTTGTGGGATTTACTTCTAGGTTAATATCAGTTGTGTAACTTCCTCTAGCTGAATAAGGAAGGTATTCTCCAGCGAGAAAGAGTGGTTGAGCTGCAAGCATAAGAGCAAAAGCAATACTACAAAACAATAAACCAGCAGTTTTAAAAAAACGGTTTATGCGATATTTAATTAGATCAGTTAAAATTGGTGCAATACCAATTGCAAAAACTAACATTGATGTATAGAAAACGACTTGGTAATGCTGCGTGCGAATTTGATTTCCATATGATAGTGCAAATAGAGCTGCACCTATTATAGACCTAGTATCAAAAAAATATCTAGACGTAAAAGCGACCCATGGGACCGCCATAACTGCACGAAATTTTACATTGTGTCCTTCTATCCAAAGTGATTGATAATGAGGAAGTAAGGTAAAAGCCATTGCACCTGCAAATGAAGCAATTACAGATAGCCCCATATAACGCATGAAGAAAAAGAAACCTAATGAACCAACAATATACCAAAGAAACATGTTCCCAATAAGGTTTCCGATAAAATTTATTATAGTATCAACTGAAGGTGTTTGCGGACCTAAGCGCATATACTTAGGCATACCACTAAACAAATAAGGGTTCCAAAGTGCGACTTCACCAGTTCTTTTTTTATAATTACTTGTTTGATGGCTTTCACCCTTAGATGCAATAACATCAACTCCTTGAGGTCCTAAACCATCAATCACCATTGGTTTCATTATTAAAAGATGAATTATAAACATTAACATGCATGCAAAAAGATTTTTTGTATGTAATTCAGTCATAATTCAACCCGTTATTCATAATATTTATTTACAAAGCCAACCATAGAATTTTTTCCAAATAAAAAACTAGAAATAAAAGCCCAAATNAACCCTAATCCATAGCCTCCAATTTGNATAGGAACAATAATTGGTAATAATAATGCAACANCCAAACTTTTTCTTTTAATCCCACCCCATAATGATAATAANATNAGCATNACTANACCTNTTTGCAAAATATAATAGGAAATTCTGTAACCNATTAAAGCAATTATTATAAAAAAGATAAAAAAGATTAAAGATATAGATGGAATCAAATGGATGGGTTCCAGCATCTGTTTATCGATGCGAAATAGGTTGAATCTGGCTACACCCCAATTAAATACTTGCTTAAAAAATTGTCTAATAGTTGTTCTCCTCCTATGATAAACAATAGCATTTTTAATAAATTTAATGGTAGTGCCACTTTTATGAATGCGATTACTTAATTCAATATCCTGGCCATGACGAAGCGATCCAAATCCACCAACTTTATCATACAAAATTTTTGTCATCCCCATATTATGAGAACGGGGATAAAACTTAGCCATCATTTTTTCACTATGACCACGCATTCCTCCTGTAGTTAGAAAGGAAGTCATAGAGTAATCAATTGCCTTTTGGATGGCAGTGAAATCCGCTTTTGACGCATCTGGACCTCCGCAAGCGCCAAAAGGACTTTTTAGATATGTATTATAAATTATTTCTAACCAGTTTTCATCAGCTTCGCAATCAGAATCAATAAATAAAATTAATTCTCCTAATGAATTTTCTACACCATGATTCCTAGCAGCACCAGGGCCTTGATTCGATTGAGTAATAAAATAAAGCTGAAATTTTATTTCATCCTTCAGTTTACTCACAAAATTTATTGTATCATCGGTTGAACCATCATCGGATATAATGTGTTCAAATAAAGAATGATCGAGAGTTTGGGCATCAATTGATTTTATCAAGCGGCAAACTTCATCACATCTATTAAATGTAGGTGTTATNATTGAAATGAATGGTTTTTTCATATTATTCCTGCTAATAGGATATAATTTTCAATATTAACTTGTAGCAGAAATTACTTCTATCCAACAATATCCTTAACGCGATCCTCATTACCTTGTTGTGCAGAAACAATCATTTCGGCAATCAAACCAATAGAAAAAAACCAAAGCCCCAATACAAATACCATAGCACCGAAAACTATTAATGCAAAATGTACCTGGAAGGGAATTGAATTAACAATTTTATCATACAAAGCATAAAATTCACAACATATCGATATTAAAATACAAAACAATCCGAAAAATCCAAAAAGATGTAAAGGCCTTTGTGTATATCTGTTAAGGAATAATATTGTTAATAGATCAAAAAATCCATGGAATAAACGTCCACCGCCATACTTTGTTTTTCCATAGATCCTTGGGCGATGGTTTACAACAATTTCTGATNCTTTAAAATTCTTTTGACCCGCAAGCGCTGGAATGTATCTATGTCGACCTCCATAAAGGTCTAATGTCTTGATTACGGATTTTTTGTACATTTTAATACCGCAATTAAAATCATGNATTTTTATACCNGTCATNAACCTAGTTACAAAATTAAATAACTTTGAAGGAACTGTTTTGTTTAATGGGTCCTTTCGAGATTTCTTCCAACCTGAAACAACATCAAATCCTTCATCTATTTTAGATATAAAATTAGAAATTTCAGTTATATCATCTTGTAAATCTGCATCCATAGTCATAATATATTCTCCCGTAGCCATCTTGAATCCTTCAGCTAAGGCAGCTGACTTCCCATAGTTTCGATGAAACTGAATTAATTTATAATTAGAATCTTGTTTACAAATATCTATTAAATATTCTGTTGAGCCATCAAATGAACCATCATCAATAAATATTACTTCATGTTCTGGGTAAATTGATAGGTTATGATCCAATTCATTTTTCAGTTCTGGAAGTGAATCATTTTCATTGTAAACGGGAATAATAATAGAAATTTTCATATCAACTCTGGATAAGATTCCATAGTTCACCAATATTCAAAACAGTTTTATGATGAATTCTTTTTTCAATTTCAATTTTCAAATATTGATTAGAATCGAGATCCCTGAAGGTTGCTGAAATTAATGAGAGTGGATTTTGATCAATATATCCTGTTTTAAACTGTAAAGATAAATCCTTATTATTTTCAACTGAATTATTTTTAGCAAAGTTTTTCAGAATTGGTTGAGCTCCCCATAAAAACTGTGTCATGTCATTTGAATTAAAAAAAGTAAAGATAGGAAAAAATTCCAGTATTTGATCATAATTATATTTTTTATTTTCAATAATATTCCATGCAATTACCTCATCTGGAGTAAGCCACATTAGCAGAGCTTTTCTTCCAAGAAAATCCTTGAATTGCATAAATGAACTATCATTCTGTGACATATATTTAAATTTCAACTCTCCAGAGAATGGTCCTTTTGAATCAATCTTTCCACTGCCAGTGCAAGAAATATAAGAATTCTGTAAAAATCCATATTTTTTTACTGTTAAAGGAATATTTGCAGTACTAACATTTTTAATCGGGGTACTACATCCAATGATAAAAAACAGAAATAAAATCAATTGGACTGACATTTATTTTTCTTTAAATGGTGAAGTGGTCCTAACCGTATCTATAATCCCAGCTTGTTGAGAACCTTTATCCTTATTATGAAGTGATTTAGCCTTAATTATTATATTTAAATGTTCTTTAATTACAGAGTTACTTGAATCTATACTTAAGGATTCTCGAATAAACGCTATAGCTTTTTCATAATCATTTAACTTATAATAAATCCAGCCAATGGTATCCAAATATGGTGCTGAATTCGGAGANAATCGGATTGCATTTTTTGCTAATTCTAAAGCAAATTCAAAATCTTGATCGCGGTCTGCAAGACTATATGCATAGTTATTATATGCTTGAGCATCAGTGCTATCTGTAGAGACTAGATCAAGATATAATTCATCTGATTTGGGCCAATTTCCAATGTGATCATAAATAAGTGCAAGATTGTGTTTTGTATTTCTAGAACCAGGAAAAATATCTAATGCTTTTAAAAAAAATATTTCTGAATTTGAATAATCTTTTAACTGATAATAAGAAGTACCAAGAATGTAATGAATTGTAAATTCGCTAGGAAATTTTTCTATAATTGGTTCTATAATTATTATCGCATCATCAGGTTTATTGTTATTTAATGCTAAAAATCCTGCATTGATAAATCCTCTTACATCATCAGGAAATTTCTCTATTATTATTTGGTTATATTTTTGGGCAAGATGAAGCTTTCCCCCATTTAATAACAGATTTACTAAACGATCTATAACATCAATATTTAAACTATCTTTATCAAAGGCTCTTGATATTTCTTCCAATGCTTTATCTACTTCATTTAATTCTTCATATAAAACACTTTTCTGGATCAATGTTTGAGCAGAAGGCCCTCTTATAATTTCTAATTTATTTATTGTTAATAGAGCTTTATGATAATCATTATTGAATAGAGCTAAATCCCGCAAAGTCTCCAAATACTTTTCATTATCAGGTTCTTCATTTAAAAGAAAATCACAAACATCTTCTGCACGGTCAAATTTATTCGTGGCAAGACAGATCTGGAGTGCTTGCTCAAGACCTTTAATAGCTATAGAATTAATTTTATAAGCTTGTAGATAATAATCAATGGCTATATCCCATTTTTTCTCAATTCTTGCAATATTAGCTAAAGAAAAATAGTTTTCTATATTCATAGAATCTAAACGAACAAGCTCTTTATATACTTCTTCTGCATGGGATAGACTTTTTTCCATTAAATGGATTTTTCCTAAAATCTCAAATGCTTCGATTTCATCTGGGTTAAGCTCTACAGCAATATTTAAATGATTTTTTGCCCGTTTATTTTTCCCAAGTCTTAGGTAAGCACCAGCTATAGAAACATGGATAGTTGGCGCATTCGGATCTATATCAAGTGCATCTTGAAATTCAAGAACGGCTAGAGAATAGTTACCTTGATCAACTAAGAATTCACCTTGCATAAAATGATGTAAAGCAAGCTCTTGTTTTTCTTTAGAAACATTTCCTGAGAGTCCTGATAGAAAAAAATTAAATCCAATAAAATAATATAAAATATTTTTCATTATTATTACTTCTAATTCTCCTCAGGAAAATCGAAAAGAATGATATTATCTCCACCTTGCTTTTTGACCTTATACATTGCCTGATCTGCGTAATTTATCAATTCTTTCATAGATTTATGATGA
Source organism: Fidelibacterota bacterium (assembly GCA_002718285.1). Next base: position 172,989 of record PBAR01000005.1, read on the forward strand.
GTAGGGTATTCTGCCATCCCAGCACTTATAGTCATTTTCACCTCCTCGTCATCCATATTAAATGGAAATTCAGAAATATTTTGAACAATACGTTTACCTACTGGCATGGCATTTTCCGCCTTTGTATTAATTAAAATAACTACAAATTCTTCCCCACCATAGCGTGCAACTAAATCAATTGCACGGACATTTTCTTTTAATATATTTGAGACCATTTGAATGACATAGTCTCCATAAGGATGACCAAGTGTATCATTAATCCGTTTAAATTTATCTAAATCAAACATTATGACTGTCATATAATGTTGAAANCGCTGTGCTCTAAGGATTTCATCTTGNAATCNTTTTTTAAAAGTTTGATGATTAAGGAGNTTGGATAANCCATCATGAGTAGCATCCTGATAAATTTTATCATATTCATGAATCCAATACATTGCGGTACCCATTACCTTACCGATTAGAACTAAATTTTCTTTGTCCCGTTCTGTAAATGCATCTGGTCCGATTCTCTCCATAATTATAGAGCCTAAATTTTTATCGTCAATTATAAGAGGAACGCCCAAAACAGCACTAAAACTTGGATCGTCATCAGCACCAGTGGTGAAACGACCCAAATTTGGGTATTCATCCTTCCAATCTAGAGTGTGTATAATCTTTCCATTTGAAATCGGCAAACCATGGAGTGATCCATGAACATTGAATTCACTACCAACATTTAGACCTTCATTTATTCCTTCTGTTAGCTTGATAATACAATTTTGCCCAGTATCCATTTTTGTAGATACAGTAAGGCAATCAAATTTAAAAAAGGAGTTAAATAAAATTCTAAACTGCTCCAATGCTTCAGAATCCTCTGATTTAAAACTTAAAGATGATAAAAGTTCAAGGATTCTCTGCCTTCCTTCAACTTTTTCAGTTTGTATTTCTAAAAAATCTAAATTTTTCAACCCATATGAAATAAATTGGCCAAGTTCTCCTAAAAATGCATTATCTTTTTCAGTGATATCGCTAAAATGATTAATCCTAGTGATAACAAAACCTACAATACTTTCCTGTAAATTAACTTTACCAATAACAACACATTCGCTCCCGCGCCAGGTCTCAGCCTCAAATAATTCATTCCATGATTCTGGATAATCCTTTTGATGACAGATATTTTTCTCTTTTGAACTTAATAATCTTGAAATAATCTTATTGCTTGATGAAATTGTCTTTGAAAAACTATTTACATTTTCCTGCTGTAACGTAAATACTTGAAGTTCTGGATCAATCATATAAATAGCTGTCTCAAAACTTTGATTTAATGATTTTACAGTTGATTGCACTAACACTTGGAGCTCATTGTATAAACTGCTTGTTGGCGAAAATTCTATTATTTTTGATTTTCTAAAATTATCTTGGCTGGTTTGTGATTCTATTGATTCTGAAATTTTTTCAGTTCCATATTCTTCTATAGTATAATTGTAAAACAGCAAAATTAGAATTACTCCAGCCAATACAATATATCTCAAAATTTCTGCTGTAACATTGTTCGATGTAGATAATAGTGCAAAGACAAAAACAATAAAACAAAAAGCAACGAATGCCTTTGTAAAATTCCCTAGATTAATATGCGAAAACATTAAACAACTTTCCTCGTCAATAAAATTAAGATGTTTAATCGGAGATTAAAACCTGTTTAACAGCGATCAATCATTCACAAGTTTCATCCTTTTAGTAAAATCTAATTTAGGGGAATTTAGAGATTTTTGATTAAGACTATCATCTTTATTCTCTTCTATATTGTTTGATTGTGNGTCAACTATATTGNTAATTGGTTTGAGAGGATTTNGATATAGGATCATTTACATAANATTTATTTNNGNTTATTGANNTTTTTTCTGGGCCAAAGAAATTTANGCTTACAATTAAAAATGAAACTATCAATCCTGTCATTAATGAAGCATATATTGGAGTGAACCCNAAATATGNTTTTTGTTTTTCTAAATTAAACCTATTATTCAATTTGTCATTATTTATCCGTTTCAATAAACGCTCATTGAAATTTTCTGACACTTGTACTTGTTTGATATTTTTTATTTCATTAATTGTAGAGCGGACTTCATCTACCAAAATTTGTGCTTTCGAATGTTCCTTTAGATATTTTTCAAATTCCTTCCTTTTTTTCAAGGAAAGAGAATTTTCNATATANTCTGAAATTAGATCTTCAAATTCATAACGATTCATCAAATGTATTTCCTCCTATTATCTTAAATTTTTTAATTCAGCCTGGAGCTGCAATCTCGCTCTATTAATCCTAGATTTAACCGTACCTAATGGTACGCCAACAATAGAACTAATTTCCTCATAAGGAAGCTCCTGAATATCTCGTAGGATAATTACTGTTTTATAATTTTCGGGTAATTCATGGATAGCGATCTGGATTCGCTTATTAATNAATTCGTTTTCNATNTCCNGACCAATNTCGGGTTGNACAGCNGGTAATTCATAATTGTANTNATCANGGCTCATTNGGCTNAANAANGTCACTTTNCTACGCTTTCTTTTTCTTAACTCCGTATTAGCTAAATTTCTNGCAATAGTGTAAATCCAAGTAGAAAATTTTGCTATTTCTTTATAATAATGTTTTTTTTCATATAGTTTCAACATTGTATCCTGAACAATATCCTCTGATTGTTCTATATCACCTAAAAACTGGTAAACATAATTCATTAATCGATCTCGATACCGATTCACTAATTCAATATATGCATTTTTATCACCAGATTGAAATCTGGAAATTAACTGTTCATCAGTATAAGCAAATGAGGATTGCTGATTATCCAATGACATGGAGTATAAAATAGAGTAATTCTGTTTCATCTGATATATATGTTGTTTTTTGTCTTTTATCAATATCTCTTAGGTAATTAAGTGCCAATATTATTTTTTTCTTACTATACATCTTTGAGAACTCGGGAATACGTTTCTTTACCGATGGTGATATAGGCATATAACCACGATTTAAATGAAAAGTTCCACGATTCATTTTTAAAAATAATATTTCTTGAAACAAATAAGTAAGTGGATATAAAAGTGAAATTAAATTTTCATTTTGAGTAATAATAGTTTTTCCTAAAAAAATAGCATCTTTTAAGTTTTGGTAACCAAGTGCAATCAAAAATTCCCAACGCTGTGTTTCTCTTGACCAACCCGAAAACTGTTTTAAATCTTGTTTTTTAATCGTATTGCTTCCTCCAGACCAAATACAGACTTTTTCAATCTCATTTTTTAGATGAGCAAGTGAATCACCAGCCATCTCAACAATAGTTTCAATAACATTAGACTGAACTTTTTTACCTTCTGTGCGGAAAAAATACTGTGCCCATTTTATCATTTGATTAGGAAATGGGGTCCTAGTATCGATAGGATTTAAAATATTGACGATTTTTTTTGCAAAGGCTGATTTTTCTATCCAATCATCCAAAATTATAATAAGTACATGATTTCTAATAGGTGCCTTACAATAGGAAATTAGATCATCAGAGTTTTTACCTTTTAATTGTTGTGGATTTCTCAATATAAATATTTTTTTCATATTGAACAGGTCAGTTGTGGTTAAGCGAACTAAAATTTCCTTCCCTTTCATTTCATCGGGGACCATCAAAGTTCTATTAACTGATTTTTTGTAAAAAAGTATTTCGGATATCTTTTGGATAAAGAAGGAATGTAAAAAATAATCATTCCCTTTTAAAAGATAGACAGGATCAATGTTATCTTTATTTATATTTGATAAAACTTCATTTATCCTCATTATTTTTAACTTCCAACGTAAGAAGACTTACGATATAAACAGCAATAAATGCAAAAACAAAACTAGTCATTCTTTCAGTAATCAATTCCTTTAATCCTGGAATATTTGCCCAAATAATTGTAGTAAAAAAACCAACAACAAGACCTGATATTACACCAACTCTTGTTGTTTTATTCCACCAAAGAGTCATAACTAAAACAGGCCCAAATGCAGAACCCAGGCCACTCCAGGCATAGCTCACAACACCAAAAATCTTTTTTCCTTGAATTTCTGAGAATATAGAAATCCCAAATGCAATCAATCCCAAAATAACGATGGCGAATCGATTAAGATTGACTAATTTTTTATCAGATATTTTAATTCCAAAAAACTGGTGCAAAATATCTTCGGTGATGGCAGATGCGGAAACTAATAACTGAGAATCAGCAGTCGACATCATAGCAGCTACTGCTCCAGAAATAAATAATCCTGCTAAAATAGGTGGTAATATTTTAGTTGCCAATAACGGCATGGCTTGCTCTATATCTGTAACCATAATTAAATCACCATTTTCTAATACTTTATAAAAATAATTAATCCCAAAGTATTCTAAAGATAATAATCCTATAAAAAAAGCCCCTGTTACACCAGGAATTGCCCAGAGAATAGCGACTTTTCTAGCTATACTAACTTCTTCAGAATTACGTATCGCCATATAGCGAATCAGCAGATGAGGTTGACCAAGATAACCTAAACCCCAACTTAATCCTCCTATAGTAATTATTAATGCATTAATACCACTTCTGCCCCTAAAGAGTGAAGAATTATAATTTTCCAAAATTGATTCAGCACTTTTAAGGCTTGTATAAAAAGATATATCAGATTTTTGAAGCTCTATAAATCCAGCAAGAGGGAGTATAACTAGTGTCCCAATCATTAATATTCCCTGAAGAAGATCAGTCCATGCCACTGCTAAAAATCCTCCCATTAAAGTATATAAAATTATAACTAAAGCTCCTATAACTATTCCATTTATGGGAGAAATCCCAAAAAGAGAATTTAAAACTTTTCCAGAAGCATGAAACTGTGCAGATACATAGAACAAAGAAAAAAAAGCTATCACAATTGAAGAAAAAATTCGAATTATATTAGATGAATCATTGAACCTTTTATGTAGAAAATCTGGTATCGTTAGTGAATTATATTTTTCTGTCTGTTCTCGGAGCTTTTGAGCGATCAAAGTCCACGATACAATAATTCCTAAAATGATCCCTAAAACTGTCCAAGCTTCTCCCAGGCCAACAGCTATAGCTGCTCCAGGCAAAGCCAAGAGAAGCCATGCTGACTCTCCCGAGGCTCGCTCAGAAAATGCCGTTACCAAAGGGCCAAGTCTTCTACCTGCTAATAAATAGTCTTCCTGTGTCTTATTTAGTTTGAATGTCCAGATACCAACAGTAATCAAAAAGACAAGGTAGAGAATAAAAATAATTCCAGTTAAACCCATTTAATAACTCATTATTGTAACTGTAAACCCAACAATTATGCAATAAATCCCAAAGTAGTAAAATTTCCCATTTTCCAAGATCCCAAGTAACCACTTTAGTGCAAAAACACCAAATATAAAAGATGTAAAAAAAGCTCCTAGGANAATNGANANGGGTAATTCAAAACTACCACCTGATTCAANNGTNTCCAGNAATCCTGCACCAATGATAATTGGAATTGCAATTAAAAAAGAAAANCGTGCAGCATCTTTTGATGACAACCCTAAAAAGAGTGCCATACTTATAGTAATGCCAGATCTAGATATTCCAGGAATAATTGCAATTGCTTGCGCGCATCCAATCAAAAATGATGAAAAAAANGANTAGGNTTTTTTATCCTTTTTAGNAAATGTTGATGCAATAAGCANAATACCNGTAGTAATTAGAGCNAAACCNACTGCANTTATATTTTCAAAAAGTAANTCAAACGTGTCTTTCAATGCAAAGCCAATCAGAGCAGCTGGNATACTCCCTACTAAAATANAAAAAATAAAATTNTGAGTATTTTTTNTGNTAAGNGAATAGATAATTGAGCGAATATCATCGAAAAAAACAATTATTATGCTAGCCAATGTTCCTATATGCACCAGTATTTCAAATTCATTTCCTGGTTGTTGAACTCCNAGAAGTATTTGCCCTATAACTAAATGNCCAGAACTGCTAATAGGTAAAAATTCTGTTAATCCNTGTAAAATACCAAGAATAANTGCTTCTNAAATTGTCATTTTATTTTNTAATNNAAATTTCAAAACCAACCAATTAGAGCAATCATCCTTCCTGCGTGTTTACCATTTCTTCTGTAAGAAAAAAATTTACTATCATAACAATAAGTACACTCGTTAATTATNGTAATCANTTTTTCCTTACAACCTATATCTANAAGTTGTTTTTTTGCCCAGTTTTGTAAGTCTACTTCAAATCNTCCCTGAATCCTTTNGAAAATAAAATCNTGGATCAANTTGACTNATTACATCATCTCNTACNTCAAAACAACAAGAATGAATNGAAGGTCCAATTAAAATATGAAAGTCAGANAGCCTTAATGTCATTNTATNTAATTCTTTTTTTATATTTNGAATAATNCCNTTAGCCAATCCTCGCCACCCAGCATGTACCAAGCCTAACAANGNNTCAAAATGATGNACAAAAAATATAGGNAAGCAATCTGCAACTNGAATAGAGCATACTAATTCNGTATTATNTGAAAAAATACCATCTAAATTTTTTNNGTATCCTGGTTTATCTATTACAGAAACATTTGAAGAATGGGTTTGTTGTGGAATTATGAGNCTAGATGGCCTAAATCCTGTTAATTTGGCAAAATATTCNTGATCGTTACTNCCATTAGGATTAAATGAAGCATGNGAAAAAACAGCTTTTANCTTTTTCCCCACAAAAATGTTGGAATAATCTGACCATGNTCTTNNTAACATTAAGGGANCATGACCTCNATNGAATCTCCATCAAACATACCTATAGANATGATCGATTTTTTTCTATACTCTAATACNTGTGCTGATTGGTTACTATTTTTATTNTTTCCTCCAAACTTAATAGATGTAGCAAGACCATTAAAAAAATTTTGATTTTTCAAATTTTGGTAAAAAGATCTTCTGGTACCATTGGATCTCATACTAATAGAATTAATAAAATCACCATGATCAAAGCCAAGAGCGTAAAAATTACTAAATTGAAGTTTTGTATTCATAATTTTGGGAGAACGGACATCACTGATAATTCGCATACCTTGTACATGAGGGCCAATAAGGTCTTGATTTAAAACATCCATATCTAACCAATATTCATTGCCAATAATAATCGTTTCTAAATTATATAATGGAACCTGGGTTCCAATATAGGTGAGCTCTCCTTGACGAAGTGGTAAGTATAAAGCCTGAATAGTATTTAAAAAAATTTTTGATGAATCTTTTTTAGTCATTTTTTTATTTTTATTATAATCTGGTAAATCAAAGAAGTCTTCTACATCTACATCAAAAAGACCTTCCAAACTGTCAATAGTCATATCCATCATATTGGTTGATTGATCTTCTTCTGATTTTAAAGACCAAGCTTTTTTACGAATTGATTTAAATTGTCTTGATATATTCTCTGGGCTATCATAGTACCATTCAATTGCCACAGGTGAAATTCCTAATTGGTTTAATTCTTGCATAAAATATTTTGTAATATTTGATGAATTATCATCCCCTGGTGATAATATGGCTATGTATTCCAAACCCATTTCCTCTACTAATAATTCTGCAGTCCTTCTTGCAATAGTCTTAACAGTAGGAGTAAGGAAAAAAATATTCTCAGAATATTCACTTATGCCCGCCAAATTAGTTTTTGGTATTAAGATTGGGATTGATGATGTAGTACCAGACGCAATAAGTATATGAGAATCTTTGATAGGTCCCAGTATACAATTTATATTACGACTCAAAGAAATTTTTTGGAGAATTTTCCAAACTTTTACATCATTACTTTCCGTATCAAAAACAATAAAACGCGATGCAATATTATTAAGATTATCATCTATAAACTCTGACAATCCTGCAAGATAAGATAGACTTGGGGAAGAATCTTTCCCCGTAATAGGTAGAATTATTGCAATATCACATTGTTTAAAGAATTTTCTATTGGAAGCGGTATATAATGATTCAAATAATTTTCTGTATATATAAGGAAAATCACTTCTATTTTTCCCTCTTAAAATGAGTTCAAACTCATAACTATTACCATTCTTCCAAGCCTTATATGCCCTCGCTAAGTTTAAAATAGATTGATTAGATTTATCTTGTTCTTGAAAAAGTAATCCTTCTATTCTATGAGGTTTTAAATCATTTGATATGCAAATAAGTAAACGTTTATCAATACCTTGTAATTGAGTTGAATCTGACAAAATTGGCCGAATACGAAGATAATTCTCAAATGCAGATGTGATTTCCCCCTGTAGCAGTAATATATCTCCTAATAAAATTTGTGCATGGTATTCATAAGGGCTTTTAGGATAATTAGATAAATATGATTTGCATGTTCGAAATGCCTGATCCCAGTCACCTTTTTGATATTGTGATTTTGCTAACATAAGTTGAGCGGCGGGGTCTCTATAATCTCTATAATTATTAAGAATAGTATGAAAATTATCTTCCGCAAGTTCAAAACGATTAAGTTTATAATTTTCTATGGCTTTTTGGAAATAAACCCTATACTCTATGTAATCTAGGCTAACAGCAGACTCTATTGAGTAGAATAAAAAAGACAGGCATATAGCTAGGACTTTTCGAATAGAATGCAATGATTTATCCTGATATTAGTTATATATCGTTCCAAATATTATCCAATATTCTTCCTTCTAAATCTAAATTATAGCCTCTTTCTGATATTAGATCATTTTTTGAAATACCATACTTTTCGCCAACAGCTATAGTTTTTTTCACTAAATCTTCCTGATTCTTAGCTTTGCTAATTTTATAAAAAGAATTTTTAAATCGTAAATTATCCGATTCTACAATATTTTTTTTGTTCGCTTTTAATTCCTTAGTTTTTAAGTAAGCATTTAAAAAATTTTCTTCGTAATTATCTGACCATTTTTTAACACCAGGCATAACTTTAAATGTCCCATTATCATTCTGAATAGTTATCAATTCATTGACAGCATACACCCAAGCATAGTCCTCCAAAAATTCTCTACAGAATTTTACTTGAGATTCAGAATATCCTTCATCAACCCAATTCTCTTCAGCAAGGATATAAACTATCTTTTTCATTATCATTTTCTGTTTTTCAAGATATCTAAGATTCTCTTTATCAATTATTAAATCCGAAATATGCTCTTCAAACAATTTATTATTAAAATTTTTCGACATTAATTTTCCTTAAGCATTTATTATTTATATTGCCACACTAAAAGGATAAAATACATAATCAATTAATCAAACTCCACAATAAAACAATAAAACCTATATTTTTCATCATTATCAATTGATATAGAAAATGGTTTCATAAACAAAATCATTATTAATACTAACCTGTTTTATTAATCTATATGACTCAAAAATAAAACTACATTATAAATCATTTTAATAAAATGAAAATCTATAAACTGTTTTTGCTACAATAATTTCCTGTACAGATGGATTACTAGAATCAACCAGAAATGTTTTTGTTTCTTCTAAATTATTATAGTCATCATAAAAATAATATGTTCGAAAATATTTATCATCTATTCTAATTAAATTGCCCTTTCTATCATAAGTAAATTTTTTATTTATTTTCCTAGATTCATCTGAATTAATAAGAAATTCAATATTTTTTTCAACTATTTTTTTTCCGTTTTGATCATAAAAATTTTTTATAGATCTTAATTTTCTCCCATCCTGTCCATATCGAATATGCTCGATCAATTTCCCATATATATCATAATCATTAAAAACCTTGCCAATAATAGTTCCCCCTGGCTCCTGAATAATTTGTTCAATTAAGTTATCCTTTTCATTATATCTTAGATTTTCTGTTTCTATTAGGTAATTCTGATTGTTGTATACTCGAATTTTTTCCTTTTGATACTTTTCATTTAAATCATATTCGAATCTCCTATATATTCGATCCTTTAAAAATCCCTTGGAGTTATAATAACTATTTGATTCCTCAACTTTAGTACCATTTTTATCATAATTAATAACTTGGCTAGATACCAATACCATAATAATCTGCCCCTTATTATCTCCAGATATATATTCATTGATCTCTCTGGACATTACTTTTTTGATAGTAATTTGGTCCACAGTATCTGTTTGATCTATACCTTTTTCCAAGTCATCTAATTCTAGGTTTTCTTGATAATCTTTCCTCTCAGACCATTCTAACCACTGCCCTTGTTTTTTACCATTCTTAATCATTCCCAATGGTATATTAATTTCATTATCCTCTTTAAATATAAATCCACTAACTTTTTCATTGCTAAAATTCTTATAAAAAACGCCGTTTAATTCCACAATATCTTTTATATTGTATTTTATTTTCTGAGAAAAAATAAATGATATAAAAATAAAAATTATCAATGATTTTTTTTTCATTGTAAATAAAGAAATATTAGAATAATTATATAATTAATTCTTATTAGGCAATCCATTTTCAAAAGTCTTTTCCATTATTTTTTTTCCATTTTCATCCCATGTATAGCTAATACCACTACCATTATAAAACTTACCTGTCTCCATACGTTGACCATTCCTATACCACCGATTCGAAAATCCATCTAACTGGCCATTTTGAAAATGACGTTCTGACTTTTTCTGACCATTATCATACCATTCAGTTATTAAACCATTTTCTAAACTGATATTTTTGACTGTATCTGCAATAAAACTTCCTTTAAAGCTTAATAATCCTTTTTCATCCCAAAGCTCAACAGAACCATGGGTCAAACCACTGAAATATTCCTTTTTACTTTCTTTAATACCATTCTCATACCAACTAGACCATAGTCCATGTTTTTTCCCTTTCTTAAACTGATTTTCCATTTTAATCTGTCCATCACGATACCATTCCTTTAAGATTGATAATTCTCCATTATTATTAAAAGTTTTTTCTCGAAACTTATTTCCATTATCATGGAAATCTATTTCTTTTAATTTTCGATGACTATTTTCAGTGATCTCCAAATATACGACCCGATCCAATAAACCTTGCTTGTTCCGGATTAATTCATGAATAACAGTCTGACCACTCAATGACAATACCGAGATAAAGAATAAATTATATAAATACCATTTTTTCATTTTTTTCGGGTCTATTTACTAAAATTTAGAATAAATTAAACAAAACCCCATAATATAAAGTAACTATCTAATGAGATTAAACTAGATTTAAATCGGAGTTAAAACCTGCAAATTTTATAATAGTTGATTTATCTATATTTGTCTTAATACACTTTCTAGCCATTAATCAAATAATAATTACTTTAATAACTTCCCATTTCTATAGTTTCTTTCATACTCAATACTACCGTCCTCATTCCAAGAAGACCATTTTCCGTGAGGAACTCCTTTTTTCCATTTCTTTTCACTTGCTTTCTGCCCATCCGAGTACCACTCTATATCAATTCCATATTTTTTCCCATTTTGATATATTACTTTTGTTTTTTCTTTTTTATTCTCATACCAAGTAGTAAATACGCCTGTTTCTTTTCCATATTCATATTTACTTTCCGATTTTTTGTTTCCATTTGAATACCATTCATTTTGCCAACCATGCTTTTTATTTTTTTTAAAACTTATCAGTGACTTTGGTTTTCCACCATCAAAATAAGTCCATTCCGTTTTATCTATAATTTTTCCATTTTCATAATTTGCTTCATATGTTTTTTTACCATCTTCACCCCAAATAGTGAATAAACCATTTTTCTCACCTAGTTTATAAATACCCTTAGACGCTTTTTGACCATTTTTATACCATTCAATATTCAATCCATCTTTTTTTCCATTTTTATATTTTATTTCTGATTTAGCCTGCCCGTCTTTATAATATTGCCATGAATACACAGAGATTAATTCCCCACCCTTATAGGTATTTTCTGACTTTTTCTCCCCATTTTCATACCATACAGTATGAATTCCATCTTGCGCACCATCCTTATATAATCCTCGCTGCATGATCTGTTTATTATCGTACCAAGATATCCATTCCCCAATCCATAAATTTTCGCGGTACCTACCTTCAAGTTTTTTTTCACCGTTAATATACCAATCAATGAATAATCCTTCTTTTTTATCATCTCTATAGTGACCTGAGAATTTCTGGTTACCATTCTGATACCAAATATTCCAAGACCCATTTTTCAAACCATCTTTGTAGTTTTCTTCCTGAAATTTCTGTCCATTTTCATACCATTCTATATGTAACCCATTTTTTTTACCATCTTTAAAATTTTTTTCTATTTTTTTCTGTTGGCTAGGGTAATAATCCCATAATTGATTGTTAAGCAACTGGCCATCTACATATGTACCTTCTGATTTTTTTAATCCATTTTCATACCAAGTTGTAAAAACTCCATATTCTTTCCCTGTTTCATAGGTTCCCTTTGATTTTATTACTCCACTATCATATGTAAGAATTTTTTCACCATTCCATATCTGTCCATCTCTTGTTTCCTTAATTATATTCCCATCCTTACCATAATAAATAACTATGCTTTTATTTATGCTAATTGTAAATAATTCTCCACTAGAATAATATTGAAAACTTTTATCATATAGCATAAATCCTGTAGAAAATAATTTCTCTCGAATTAATGCTCCAGTAGAATCCCATATATGCCATAAACCATCTTCTATTCCATTTAAAAAGAGACCTCTTGAATTTGGTTTTCCATCTTGGTACCAACTAATATATACACCATTACGCTCATCGTCTTTGTACATTTGCTCTGATTTTTTCATTCCATCTTCATACCAAATTTTAAATAATCCATTTTTCTTACCATCTTTAAAATTCATTTCTATTTTTTTGTTTTTATTTTTAAAGTATTCCCATTTCGTATTCTTTACCAATTCTCCATTATTATAAGTACTATCAGATTTTTGTAGTCCATTTTTATACCATGAAACAAAAGTTCCTTTTACTTTTCCATCTTTGAAAACCCCTTCTAACCTTTTTTGTCCATTTTGGTACCATGATACATATTCTCCAGATTTTTGGTTATTTTCATATGACTCTAAAAACTTTTTTACACCAGTATCATAAAAACCTTCCCTTTTAATAAGCTGTTTATTAATACCTTTACCTTTAAAACTAAGGACTATATTTTTTAATCCATTATCATGTCTCTCAATTACAACTTTATATGTTTCAGATTTCTGAGCATAGATTAAAGATGATAGAAATAATATTAGGATTTTAGAAAGAAGGATTTTAATCATGTATGATCCCTTAATTTATTATTGATGTTAAACTAAGTATAAAAAATTAATTCCCAATGATTATAACGTTATTCATATAAATTTAAATAACTGTAATAAATCATAGTTCCAATTTTCGTTATAATCAAAAATAACTACACCTTTGCAAATACTAAAATATTGTTAAATATCTTTCGAGATTTCTTTGCCAATATATTCAAAATATAATCTTAATTAAAAGCATCCGACTAATAAAGAATTCATAATCTGATTAGCAATGTTTTAAATTAATTTTTATAGCCAATTATAATTGGTAAGATATAACCATAGAATAAAATAATTAATTTATTATTCCCATTCTATTGTTCCTGGTGGTTTTGATGTGATGTCATATACGACTCGATTTATGCCTTTAACCGAATTAACAATACGATTTGAAATTTTGTTTAAAGTCTCATGTGGCATCCGGTACCAGTCTGCAGTCATGCCATCAATACTAGTTACAGCACGAATGCCAAGCAGATTTTCATAGGTGCGTTTATCACCCATCACACCTACTGTTTTTACTGGAATTAGTACTGAGAAAGCTTGCCAAATCTTATTATATAATTTTTCATCATGCAAAATTTCCAAATAGATTTGATCTGCTTTCTGAAGAATTTCAATTCGTTCTTTTGTCACTTCACCGATTATTCTTACTCCTAATCCAGGACCTGGAAAAGGATGCCTATCAATCAAGGAATTAGGTAGTCCTAATTCTCTACCCACATTACGAACTTCATCCTTAAATAATGATTTTAATGGCTCTATCAATTTGAAATCCATTTTTTCTGGAAGTCCACCAACATTATGGTGACTTTTTATAACATGAGCTTTACGACCTTTACTGACACCACTTTCTATAACGTCAGGATATAATGTTCCTTGAGCTAAAAAATCAACATTCCCCATTTCATTCGCAATGCGCTCAAAAGAATAAATGAATTGATTACCAATTATTTTTCTTTTTTCTTCGGGATCTTTAATATTATTTAATTTTGATAAAAATAGTTCTGATTCATTATAAACTTGGATATTGATTCCTAGCACATTACTTAGAGATTTAAAGCAAGATTTAGCCTCATCTTTTCTAAGAAGACCATGATCAATTAAAACTGCAGTTGATTGATCTCCAACCGCTTTATGAAGCAAAACAGCTAAAACAGATGAGTCTACACCACCGCTAACACCTACCAGAACCTTTTTCCGTCCGACTTGTTTTTTTATCGATTCTATTTGTTTATAAATAAAATTACTAGTCGTCCAGTTAGGTTTGCAATTAGCTATCTCAAAAAGAAAATTTCGAAGTATTATTTGTCCTTGTGATGTATGTGCGACTTCAGGATGAAATTGGGTGGCAACTTTAGACTGGTCTTTATTTGCTATAGTTGCCACAATATTATTTTTTGAATAAGCCAAGATCTGCCAACCTTTGGGGATCTTTATAACCTGATCACCATGACTCATCCAAACCTTTGAAGGAGATGAAATCCCTGACAAAAGTCCTGATTTTTTATCCACAGTTATTTCAGCAAACCCATATTCTCCTGATCCATCAGATTCAACTTTACCACCATTATGATGAACTAATAAATGTAATCCATAACATATCCCTAATATAGGAATATCACATTCTAGAATAGCAGGATCAAAGTTTGGTGCGTCATTAGCATAAACACTACTAGGTCCACCAGATAGAANGATTGCATCNGGTTTTAAATCAAGAATAGTGGAAAAAGGTATTTCTGGATGAAGGATTTGAGAGAATACATTTTGTTCACGGATACGTCTAGCAATTAATTGAGTATATTGAGAACCAAAATCTATTATAACAACGCCGTTTTTATATAAATTATTCACGAATTAAAATTTCTTCCATTTTCGTAAAATATGATTCGTCTGTCATCTGAAAATGGATTGGAGTAATGCTTATATATCCATCATTTACAGCTTTACTATCAGAGTAAAAATCCTTATCCTGATCTATAATTTTTCCCTTTATCCAATAATAATCTCTGCCCATGGGATCCTTACGATTTAAATATTCATCTTGATAATATTGTTGTCCCTGTCGAGTCACTCTAATCCCTTTTATTTCTTCTGGCTTACAATAGGGAACATTTACATTTAAAAGTGTACCTACGGGTAAAGTATTATTTTTTACAAAGCGGACAACCTCCCTAGATGCATCTTTAGAACCCTGAAATTCATCATTACGAAATGAATTTAAACTAATCGCTATTGAAGGAATTCCTAGCATTGCTCCTTCTGTGGCGGCTGCAATTGTTCCTGAATAAATAATATTTTTCCCTAGATTTGCTCCTCGATTAATCCCTGATATTATAATATCAGGNGGCNTCTCCATAAGNGATTTAATNGCAATTTTTGNACAATCAGCNGGTGTACCTGAAATAGCATAACCNTTAAANCCACCANTTCTTTTNATTAATTTTACTCGAACTGGGTCTAATATTGTAATAGCATTACTGACTGAACTCTGTTCAAATTCTGGAGCGACCACAGTTGTTTCTCCTATCTCTTGCATAGCTTCCCACAGTGCATAGATTCCAGGAGAAAATATCCCATCATCATTAGTAATTAGTATTTGATTTTTACCCACAAGAAAGTAGCTCTATAAATAATGCTAATTTATTTTTCATTTCACTGCGGTGCACAATGTAATCGATAAACCCTTTTTCTTGCAAAAATTCTGACCGTTGGAACCCTTCTGGCAAATTCTCACCAATTGTCTGTTTTATCACTCGGGGACCAGCAAATCCAATCAATGCTCCTGGTTCAGCTAATATTACATCTCCAAGCATACCAAAACTAGCTGTAACTCCTCCTGTCGTAGGATCTGTTAGAATTGGAATATATAATCCACCATCCTGTGAGAATTTAGCCAACCAGCTACTGGTTTTAGCCAATTGTACAAGAGAGATAGCGCCCTCTTGCATTCTTGCTCCTCCAGAAGCACAAATCATTATTAAAGGTAGTTTATTTAAACCAGCATGCTTAATCGCTCTGGATACGGTCTCTCCTACAACAGAGCCCATACTACCCCCAATAAAATTAAAATTCATTATTCCTAAACAAATATCCTTACCATCAAGCTTTCCTTCAAAAATATTGATAGCATCCTTCTCTCCTGTTTTTATATAAGCATCCTTGATTTGTTCACTATATTTTTTAACAGCGCTGAATTCAAGAAAGTCATATGGAAACAAATTTCCAAATAATAGGTTTTCTGATCCTTTGTCCAATAATAGGTCCACATATATACTATTAGAAACACGAAAATGATGCTGACAATGATGACAAACAGAGAGATTTTTTTCCAATTCAGGTTTATATAGAACCTCACTGCATGAAGGACATTTAGCCCAAAGACCATCTGGGAGAGATTTTTTTCCCCCTTCTTTGACCTTTCTATCTTTGCGCTGAAACCAAGACATAATTATCGCATTTTTTTATTCATAATTAACGCATTTTTTCCATCACCATAATAATTGGCACGGATAGCAATTTTATTAAACTCTGCTTTTCTATAAAGATTAATAACTCCAAAACTACCTTATTCCCCTCCTAATAATATGGATGTCTTTAGCTGAACTTGGTTAAAAAAATAAATCAGCAGAGTGGAACCGTATCCCCTTTTACTGAAAGGTATATCTATTACAAAATTAAGAAATTGCATTTCACGATCTATATAAGGAAACATAAGATAACCTAGAGTTACACCCATATCGATCAAAACCCATGTGTTTATGTCAGGCCTTAATTCCAATTCTTCAGCTATCATATCATGTATCCAAGATTTATCTGCAAAAACTCTTTTTTCTATCCCCATTATTCCAGATAAATCATTTGATTTAGCATGGCGAATATTCATTTTGAATTCCCCAAATTGAAAGGAGCAATATAATCTGGCTCTAAATCGTAGGGTAGATCAACAACTAATTTATTATATTTTCTGTTTCCAAATAAACCAATCCACTTAGCAGATGGTACACAGTTTATTATATCTAAATTTTTTGATATCGATTCTGGACATTGGCATTGAAATATGATTTCATTTCCATCTATGTTATCCAATAAATCTTTTAGGTCAACAACATCTGGTTTAGCAATAGGGATTGGTAATTTATCCATCCAAGAAAAACGCTGAATAAAGATACGTTCTCCATGTGAATGCATTAAGCCCAAAGTAGGGTTAAATTTTGCAAGGCTGTAAGCCATTACTTCCATTGTTGTGACAGCAATAATAGGTAACCCAAGTGCGAAAGAAAAACCTTTGGCAAAGCCAAGTCCTATTCTAAGGCCAGTAAAAGATCCAGGGCCAATACTAACAGCAACTGCATCAAATTTTTCAATTTCCTGTCCTGATTCATTAATTGCAGTTTTTACAAAAGATGGTAATAATTCAACATGTTTTCTTGGTATTTCTTGCTCTTTTAGTGATATACAATCTTCCCCTTTTATTATGGCTACGCTGCAAATCTTGGTTGAAGTTTCAAAAGCAAGTATTATGCGATCACTCATCCATCCCATCCTTCTATTTCTATTTTTCTTCCATCTGGCTTAGTCTTTATGCGATAGAAATTTATAATAATAGTTTTTTGTGGAAGAACTTCAGCAATTATATCTGCCCATTCAATTAAAGTCACCGCATTTTCGGGAGCGAGGTATCTTTCACCACCTATATTGAAAAAATCATCTATATCCTTCATTCTATAACAATCAATGTGGAACAAATTATGAGGGTATCCATTATATTCTGAAATTAATTTGAAAGTAGGAGAACCTACATTTTCTATAACATTTAGTCCTTCTGCAAAACCTTGGGAAAAAGTAGTTTTCCCAGATCCAAGATTTCCAAGAAGAGCAATTACTTTCCCAGCGGGTATAGATTCAGCCATTTTAAATGCAAATTCCTTAGTCTCAATAACAGATCGGCAATTCAGTACCATAGAACAGTTATCTTGTTTTCATTACAGCAACTGGTACCATCATTTCTTCCATACTAATACCTCCATGTTGAAATGAATTCTTAAACTTTGATAAATACTTATTTACTTGGTTCGGATAAACAAAAAATACATCATCCTTGGCTACCAAATACGTAGGCTGAGGTCCAAACTCGGGCAAACGATATTCCATAGGATTTTTGATAACTAATGCATTTCGGTCATTGGTATTTAGATTACGACCATATTTATATCTTATTCCAGTTGAAGCTTCTTTATCTGCTGCGACCATAACATCTTTTTGCACCCTAATACTACCATGGTCGCTTGTTAATATAACAGTAAAATTATTTTCACTTAGTTTTTTTAATACTTTAAATAGCCAAGAGTATTCCAGCCATGATTTTACGGCTATCCTATACCCTCTTTCATCATGAACCATTTCTTTTAACACATCTGTTTGGGAGCTACGGTGCGCCAACATATCTACAAAATTGATTACTAGTGCAAGCATATCTCTATTTAAATAATTCATTATACGGTTATAAAATTTATTGCCTTCACCTACCGTCCATACCTTGTGGTAATGCATTGTTTTATGATCTAGGTCAATGGACTTAAGTTGGTTAGATAAAAACTGTTTCTCCATCTGATTTAGGCTTGAAGTACGTGAGGTCATCATGTGTCCTTGTTCTGGATATTTTTTCACCATTTCATCTGGAAAAAGACCACAGAAAATAGCATTTCTAGAATAAGGTGTGGCAGTGGGTAGAAGTGAAAATTTGTAACTTACATTAACATTAAACATAGATTCAAAAATTGGCATCATTGATTGGAATTGGTCATGACGCATACAATCGACCACTATCAGACAGACTTTCTCATTTTTTTCCAGACTTGGTTTAACAAACTTTTTAATTATATCGGGTGACATTATAGGACGTTTTTCAGATTGAACCCAATCTTTATAATTTAATTCTATAAAATAAGAAAATTCCCGATTACAAGTTTGTATTTGTTCAGTCAGGATAGTATCTAATCCAGTATCTTTATATTCATCAAATTTAATCTGCC
>PBAR01000006.1 GCA_002718285.1 Fidelibacterota bacterium
TGTTGCAGCAGCAAAAAAAGCTGCAAAGAAAGCAATGAGAGATGCTGCAAAACTAAATGAAGCTTACAGAAGTGAACTTGAAGCTATAGATGCTTTCAATAGGCTCGATGAAGCCATAGATAAACTCGAAGGTACAACTGGGAAAGCAAAATAGTTTATATTCAGTATTCAATACATTGAATTAGGCGTTGCTCTTATTTATTATGCTTCGCTCAGGATTAATATTTATTTTTTTATTATTTTTTTCTTGCGGTAATAAACCAAATCCTAAATTAGATTATAATAAGATACCTTCTTGGATTAATCGAATTCCATCTGATGAGATATATTGGTACGGTATTGGTTCTTCTAATTTAAAGAAGAGAGAAAATGCCCGTGTCCTTGCTCGTCAAAGGGCATTAGGTGAAATTTCTGAGCAACTAATAGTAAAAATACAGTCTGCACTTTTGGATGTAGTAGAATCAAATAATGATCTAATCAATGAATTTTCTAAATCAGTAATTAAAACTAGGGTTAATACTAGTCTGGATTTTGTGGAGTATAAAGACAGTTATAAGATAAATGATAGGCTCTATATTTTAGCTAGATTAAATAAAAAGTTATATTATGAAAAAATTGCGCTTGAAAAACTGCAAATAGAAGAAATTGCTGGTGATCTTATTCGAAGTTCATTTTTGAATCTATCAGGAAATAATATATCTAAACTGATACTGGCAGTACAGACAGTTATACCACTTATTGATGATTCTCCAATGATGGAATATCCTATAAATTCTGGAAAATCAAAAAATATTTACCGTGTTGCTTTAAGTTTACTTCAAGAATATAATGATCGTATTGATATTAAATTGGAACCTGAGATATTAAAAATTAGAACATTAATTGATCGGCATAATAAAGTGAAGATAGAGGCTTTTGATAAAAAAACAGGGTTTCCAGTAAGCGGTATCCCAATTATTGCGAATATTATGGAAACATCTTTGAAAGATCAGAATATCTTCACGGATGGAAATGGAGTAGCATATTTTCAAATTGATAATAAAATTAATCTTAATAGGAGTTTTTCAATTATTTTTACTATTGATTATTTAAAATTGATTAATGCTCAAACAAGTCCTTTTATAAAGTTGGTACCAAGAAAATTTCCAATGGAAGTAAAAACTGTTTCTCCGAGGATATTATTGATTGAAAAAATAACAAATCTAGGAAATCCAGTGACCTATAGACATCTGGTATCTAATGTTAAAGAATGTTTTGAGGACAAATATTCTGCTTTATTTGTTAATGATAAAACCAATGCAGATCTATATTTAACTATTGGTATATCTACTTCTCAGAAGGGAGAAAGGTTAAATGAAAAATATCCATATTTTATGTTTTCTAATGGGGATTTAATCCTTTCGATTGCGGCCACAGGATATGAAGTTATGAATTTTTCTCTAGGTGAAGAAAAAGGAGCTGACTTTGATTCTGCATATCTGGCTGGAATGGATGCAATTAAAAAACTTGGACAGAATTTTTTGCTAACGTTATGTAAATAATTAGTGAAAACAAAATAACAATTATTTTTCGTATATCTGTTATAATTTTTATTATGAATAACATGAAACTTGGAGCATCGGGTTTACGATTTATGATTGATTATCCGAGGCAAGATGAAAAAGGGTTGGTTGAAGGTCGGGTACTATTACTATTGAGTAATAATAAAGATAAAGAGCCCCGTTTTCAAATTTCTGATAATGAAAATACTGGTTTTGTATTTGGAGTAGATGCAATTGGGAAGCAGGAACCAGAAGGTATCACTATTGATAATGATGTTTTAGGTTATCCTGTATCTAATTTGAATGACATTCCGGCAGGCGATTATTGGGTACAAGGATTAATTCATAAATACGAAACGTTTAATCTTCAGACAGGTCACCAGGTAAAACTTCCAATGGACCGTGGGGAAGGACAGCAATGGCATTCTGCTCCAGGCAATTATTACAGTAACTCAAAAAAAATATATCTTGATCCAAAAAAGAAAAAAATAATTAAAATTAGTTTGGATAAAGAAATTCCTTCCATAGATCAGCCTGAAGACACTCAATATGTAAGACATATCAAGATAAAAAGTAAACTGTTGACCAAATTTTGGGGACGTCCTATGCACTTGGGTGCGCATATTCTTCTACCACATGGATTTGATGAACATCCAGAAGCGAAATATCCTCTTATGATATTTCATGGTCATTTTCCAAGAGATTTCAGTGGTTTTCGGGTAGAACCACCAGATCCCGATCTTATTCCCGATTATAGTGAGAGATTTCAATTGGAAGGATATAATAGAATCGTTCAGGACCACGATCATCAGTTTTATAAAGACTGGATTTCAAAAGATTTTCCAAGAGTTATAGTCATAGAAATTCAGCATCCAAATCCCTATTATGATGATTCATATGCTGTTAATTCTGCTAATCTTGGACCCTATGGGGATGCAATTACCTATGAATTAATTCCATACATAGAAAAACAATTCAGGGGCATTGGTGAAGGCTGGTCCAGGTTTCTTTATGGAGGGTCTACTGGAGGCTGGGAAGCTCTTGCGGCCCAGGTTTTTTACCCGGAAGAGTATAATGGTTGCTATGCAGCATGTCCCGATCCTATTGATTTCAGAGCTTATTGTTTAGTAAATATTTACGAGGATAAGAATGCATATTTTACAGGACCTTCCCATAGGCTTGTTCCAAGACCTGGATACAGAAACTATCTTGGGGAAGTGAATTCTACTCTACAACAGATGAATTATCGGGAGTTGGTGTTAGGCACAAATAGTCGTTCTGGTGCACAATGGGATATTTGGCAGGCTGTTTATAGTCCTATGGGAAATGACGGATATCCCAAACCTCTTTGGGATAAACTAACAGGTGAGATTGATCCTGATGTTGCAAACTATTGGAAAGAAAACTATGATTTGCGATATATACTTGAAAGAGATTGGAGTGAATTAGGAAAAAAACTAAAAGGAAAAATTCATATTTATTGCGGGGATATGGATAACTATTATTTAAATAATGCTGTCTATCTTATGGAAGATTTCTTAGAAAATACCGTTAATCCATTTTATGACGGAGAAGTTGATTATGGAGATCGTGCTGAGCATTGTTGGAATGGTGACCATACTCGCCCTAATGCAGAATCAAGACTTAGGTACAACCAGATGTTTATTGCCAAAGCGGTGGAACGTATTAAGAAAACTGCACCTTCAGGAGCAGATTTAAGTAGCTGGGATTATTAAATTATTAATTATTTTGAAGGAATAAAATGATGTATATTGGAACTATATTTTATTTTTTAGTAAAATAACAACAGAAACAAAGGAACCTTTTGTGAAATATCTATTAATTACTATCCTACTTTCCTTAACATTACTCTTCGCTGGAGATAATAAGACCAAGTTAAAAGTGGATGGGATGCGTTGTGCCTACTCATGTGCTGGAAAAGTTTCTACTGTTGTGCAAAATATTAAAGGTGTTAAAGAATGTGAAGTTGACTTTGAAAAAGGAATTGCAACTGTGGTATATGATGAAAAAAAGTTAGATTCGAAGGATATAGTAAATGCTTTAAATAAAAAAACTTATTATGAAGCAAGTGAAATAAAAAACCAGGATACAGAAAAAGAGAAGAGTAGTATCTAAAATTTTTTTAAATTGACCTGAAAAAGCCCCATTTATTTGGGGCTTTTTTTTATTTTGTACAATTTATGCAATATTATAATTCCAGAGCCGCTATATATGACGGTAACTTTGCCCGTTTAATTTTAATATTTTGGAGAGAGCTTATGTCAGATATTGTACATGAATTTACAGATGAAACCTTTGATAAGGAAGTTAGCAAAGATGCTATGCCCGTGCTTATTGATTTTTGGGCTGCATGGTGCGGCCCATGCAAAGCTATTGCACCAGTAATTGAAGAAATTGCTCAAGAATATAATGGAAAAATAAAAGTAGGTAAACTAGATGTTGATCAAAATCAGAAAACCGCCATGGAATATGGCGTGCGTAGTATACCAACAATGCTTATCATGAAAGATGGTGAAGTTATTAACCAAATTGTTGGTGCAGTACCTAAGGAAAATATTACTGATGCATTAGAAGAAATTTTATAAAACATTATTCGTAATGGAAAGGGAAATAAAGCAGAATATTATAATTATTGGTTCTGGTCCTGCTGGGCTTACAGCCGCAGTGTATGCTGCCAGGGCAAACCTTAAACCACTTGTTTTTGAAGGATCTCAGCCAGGAGGCCAATTGACAATTACTACTGATGTTGAAAACTATCCAGGATTTCCTGATGGTATAATGGGACCCGAGCTTATGGATTCATTCAGGAAGCAGGCTCAGCGCTTTGGGGCTGATTGTCAATTTAAAATTGTTGACAAAGTTGATCTATCTGCTAGACCGTTTAAAGTATCTGTAAGTAATCAAGACTATTATACTAAAGCACTTATTATTTCTACAGGAGCTACAGCAAAATTACTTGGACTCGAATCTGAAAAAGCATTAATGGGATATGGTGTTTCTGCTTGTGCAACCTGTGATGGATTTTTTTTTAAAGATAAAAAAGTGCTGGTAATTGGCGGAGGCGATTCTGCTATGGAAGAAGCCAATTTTTTAACAAAATTTGCTTCCGATGTTCGAATTGTCCATCGTAGAGATGAATTTAGAGCATCAAAAATTATGATTGATCGTTCATTAGCTAATCCAAAAATCAAAGTATACTGGAATAGTATTCTTGTGGATATCATAGGTAATCAAGAAAGTGGTGTGGTGGGTGCGAAAATTAAGGATGTTGTTTCAGGATCAGTTCGTGATGAGTTATGTGATGGTATTTTCATGGCTATCGGGCACCAGCCCAATACGAAAATATTTGAAGACGCTTTAGAATTAGATACGTCAGGCTATATTAAAACTGTTCCAAATGGGACTGGTACAAGTGTAGAAGGAGTATTTGCTTGTGGGGATGTTCAGGATCATATTTATCGGCAGGCGATTACTGCAGCTGGTACTGGTTGTATGGCAGCGATAGATGCTGAACGCTGGTTGGATGAAAAGAAAAATTAATCATTAAATTATAATCTCCCTTTTCCTGTATTACTGTTTATTTAAGGAAAAGAAAATGAAACAAAAAAAACGTCAGATATTTGAAATTAAAAACCTTATAAAGGTTTATGGATCTACTGAAGTAATAAATATAGGAAGATTGGATATACACCCTGGTACCATTTATGGATTTGTTGGTAATGTTTCCAGTGGTAAAACTACACTTCTTAAATTGTTATCTGGTAATATAAAACCCACGGATGGATTATTGTATTACGAAAATAATCCATATAAAACAAACTGGCTGGGGAAATTGGTACCTAACGCAGAAATTTTCTTTTCTAATAATACTGGTTTGTATAATTCTAGATCAACTGTGAAAAACTTTATTTTCGATACATTTGGTAATAAAAAGAATGTTATTCAAAAACGTTATTTTAACAAGGGTAGTTTTAAATCTATTTGGCAAAGAAATATCTCAAAACTAACAAAAGGAGAGATGCATTGGTTGGGAATGCTGCTTGCTATAGAGAATGACCCCAGAGTATTACTAATAGATGACTATGGAATATACTTTGATTCATCTATGGAAAATAATTTTCGATCTCAATTATTAAATATGAACAGAAGATTGGGTACTACCATAATTCTAACAGCACCTGGTGATAGGTATTTAAGAAAATTTTGTTCAGTATTAGTTTATTTAGATAATGGTCATATTTCTAGAATTCGTCCTGGCATAGCCAGAAAAGTAAATAAAAAACATCGTAAATCTCGTTAAATAATTAATAATTGTAATTTAAATAATTAATTAATCATAAAAGTTATTAAGTTAACCTTAGAATTAATATGAAAGAAAAATTCAGGGAATTAGAAAAAATATATAATTCAAAACATCTAATGGTTGTGGGTGATGTAATGTTAGATAAATATATTTGGGGTGCAATTAATCGTATATCACCAGAAGCTCCAGTTCCTATAGTAGATATTGAAAAAATAGAACTTCATGCTGGTGGTGCAGCAAATGTTGCTAGAAATATAAGTGGATTAGGTGGAAAAGTATCTTTAGTTGGATTAATAGGAAACGATGCATCTGGTAATAATTTAAAGTCACTACTTAAAGAGGATAATTATTCCCATCATTTTTTGATCAATGACCCTAATAGGAAAACTACCGTAAAAACCAGAATTATTGCCCACAATCAACATGTGGTTAGATTAGATGATGAAAGTAATACTATTCTTACTGATAATATTTTGATTTCCCTAAAGAGAGTTATTGAAGCATTATTTGATAAAGTTGACGGCATTATAATACAGGATTATGATAAGGGGCTTATTTCACCAGATTTTATTTCCTGGATTATGGTTGAAGCAAAAAAGAGTTATATCCCTGTATATGTAGATCCAAAAAAGAAATATTTTTCATGCTATAAAGGTGCTAGACTATTTAAGCCTAACTATGAAGAGTATCTATCTGACAGATCAATTGAAATAGATTTGCAGACCGACGCAGAAATGTATAGAGTAGATAATGAATATGAGATATTATTAATTACTCTAGGTGCAGATGGAATGATATTATTCACAGATAAAAATTACTATCGAATTCCTACTCAGGCTCGTGCTGTGCATGATGTTTCAGGTGCTGGAGATACTGTTATAGCGACCTTTGCACTTAATGATGTTTGTGGTATCGATCCTAATGAATCTGCAATACTTGCAAATCTAGCAGCGGGAAAAGTTTGTGAAGCAGTTGGTGTGGTTCCTATTACGCAAAAATCTTTGAAGGAGATTACAGAGCATTATCAATAAAAAGATATTGCTTAATGGATATAGACTTGAAATTGTATTTATTAGTCTTATTATTAATTTCAGCAATCGCACATACGCAACCTGAACCTAAATTCAGGCCGTTTGACTGGGTGCTTTACAGAGGTGCAGGGTCAATTATATCTATTTCAGAAGGTTATTCAAATGTATTCATAGGAACTGAAGAAGGTGGTATATATCGTTTCAGCCTATTCGGTAACCATTTTTTAGATCCAATTACTGTAGCACAAGGTCTTGAAGAAAATCATGTTACGGCATTGCATTTTGATCATCAAACAGGTATTATTTGGGTAGCAACACCCGAACACATTCAATATTCCTATAATCGAGAAGGTAATTGGAATAGTATCTCGCTAATAGAAATAGGATTATCTAGGTTCGATAAAATTCAACGTATAGGTTCATCAAAAGATTTTATTTGGGTACAGGGAAAATCAATATTTGTCAAATTGGATCATTCATCTGGCGTAGTAGCTGGAATATTTCCTTATCCCGATGAATTTAAAATTCAGTGGAGTAGTTCAACATATGAAAATGAAGACTATTTAAAAGAAATATTGATGAATTATTCAATCATGTCTGGTTGGATTGCAGCTGCAGATCATCTCGTTGATCCAATTGGAAGAACTGTATATGCTAATACTGGTTTAATAGGTAGACATGGTGACATTTGGATTGGTTGTAGGGATGGAACATTGTTACAGGGAAAATCTATAACAGAAATATTATATCCAATATCTACATCACCAATAGGAGTGGATGTTGGCGGCATGACCTTAAATGATGGTGTAATGTGGATTGGTGGGATTGATTTTGTAGCAGGAAAAGGTATTTCGTGGTTAAATCTACAATCTGGAGAATCATACACATTCCAGTTTGATGAAGTAATTAATATGACTCCGACTTCTATCTATTCTATATGGCATAGTGATAAAACAATTTGGGCTGGTGGAGAAGGAATCACTTTGGTATATGATAAAACTGATAATTATTGGCGTACACTTGGACAAGAAAAAGGTATTCCAGATGGGAAAATTTGGGATATCGTAGGTGACTCTAATTACGTCTGGTTAGGATCATCGGCGGGTATTAGCAGATTAAATCAAGATTCTTGGGAAGAGCAACCCATCGGTTTTGAATATTTATTTCAAAATATATCAATAAATGATATTGAAAAAATAGAAAATACAATTTGGATTGGTAGTACATCTGGTTTACATATTTTTGATGAAGAACACCCTCAACTTAGAAATGCATTGGATTTGGGTGTGAAAGAGTTTGCAGGGAATATCTATAATGTAAAAGTAGTAAAAGAATATGACGGTACTATTTATGCGTGTTGTGATTTAGGAATTATTAAATTTGACTTATCTGAAATGGTATGGGAATTGGTATTTCCAGCATCCTACTATCATAGTAAAATTATACATTCCATGGAAATAAACAAAAAATATTTGTTTCTAGGAACTGGAGAAGGATTGGTGCGTATTAATAAGAATACTGGATTTATCAGGGAATATTATTATCCATTTATAGGTCAAGTTAATAATATTCAATTAAAAAATAATATTATATGGATGGGAACAAATAAAGGACTTGTGAAATTTAAATGGACAAGAGAAATCTAGTATTCTTTTTTATCTTTATTCTAATTTTTAATATTGGATTATCAGATCAGATAAAATCTGTTAATAGGCGGAAAAAAGTAAATGGTAATATAAATAAATTTGTTTTGGCACCATTTTCACATGTAGTGCAAAACGATAGTATTAAAGTGATCACCTTCATTGAAGTTCCATATTTTTCACTTCAGTTTATTAAGTTGGAGAATAAATTTACAGCTTCTTATGAAGCTTCTGTATCCCTAAAAAATAAAAAAGGAAATGAGATTGGCCATAAGATATGGACAGATTCGATTATTGTAGATTCATATTTAGAATCAAAATCAAATGTTAAAAATCGCAAACATTTTACATCGTTTATTGTACCAGTAGGTGAGTATGAATTGTTAGGAGAATTACAGGATAATGATACTCGAAAACGCGGCACAAAGGAAATAATAATAGATTTCAGTAGCTTAAAGAAAAAACCTTCTTTAATGAAACCAACCTTTTTATTAGGATTGGAAGGTGATTGGGGATTTGAAAAAAACTTAATTCCCTCTAAAGGTTGGCGCGTTCGTGAAATAGGAAAAGGCATACATTTACTCATGTCAGGATTTGTTAAATCTGAGCCGTATATAATTGATGTATGGGTCTCAAATTTGAATAAAAAAAAATACCATTTAACAGAAATAATTGGAGATGGAAATAATGGATATTTTTCAGAAACTATATTTATATCTTCAGAAAATTTAAACAGTTTGAAAAATGATATTACCATTGAGCTTGAGCAAAATGGTAATATAGAAAAAAGTGAAATTGCATTTTCAACTTATAAACCAGGTATTTCTAATTATGTTGATGATTTAGATCGGGCTTTAAAACAGATGAAATATATTCTTACAAATGATGAGAGAAACCAGTTTAAAGGAAAAAATCGAAATGAAAAAAGACAACTTTTCTATGATCTTTGGAGACAACGAGATCCTACTCCAGAAACTGAATACAATGAGTTGATGGAGGAATATTATAGCAGGGTTTGGTATGCCAATGAAAATTTTAATGCGTGGGCTCCTGGATGGGAAACTGATATGGGCATGATTTATATTCTTTTTGGACCGCCAGATGAAATACAAAGATCAAATCCAGTAACTTCCAACCTAAATATGTTACAAGTTTGGCATTATTATCGTTTAAATAAGCAGTTTATTTTTAGGGATAAAAATGGTTTTGGAGATTTTCGTCTTGATAGTCCGTTTTTTGGGGATGTATTTTGATAATATACTGGTTTTATACTAGTATTGTTTATAAATCTGAACATAAATAGATGTTTGATATTCACATTGTAAAAACTGAATGATAAATATTTCAAAAAAAGAAGTAGAAGCCTTAATGGAAGCTTCAAAAACTGAAACTCTTTCGATCGAATATAGAAAAATCATTATTGAAATTATTGATAAATTAAAAAACCAAAATGATATAGCAGAATTATTTGTTGATGGTGCTTCAGATTTACACTCAAAAACAGGTGGGATTGGTGGTGCAGTTTTTCTAAATGGAAATGAAATTTATTCTTTTTCTGAGCCTTTAGTTGAAAAAACAAATAATGAGGCAGAATATTTAGCATTAATTAAAGGAATTAATACAATTATTGATTTAAATATTAATGATATTAATATTTATTCAGATAGTCAATTGATTGTTAACCAAGTTAAGGGTGACTATAAAATCAAAAATGATAGAATGATTGAATTGCATTCTCAGGTTATGGATATTTTAAAAAATATAGATACTTGGTCAATTAATCATATTCGCAGAGAAAAAAATAAACGAGCTGATATTTTAAGTAAAAATGGAATGATTCAGGCAAGATCATCTCAATAATTTTTTAATAATTTTATCATAATAATAGATATTATACCATAAAGTTTTTTTTAAATATGTATGCTCTCTTAATACATTTTCGGTTTAAAAGTAAATTGTATAGTAAATTTCGATAAATTTTTATACGGTGCTTTCAAATAATGTCTAATATAAACTTCCCGAGTGTCATTAATTGGATTTCTGGTGATATAGCCATTGATTTAGGAACTGCAAATACTCTTATTTGGATGAAAGGAAGAGGAATTGTTATAAATGAGCCATCAATCGTTGCGCGATCTGTGCACGATGACACTATTGTTGCTGTGGGTAATGAAGCAAAAGCAATGCTTGGTAGGACGCATAGGGATTTAGAAACGATTCGACCTCTGCAGGATGGGGTGATTGCTGACTTTAGAATGACAGATGGAATGTTACAAGGATTTATTCGAAAAATAAATCTAAATCGTCTTTCCAGGCCTCGTATGGTTATTTGTGTTCCATCTGGAGTTACTGAAGTTGAACGACGCGCGGTAAAGGATTCTGGTGAAAGAGCTAATGCACGCGAAGTTTATCTAATAGAAGAACCTGTTGCAGCAGCAATAGGCATTGGTTTAGATATTAGTCAGCCTATTGGAAATATTATAGTAGATATTGGTGGAGGTACTACAGAAATTGCAGTTATATCTTTAAATGGTGTTGTTACAAAAGAAACAATTCGGATTGCTGGTGATGAAATGGATGAAGCCGTACTTCAGTGGTTTCGGAATGAACATAAACTGGAAATTGGTCTTAGTATGAGTGAAACTATTAAAAAATCAGTTGGTTCTGCAATGAAAATGAGTGCAGAACCTATTGCTGTAAAAGGAAGAGATCTTGTTTCTGGAATACCTAAAACAATTGAAGTGTCTTCAGATGAAATTAGACAAGCTCTCAAAGATCCAGTAAATGCTATCGTTGAAGCAGTTAAGAGGTGTTTAGAGCAAACTCCTCCTGAATTGGCTGCAGATATATTGGAAAGAGGAATTATACTTGCTGGAGGCGGCAGTCTTCTTAAGGGTATAGACCAAATTATCAGGGAGAGAACAAAAGTACCTGTTAATGTATCTGAAGAACCACTTATATCAGTAGTAAAAGGCACTGGAATGGTTCTTGAAAATCTAAAAAAATATGAGGCGGTTCTTCTGTAGGGTTGTATGTACAACCAATATGCCTTATTATTAAAAAACAGAGATCATCTAGTCTTTGTTATTGCTTTAATCTTTTCTTTCTTTTTATTATTAAATAATGATAACCCCAGGATGGCTATAGTCCGTGGTAAATCAACCGAGTTTGTTTCCTTTTTAACTTCGCCATTTACCTGGGTAAAATCTATGATGTACCTCGAAGAAGAAAATCAATTGCTTCGTGAAATCAATTTATCACTTACTCTACAAGTTGAATCGATGCTTAATCTTGAAAAAGAAAATCTAGAACTCAATGAGATGCTAGATTTTAAATCAAAATCTAATTTGAAAATTTTACCTGCTCGTGTAGTGAATAAAGGTATGCAACCCAATTTATTATCCATAATTATTGACGCAGGATCAAATGAAAATGTCATGCCTAATCAACCTGTATTAACAGCTAAAGGAGTAATTGGAAAAACTATACAGTCTGGGGAAACTGCATCTATCGTACAATTGATTACAGATATAAATTACAGATTGAGTGTCAGGATTTTACCAAGTGGAGCAACTGGAATTCTACGATGGGTAGGGGACGGTAAAGGGAAGGTTCGAGAGGTACAAAAAAACGTTGAAATCAATATTGGAGATAAGGTTATTACTTCTGGATTTAGTGATATATATCCAGCAGGACTACCAGTGGGTCTAGTATCTGGT
Source organism: Fidelibacterota bacterium (assembly GCA_002718285.1). The sequence continues at coordinate 12,259 of PBAR01000006.1, forward strand.
GTTTTTGATGAAAGAGGCAGTTATCAAAAGGATGTTATTGTCAATTTGCCAACGGATCTCAATGCCTTCCAATATGCCTTTGTTGTGATTAATCGATCCAATGAATTTGAATAAAATTTTATTAACAGGTCTTTGTGTTTGGTTGCTACAATTATTTTTAGCAGACTTTCTTGCTATTAATACTATTAGACCAGATTTTATTGTTATTGCTGTACTATACTGGTCTTTGATTAATGGTAGACTAACTGGAATTATTTTTGGATTTTTTATTGGTTTGATAACTGATTTATCTGGTACAGCTTCATTTTTTGGTTTATCTCCATTAACATATTCAATCACTGGTTATCTTGGTGGGAGTCTTATGGGAAAATTTTCAAAAATGAGTTTACTTTATTTTTCCTTGGCATGGGTTAGTATTCTAATATTTAATTTTCTAATTTTTTCTATTGTTCAGTATCAGCATATTTTTGGCGTAAATAATTTTCTTTTTTGGTCAAAATGGTTGGCAACGTGTTTTTACACTTTATGTTTTGCAGGAATACTTCAGTTTATCTACCCGTTGCATAATTATAATGCTTAAAGCTGATAATATAGTTACATATAGGCAGTTTCTTGCTGCTGCTATTATTACATGGTGTTTATTTGGAATACTCATTGGTCGTTTTTTTCAAATTCAGGTATTGGAGTATGATTGGTATAGTGAAAAAGCAAATTCTAATAGAATTAGGAAGGTCACTACGACTGCTCCTCGAGGTTTGATCCTTGATCGCAATGGTCAGATTCTTGTTGACAATTTTTCAACATATGTACTAACTGCAATTCCATGGGAATTGTCTGATAAAGGTGAAAAATTTGAATTTATCTCCAAGGTGATTGGTCTCAACTCGAATACAGTTTCAAAAAATTATAAAAAATATTATAGAGGCCGATTTAATCCCACTCGCTTGGCAAAGGATTTAACTTTTGGCCAGGTTTCAAGGCTGGAAGAAAATCGTATAATGTTGCAGGGAGTGTATTACGAAAACTTCCCCGAACGTTATTTCCCAAGCAGAATACGAGGATCTCATATTTTTGGAATTGTGAAAGAAGTAGATCGAAATGTTCGTAATAATCTTAAGAATAAAAATGATTATGAACTAGGTGATATGATTGGTTGGAGTGGAATAGAAAAACAGTATGAGAATTATTTGAAAGGTAGAAGAGGTATTAGTTTCTATGAAGTAGATGCATTTGGGCGTGAATTAGGTTATGTGAATGAACTCGATCCTACCAAACCAGAACCAGGAATGAATATTATTACTACTCTTGATTTAAATGTTCAATACTTAATTGAAGAAATAATGAAGGATAAAAAGGGAGTGATTCTTGTTAGTCTTGCTGATATGGGTGAAATCCTTGGTGCAGTTAGCGCTCCTGACTTTGACCCCGAACTTTTTACTGGTCTTATTTTGGAAACTACTTGGAAGGAGATAAGGGATCATCCTGAAAAACCGCTGTTAAATAGATATTTACAAGGAACATATCCACCAGGATCAATAGTAAAAATGATTACTCAAGCAGCTCTTATTGAAAAAGCAGGATTTGATCCAAATATAAAAGTAGAATGTAACGGTTCTTATCAGTTTGGTGATCGGTTATTTGGTTGCTGGTGGGAGGAAGGGCATGGTGAATTAGATTTTTCTGGTGCAATGATTAATTCATGTGATATTTATTTTTATCAAGCAGTTCAAAGTTTAGAATTAAATCAGCTGGCGGAAATGTTTGTTGAATTTGGATTTGGTAAACCATCTAAGATAGATATTCCTGGTGAAGTAAATGGTTTAGTGCCAAATAAGAATTATATGAATAAAAGGCATGGCCGGTATAATTGGAGCAAAGGTGCGTTACTAAATATTTGCATTGGACAAGGAGAAATATTAGTAACACCTATTCAAGTTTTAAATTATCTAAATTTACTTGCCACAAAAGGTCTTGCTTTTCGTCCTCATCTTGTAATGGTTGATGAACCTGCAAGTAATGATATTCCTGAAATAAAAGATGAAACATGGGATAGAATAATTTCTGATATGCGTCTTACAATTATAGATGAAAATGGTACTGGAAAAAAAGCACAACCCGATATTTTAGGTATGGATGTTTATGGAAAAACAGGAACTGCAGAAAATGCTCACGGTGAAAGTCATGCCTGGTTTATTGGGTGGGCTGAATACTATTATAAGAAATACTCTTTGGTAATATTATTGGAAAATGCAGGGTCGGGAGGTAAAGTCGCGGCACCAATAGCTAAAACAATCTTTAAAGAAATTGCAAGATCGGCTAACACACTATAATTAAATGATTTTAAATAAAAATAATGATTTTAGAGAGCTTCCTTTCAATATTTTGTGGTGCGCCATATTTTTGACATTAATGGGACTTATTGTCTTAAAAAGTATTGCCCAGCATAGCGATACTAATCTTTTTCAGAATCCATTTTCCAAACAATTATTTTTTTTAATCCCAGCTATATTCTTATGTTTTTTAATATATTACTTACCGAGATCTTTAGTTCATAAATATTCATATAATTTATATATTTTAGGAATTATACTAGTTGTGAGTCCTTTCCTTGGAAAACCACAAGTAGGTACATACAGATGGTTATATGTGGGTTTACCATTTACTATCCAGCCGAGCGAGTTTGCCAAACTATTTACTATTATTGCTTTGGCTCGATATTTATCTGATCATAATATTCAGATGAAGAAATTTTCTTCCGTTATCATTCCGATTATTTTAGTTTTATTGCCAACGCTTATTATTCTTAAACAGCCCGACTTGGGTACTGGAATTATCATGTTGGCTCCAATTTTACCTATGTTATATTGGGCAGGGGCAAATTTTTTCCATTTATTTTTATTACTTGCACCAATTTTCAGTATGTTGACAGCTTTTCATACTTTTGCATTTACTACATGGGCACTAATACTGGGTTTTATTATCTTTATTTATAGACCTAAAATGTTTACAGCTTTAATTTTATTTTTTGGAAATATATTTTTGGGGTTATTTTCGCCCGTACTTTGGAATGGGCTAAAGCCATATCAACAAAATAGAATTTTAACATTATTTAACCCTAGTGAAGATCCTCTTGGTGCTGCCTATCAAATTATTCAAAGTAAAACAGCTATTGGTTCTGGTGGTTTAGTAGGAAAAGGATGGGGTGCAGGCACACAGACCCATTTGAAATTCTTGCCTGTTCAAGAATCAGATTTCATCCTTTCAGTAATGGGCGAGGAATTAGGATTTGTAGCTATTGCCACTGTTTTGATTGTATTTGGTTATTTTAGTTTTCAAATCCTGAAATTTTCTTATTTATCTAAAGATAGGTTTTCAAGCCTTGTAATGATTGGATTTGCAACTGTCTTTATTTCACATGTATTTGTTAATACAGCAATGACAGTTGGTCTTATTCCAGTAAAAGGTTTGCCTTTCCCTTTTATTTCTGCAGGAGGATCTTTTTTAATTTCCAGTTATATAATGCTTGGACTTGTATTGAAACTTAGTATCAATTATTCAGACTAGTGGAAACCTTTTTGAAGATGGTTAAGAAACTGGTAAATTTGATCTATCTTTCCAATTAATATGGATAGAATTATGTCAAAAAGACCCACTTATCTAATAATCGTTGCCGTTTCTTTCTTCTGTTTAAATAATGTAGTGTTTGGACAAAATAGTACCGATAGAGAGCTTCGCCGATTAAACGCTAAAATTGATCGTATTCGTGTTCAGGTTGACTCACTAGAATTAGATAACCAGATTCTTCTTCCCGAACTTATGTCTGCGTTTAAACAGTCTGTAAAAAGTGTGTCACATCAGGATTCTGTTACATTGGTTATTTTGAAAAGAATCAATAATCTGAGTAATAGAATAGACCGTTTGGAAAATCAATCTAATTCTAGGGATAGTACAAATCTTGAAATTTTAAATAAATTAGTATTGGTTGAAAATAAAATTGTAACTCTCGCTAATAGTTATAATGAAATGTCTCGGTTAAAATCTGGTGGTCCGATCTCTTCTGCTCCCGAATATAACGCCGCACAATATAAACAAGCTTATATGGAAAGTTTAACTAATTTTCAGAATCAGGAATTTGATAAAGCGATAGATGGTTTTCGTGATTTAGTCCAGTCGGACCCAAGAAATGAATTGGCCGATAACAGTCAATATTGGTTAGCTGAGTGTTTTTACTCTCAGAAAGACTTTAAGCGTGCAATTAATGAATTTGCTAAAGTTTTTACTTATGCAGGTACAGATAAAAATGATGATGCCCAGCTTAAAATTGGTCTTTCATACCAGAGTATGGGCAATGTACCTAAAGCTCGTGAAGAGTTTCAACGCATGATTGATTATTTCCCAGGAAGTGAGTATTACCCAAAAGCAAAGGAAGCTTTGAAACAATTGTCCTTAGATTGATTTCTTAAGAAAAAATGCCTCAAAAATTATATTATCTGACTACAGAAATAACTCCCTTTGCTAACCCGACATCCTTAGGAGAATTCTCTGTACATGTGCCATTTTCTTTGCAAGAAAAAGGTCATGATATTAGAACTATTATTCCTAAATATGGTTATGTTAGCGAAAGGAAATATATTCTTAGAGAAGTTATTAGACTTAAAGAGATTCCTTTTGAATTTGCTGGTGAACAAAAAATTGCCAGTGCTAAGAGTGCATTTATCCCAAAAACAAGAGTGCAGATTTATTTTCTTGAAGATGATTATTGGTTCACTCCATTGACAAATCTTGTATATAAATCAAAAAATGGAAGGATACTTTCAGATAATGGTGAGAGATATGGATACTTTTCAAAGGCAGTTTTAGCTACATTGCCACATTTATTTTGGTCTCCCGATATATTTATATGTAATGGATGGCAGAGTGCCATGGTACCAGGTATATTCAAGTCTCATTTTGAAGGTATTGATGATGTTTTTTATAAAGATATAAAAACAGTTTTACTAATACATGATTTAGATGAATACTCAAATATGGAACGGAATGTTTTTGATCTGGCTGAAATTTCAATACACCCTTCTTTAAAAGGAGATATTGTCAATGTCTATGATGTTGCTTCTTACGAAACTGATGCGATAATTATTTTTGATAGACCAAGAAAAAATATTTCTAAATCTATATTAAAGCAGCCTGGCGTAAAAGCAAATAAGAAAAAAGTTTCAATTATAGAATGGTCTGATGATGAAGATCCTGATTATGGTCTAATATCGGATCAGTTGGATAAAATTTTAGCTGATATTTCTAAATAATATTTTTTTTTATTTTGCTCAATGAAAAAAAAACTTCTTACCTTGAAGGTTGCTGGGTTTACGTTTATACTATTTATAGTCCTTCATTGTACTGAAAATCCTATAGATAGTGATCTTTCTCATATTTCGCATAATATTGTTGACACAACTATATACAATATATCGGGATATTCTTATTGGATAGCTCCTAACTTGGGGTCTACTGAGAAACTCTATTTTGGATCTAAAAACGGTTTAAATATAGATTTTAATATAATTGAAATGTTTAATAGTAGTGCTTGGAATTCTCTTGATGATTCTACCATCACAATAGATAGCATTTTATTTCGAATATATTCTAATGATAGTACTCTTTCAGAAAATCAGATGAGCTTTGAAATGTACTTTTCCCCAGATTCACATTTTGACGAAATTAACAGCACTCATATGGATTTTATTGGGTTTGAGCTTGATGCCCTGGAATCTGTTGGAACTGGATTAATCAATGTAAAGCGAGATTCTTTAGACATATTCTCGCAAACAGAAATATCATGGGATCTCCTTCAAATTGAACATTTAATGACTGATTCAGTTCAGTCTAATATGTACCGAACATTTATAATTATTTTAGATTCAGGTGATTCAACATTTTTAGAATTGTATAGTAGAGAAGCCACTACTGGCTCCAAAGATCCAAAAATTGAAATATTTTATAGACAGTTTTCGCAGAATAATATTGATTCAACAAATGTAGATACGTTATCATCAACCATTTTTGCAAAAAAGGACCTAACTGTTATAGATTATAACCAAGTGCCTATAGATTCTTCCTATGATGGCATCAGTCTTGGATTTGGTCAGCGAATGATATTATCATTTGATTTTTCATTACCGCAAGGATCCTTAATTCAGAACGCGGAATTAATTCTATCTCAGGACTCAACATTATCCATAAATGGATATAAATTAATTTTGGATCCATTAGATCAGGAATTAGATACTTCAGCTATTGAATTTATAAAAGACCCATATATAACTCTGGGATATCCTTGGATAATGGCTTCTACTATTGAGAATTCTGTTGCAACCATTGGTATGAAATATTTTTTGCAAAATGTAAATATGAGCAATAAAGATAATTTTGGATTAAAACTACTTCCTGCTGGAACCAATGACCCATTTCATAAAGTGCCTTTTATTTTTAATGGGAATTATAGAAAACCTCGGTTGGAAATAATATATGTCGTTTCGTAGTATTACAATTATAATCACTTTTTTTATTTCTATTGTATATTGTCAGGGTTTAATTAATGTTTTTGGTTTAGGACACTTTGTAGATAATGAATCAAGCATGAATGCTGGTCAAGGGCTAAATAAAATTTTACCTGCATATAAAAAGAATGTATCAATTTTAAATCCATCGACTTGGCCAAATTTAAAATATACTCAGCTATCAATGAGTTATAATGCTTCTAAAATTGCAATCCCAATTTTAAACGAATACTCATCGCTCTCATCAGCTTATTGGATTATTCCAATCAGAGGCAAATATGCATTTGGTTTATCTATTTTACCATATACTAATCAAAATATAATTGTAAATGATACTACCACAACTATGATTTATACCTTTGATGATACATTGTCATACAATAGAGATTATCAGCGCTCGGGTGGTATTACTGCTTTTGAAGTTTCTTCAGGTATGCGGATAAATAAAAAAATCAATTTAGGGGCTAAATTGCATCTTTTGTTTGGTTCTAGTCGTCAAAAAGTGTCAATAACACTAAAAGGTAACGAATCTTGGATGAGTGGGTCAATCATCCAATCATCAAGATTGCGGTATTCAGGTATGCTTATGCAGGGATTTCTTTCTTTTTATCCAGATAAAAATACTAGTCTAATGTTTTCGTTTAAATTTCCAATTAANTCGCTTGATGGANTNTATAANNAATATTTNTTATTTCAGGATAACAACAACAATGGNTTCCATGATTCTTATGGGTACGATTTNCCATATCCTTCAGATGTTAATCATCAAAACATGATTCGCTTAAAATCCTTACATAGTCCACTAAAGTATGCTTTTGGATTAGATAGAAGTATNTATAANAGAATTAATTTAAGNATGGAGCTAACATCTTTTAAGGAATATGGTACAATACCAGATATTTTAGATCTTGGTATATACGATTTTATAAATATATCAAATTCGATATCACTTAGTCTAATAAGATATCCTGATGATTTATCTATTAATTGGTTTGACAAATTTACTTTTCGATCGGGGATGAAATATTCTTCTAAAAAATTAAATTTCTCAAAAATATCAATTTCAGAGATAGGATTTTCTTTTGGAATTGGTTTTAAATTCAAGCCTGTAGGGAATCAAATTGATATTAATTATTTTATTGGTTTAAGAGAATACTCTCAGTCATTTGATTCTGAAATTATACACCAATTCCAGGCTGGTATCAGTTTAGCTGATATTTGGTTTGTAAAAAGGAGACAAAAAAGAAATGGGTAAAANAAAACCATTTATGCTTATTGCATTAATGCTTGTTGTATTTATGTGTGTTCCACCTGCAAAAGAGAACAGTAATAATTTAGCTCAGGAAAAAGCACGCTTAGATTCTCTTAGAAAGAAAAGATGTCCACGTCTAATGAGCAGCGCAGCTGAATATTATAGAAATCGTGATTGGAAGCAAACTGTAAAAATTTATAGTGAAATAACTTCTTTGGATTGTGATGAATGGAATCCAGTATATGCACCACCACAAGAAATATACCAATATTATGCGATTGCTTATGAACAGATGGGAAAATTTGATAGCTCAGAATTTATATTATTGGATGGTTTGCAAAAATTGCCAGATAACATTGAATTAAGGAAGAGGCTCGCTTATTCCTATAAACGTCAGGGAAAATTAAATAAAGAGATTATTGAATATGAACGACTTTCAGATCTTTCGCCAACAGATTTAAACGTATTGAATGATCTTTCAAAGTTATATAAAGATCAAAATCGTTATGAAGATCAAATACTAATATTAGAGAGAATTCTGGACTTAGATCAAAATAATGAAATTGCTCAAAGTGAGTTGGCGTTAGCTTTCGAAAATAGTGGTAGAGATCCACTTGATGTTTATAGAAAACGATATGAAGATAATAAAGATAACCTAAGTTATGGTTTGGACTATGCAGAACGTCTTTTACAAGCTGAGGCTNCANAAGATGCNATTAATGTANTTAAAATAGTGATACAAAAGGATCCTACAAGTAAAATAGCATATAGAAAACTTGCTGAAGTTAGTAAAAAAATAGATGATTTGAATCAAGCCGCGGAAGCGTATAGTTCCTTATTTANAATTGATCCGAGAGATGAACGTATTNCAATTGAATTATCTAATATTTTTATAGATAATTCAGATTATGATAAAGCCTTAAAGTGGGCAAATAAATCAATTGATATTAATTCTGATAATGGTGAATCATATGCCCAAAAAGCAAAAGTGTATTATTATGGATGGGATAATTTCAGAAGTAATCCATTTTCTAATGATGATAGAATTGTAGCAAAACTTTGTTATAATTATTTTGTTAAGGCCGAAGATAAAGGATATAGGGGAATTTTTAATAAAAAAAACTGGCTTGAGGAAAATACAAAGGATGTATTGTATGGAAAAGCTCAATGGTTTATGGCAGATCCCAAGGTAAAAAGAACGAGGAAAATTAGGCCATTATCATCAGATTATCTATGGGTATCAGAATCCCTTATTCCAGAAGATGATTGGAAATAATCTTTTGTCTTTTCTTGAAACATCTGATCCTGAAATTTATGCCATACTTTCTAAAGAATTGAATCGTGAGGAAAATACCCTCGAATTAATTGCATCAGAAAATTTTGCTAGTCNATCAGTTATGGAAATGACTGGTGGTGTGATGACAAACAAATATGCTGAAGGGTATCCTGGAAAGCGTTATTATGGAGGATGTGACTATGTAGATGATGCAGAGAATTTAGCACGGGAACGGTTAAAACAATTATTTGGTGCTGAATACGCAAATGTACAACCTCANTCAGGATCACAGGCAAATATGGCTGTATTCATGACNTTNCTAAAGCCAGGAGATATAGTTATGGGTTTAAANCTATCTCATGGTGGNCATCTTACCCATGGTAGCNCAGTTAATTTTTCTGGTCAGTTATACAATTTTATTTCTTATCATGTATCAGAGGATTCTGGGAGAGTNGATTTTGATGAGTTNAATCGTCTAGCAAAANAATATCGTCCAAAACTCATTGTATGTGGAGGAAGTGCATACCCACGNTTTATTGAATTTGAAAAATTTAGNGAAGTNGCAAATTCGGTANATTCANATTTNTTGGCNGACATTGCTCACCCAAGTGGATTAATTGCTGCAGGTCTTCACCCGACCCCTATGCCATATTGCGATGTGATTACNAGTACAACCCATAAGACATTGCGNGGNCCAAGGGGGGGNGNNATTATGATGAGTANGGANATTGAAAANCNATGGGGGAAAAAAGNGCCTANAACAGGTAGAATNAAAATGGTCTCTGAACTTATTGATTCCATGGTAATGCCTGGTATACAAGGAGGNCCGTTAATGCATATTATAGGGGCTAAGGCAGTAGCATTTGGAGAGGCATTGAAACCTGATTTTATTAATTATGCTAGAAATATAATATATAATGCAAAAACTATGTCAGATGAATTTATATCACTTGGATATAACTTAATATCTGGAGGTACAGATACGCATTTATTATTAGTGGATTTAACATCAAAAAATATTGATGGAAAAACAGCGGAAATCGGTTTAGGGAAAGCAGGAATTACTGTAAATAAAAACATGATTCCTTTTGATCAAAAAAGTCCATTTGTAACTAGTGGAATTCGCATAGGTACTCCTGCAGTTACTACGAGGGGTATGGGAAAGGACGAAATGAAGATAATTGTAAATTGGGTAGATTATGTATTAAAAAATTTAGATAATGATACTAAGTTGAACAGAGTGAAAAAAGATGTACATTCCCTTTGTTCCTCCTTTCCTGTTTATGAGGATTAACTATCAAGAATGTATTTTAACGGCAAACTACATTATCTTTTAATTTTCTTAATTATTTCAAGTTGCATACCTCGTCGGATTATTGTTAATCATAGTGATTTAGTCAATACCTTCTACTTTCAAAAAAAAATAAAGTCGCTAAATAAAAAAGGTGCTTTAACAATTTCAGAAAGGAGGCAGTTATTGAAATTATATGTAGAATACGGATATGGTTTTATCCTTGAGGATGTAGATAGGCTTCTTTATAATGATTATGAAGAGGGTGTGAAAAGAGCATCAGAGGCATATTCACTTTTTACAGATGCTAAAGAATTGGGAAATCTTATTTTAAGCGAGCAATATCCAACATTTGAATTATGGTTATCTGGTAAGAAATCTAACATTCAGTTTAACAATGATAATATTCATGAACTGTATTGGCTGGCAGCTGCGTATGGTGGTGCAATTCGTGCTAGTAGGGGTAAACCACTTGATTTGATTCAGTTACCTACAGTTGGAAAGTTATTAACAACAGCATTGAGTNTAGATGCTGGATGGAATAGAGGAGCTATTTATTCGGCAATGATTGGTTATACAGCAACTCGATCTGACTTAACTNNTGATGCNTTNATTGATTCGGTAACAAAATATTATGAAATTTCAATCTCNCTATCAGATAGCATGGATGCAAGTCCTTTTGTAAGCTTTGCGGAAAATATTGACAAGAAATATCAATATAAAAGTGAGTNTATTAAAAAACTGAAATATGTTACTNATATGAATGTAAATCAGGATCGGGAGTTAAGACTGGGTAATATTATAGCTCAAGAAAGAGCAAAATGGCTTTTAACTAAAACAGATGAATATTTTTTTGAATGAAAAGAATAATCCTTATAATTTTAATTGCTTCAACTTTTTTACACGCTAGAAAAATAGTTATTAAGGTTGCTACCCTTGCTCCTGAAGGGACAGCATGGCATGANATTCTAATTGATTTAAGTCAGAAGTGGAAAAAAGCTTCAAATGGTGAAGTGCAATTGAGAATTTATCCAGGAGGAATTTTAGGTGATGAACGAGATATGGTTAGAAAAATGCGAATCGGCCAAATACAGGCAGCGGCTCTTTCAACAGAAGGACTATCAGAATTGGCTCCAGAATTTTCAGCATTTTTCCTACCTCTTGCATACCAAAACTTTGAAGATGTTAACAATGTTTTAATTGAATTTTTACCGAGCTTATCTAAATCAATGGAAGATCAAGGAATTAAACTTCTTTATGTATCAGATTTAAGCTGGGCTTATTGGTTTAGCACTGTTCCTGTTAAAGTTCCTGCTGATTTGGTAGATAAAAAAATATTTACCTGGGCAGGTAATTATGAATATGAAAAAGTTTATAGACAAGCTGGATATACTGTTGTTCCTCTTCCAGGAACTGAACTTTTATCAGGATTGCAGACTGGTTTAATCAATACATTTTCTACTGTACCATTATATGCTTTGGCTAGACAGACTTTTGGAATAGCAAATCATATGCTCGATATGAAATGGGGAGTTTTATTAGCAGGTGTAGTAATAGACAAAAAAACTTGGGATAGAATTCCAAAAAAATACCATCCAAAATTGATTCAAATTCTTGAAGAGATTAAGNAAANGCAGGTTATNGTTAACAGGGAATCNGAAATAGAAGCCATTGAAGCGATGAAAAAGTATGGTCTTCAAGTTCATTCGCTTAACATAAAAGAAAAACAAGAATGGATGAATGAGGTAGAAAGACTAGGCCCTATTATGCGTGGTAATACTTTGAAAAATGAGACATTTGATAGAGTAATGAGAATATTAAAAATTACTACAAACCAGTAATGGCTGGCTGGCAAAATTTTAGTCGTCTTGCCAGCCGCATAAAATGGGCAGAAGATGCATTGGCTTTAGTAATCTTTGCCGCAATGTCTTTTCTTCCTGTAATAGAAACAATTGCGCGAGTTTTTGGTGAAAATATAATCCCAGCTTCCCAAGCTATTGTCCAGCATTGTACCCTCTGGATTGGATTTATTGGAGCTGTATTAGCTGCGCGCCGCAATAAGCTTTTGGCTTTAACCAGACAGCCAATTTTTAATCAGGAAATGAATTTACATATAGGTCGATGGATAGCCAAAACAACTTCCCTTCTTGTCGTGATATCTCTTGCTTGGGGAAGCTATTATTTATTAACAATCGAATATAAATTTCCTTTTTTAATTGCTCCGTTGATACCAAGATGGGCNGCAATGGTTATNATGCCTTTAGGGTTTNTAATGATTGCAGTACAAATATATATGAAAAGTTATAANAATCATCTGCATCGTCTCACACTTATAATTCCNAGTGNTATTTTCACCACTTTTGCTTTTNCNGAAATATTAAATNACACAATNCACATTGTTTGGTTTGGANTGTTAATTATATTTATTNCTTTGATTTATGGAGCACCAATTTTTACTGGTTTNGGAGGCGNNGCTATTCTACTTTTTTGGAATGATTATACATCCATATCTGCCATCCCTTCTGAAGCTTATAGAATTGTAGTTGCACCAACTTTACCAACAATTCCTTTATTTACATTAGCGGGTTATTTGCTGGCTGAGAGTAATGCATCAGCTAGACTGGTTAATGTATTTCGTTCTTTATTTGGATGGATTCCTGGTGGAACACCAGTTATTGTTGTATTACTGTGTAGTTTTTTTACCGCATTAACAGGAGGTTCAGGAGTAACTATACTTGCGCTTGGAGGGCTTTTATTACCATTATTGTTAAAGGAAGGGTATAATAAAAAATTTGCTCTGGGTTTAATTACAGTATCTGGTTCCATAGGCCTTTTATTACCGCCAAGTTTGCCTGCAATAATTTATGGTGTTCGTGCAGGAATATCAGTAAAAAAGGTTTTTATTGCTGGAATAATGCCTGGTATGCTTTTAATAATTTTGATTTCTATATGGGCGTTTATTCAAGGNCGTNATCAAAAAGTAAAAATTCATTCATTTGATTNAAAAACAGCCTTTANGGNNTGCTTAGAAACAGGATGGGAGTTGNTGATACCTATTCTAATATTACTTGGAGTNTTTGGAGGGTATACCAATTTGGTNGAGACTGCTGCTATTATTGTACTTTATGTATTCATTATNGAAATTTTTATTTATAAAGANATAAAATTGAAGCAACTTCCNTCGATCATTGTTGATTGNTCTACTCTAATAGGTGGTGTATTAATTATTATTGGAATAGCAATGGGGCTTACAAGTTATCTTGTAGATGCACAGATTCCAATGCAACTTCTCNNNTGGGTAAAANCTACAATCTCATCAAAATATATTTTTCTTTTATTGCTAAATATTTTTTTGCTAATTGCTGGTTGTTTGATGGATATTTTTTCAGCTATTATTNTTATAGTACCTTTAATTAAGCCTCTTGGTNCTCATTTTGGTATAGAGCCATTTCATTTAGCTATTATTTTTATTGCAAATATGGAATTGGGTTTTCTCACGCCTCCAGTTGGCATGAATCTTTTTCTTGCTGCTTACCGTTTTAATGAGGATATGCCAAACATATATAAATCGATATTTCCTTTTTTTATTGTAAAATTATTTGCAGTAGTTCTTATTACATATTTACCTATAATAACACTAGGATTATTGCATTAAATTATGCTTAACAAATGAAAATTCATTTCTTGATTAACTATAAGTGTCAGAAATAAGTTCGCGGCTAATAATATTGGATAACAAATATTCTTTAAACGCTAATAATAATGGCCTGAAAGGGCTTAAATATCGCAAAATCTATCCAGGAGACGTTTTTATGAAGCGTTTAATTTTAATATTTATTCTAATTAGTAAATATTTTATAACAAATTTGTCTGCTCAAAGTGAGGCAGGTGCTATATTCTTATTGATAGCACCTGGGGCCCGAGCTGGAGGAATGGGCGAGGCTCAGGTAGCTGTTGCGAATGATGCTTACGCAAGTTACTGGAATCCTGCTGGTTTAGGATTTNTAGGTGGTTCTGANCTAGCTCTTATGCATGTAAACTGGCTTCCTGGTCTAGCNAATGATATGTATTATGAGTTTTTTGCTTTTCGTAGAAAATTTGAAACACTTGGTACTATTGGTGGACATTTAATATTTCTTAACCTTGGTGAACAGACTCGTACTAGTGAAACTGGTGAGGAATTAGGAACTTTTACTAGTTATATGTCAAGTTTTTCATTATCATATAGTGCCCTTATTTCTGAAACACAATCTTTTGGAATTAATGCTAAAGTTTCGTACCAACATCTAGTTGAAATTGGCGCTGGAAGCGAAAAAGGTAAAGGGACATCANTGGATTTTGGTTTTGATCTTGGTTATATGCACAAAAAATGGATTTCTCCGAAAATTACCTTAGGGGTTAACCTTTCAAATATTGGTCCAAAAGTATCTTTTATTGATCCAGATCAAGCTGATCCGCAACCTACTAACCTTACGATAGGATTGAATTATGCACTTTTTGATTCAAAATTTAACAAATTAAATATCGTCTACGACGTAGATAAACTCTTAGTGTCTTCCTATCCTGATATGGACTGGGATGGAGACGGATATATAGGCAGATTTGATGAGGATGGAAACCTAAGTCCTGGAAACGATTATAATAAAGAAGGGAAATTAGAAATAGCCCATACCGATCCTATTTATTTGGCTTTATTTACGTCATGGTTTGATGATTGGTTTCTTGGTGGAGATATTGATAAATCTGCATCTGGTGGTACAGGAGATAGAGTGATTGGAGGTTATGACTGGGATGATGCTGATAATGATGGTATTATAGATATTGAAGATGGAGAAATGGTAAAAACTGTTGGCGAGCCTGGTGATCCTGGCTGGGGTTCATATAATGAATGGGGTCAGAAAGAAGTAGGGAATGCTAAGGATAGATCTCTATCTAATGAAATCGATAAATTGGTTCATAATATTGGGTTAGAATATTGGTATGGTCAATATTTCGCTATAAGGACTGGATTTTACTATGACAAAACGGGAAAAATTAATAACCCTACCTTTGGTATTGGTTTACGATTTGCTGGTTATGGTTTCGATTTTGGATATACCTATGGTGAAACTGGACATCCTTTAACTAATACGATGCGCTTTTCCCTCAATATGGAATTTTAAAACCACTCCATTNNNTATGCGTNTGGATTTTTTGCGCAGATCTATATTATTAGTCTGCCTCAATAGTATTTTATTTAGTGAAATAATAGGAAATTATCGAATCTGCGCTTTACGTGTTTCTTTTCTAGAAGATGAATTAGCAAGTACAACAGGAAATGGTAAATTCCTTGAAGAATCTTTTGGAATTCAATGCGGTGTATATACAATTGATCCTCCTCCACATGATAAATTTTATTTCCAATCACAATTAAAAGCAGTTGACGCTTATTTTAGATCTGTTTCATATGGAAAATTTGGTATAGATTTGGATAATTCTATTATTTATCCTGCTTCTAATAAAGCAAGCTATGAATTAGAAAACCATTTGAATTATTATCATCCTTATAATAAAGATGATATAAAAGAAAAACGAATAACTAGTTTATTAAAAGATGCATTAGATAAAGCCTATAATCTAGATAGTATTGATTTTTCTAATTTTGATCAGGTAGTTATTTTTCATGCTGGTATAGGTCAAGATTTTTCGTTACCATTTTTAGATCTTACGCCAGAAGATATTCCATCCACTTTTATAGATAATAAAATGATATTTGAACATCTTGGCGTAGATGGTATTCAATTAGGAGATGCATTAATTAAAGAAGGAATTTTACTTCCGGAAACCCAAAATCATTTACTTTATAATATATCCAATGATATGTTTTCTGAATCTTTAGAGCCATGTGATTTCCAGTATGGGCTTACGGGAACTTTTGCATTGATGTTAGGGTTTGCAATCGGCTTACCTCCGCTTTGGAATATTGATACAGGTGAGAGTGGTATAGGAGTTTTTGGACTTATGGATCAGGGGTCTAATAATGGGAGGGGACTTATCCCCGCACCTCCTTCAGCATGGAGTAGATACTATGCAGGTTGGGAAACACCAGTTCAGATATCAAATGACTCTTTAATTACTTTGCTTTCAAGGAGAAGGGGGCAAATAGTAGAAGTTCCTATCTATGAAACTGAATCATTTTTCATAGAAAATAGGACCAATTTTGTATATGATGGGGTTAGTATAGATTCAATCAGATATAATATTTGGAGTTCATCTAGTGATAATAGATATCCCCCAATCGTAGAGATATTATTTGATAGCGTTGAAATTGAAAAAGACGATAATGGTGTTATTACATTTATTCCTGACTATGATCTTGGCTTGCCTGCTGCTGGCTTACTTATATGGCATGTTGATCATAGTGTTATTGATATAAGTTTGGATGATTATACTATAAATTCAAATATTAATAGAATGGGAGTTGACCTAGAAGAAGCTGATGGTGCTCAAGATATAGGTTATACATCATTTTTTCTCTTTGCTGATCCATCTACAGGATATTTTGGAGATATGTGGTTTCAAGGTAATGAAGAATACTATCGTTCTAACTTTAAAATAAAAGGACCAAAACTCCGATTCGGGCCTTCAACTTTTCCAAATACATCCGCTAATAATGGAGCTTCATCTTTCATTGTTATTAACGATATAGGTAAACCTGGTGATAGTATGACTTTCTCAATATCGAATTCTTTAATTATGCCAGGTTTTCCAGATAGCACATTATTCCTACGTTCAATATTTGACTTTAACAAGGATGGTATATCAGAATTTATTGGAGGAAAAGATTCTCTCTGGTTTTGCCATGAAAATCATGTTCAAGATCGTCAATATTTTGTTAATGTTGAAAGTGACGATCTATATATAGGCTATGTAATCGGTGATGTCAGCACTTCTATAAAAATAATAGAATACGGAAGTACTTACACCAAACGATTACATTATAAGTATATGTTTGATTTGGATACGATGGTATTTGTTTCATCAGAAATATTAGATTCGATTATCTATGAAATTTATTTTGATCATACAGCTACAAAAGAGCCAGAATTGTTTTCGCTTAATGAATGGGATATCCATACAAAAAAGGTATTTTTCCCATCCTCATATCATTATAGTATCGGTTTGAGTGGCCAAGGAATTTCAGTTACAAATTTTAATAGTACGGTAACAAAGTGGACAGAAAAAAAGTTCAAATATCTTGCAGGAATAGATTTAAATATGGATGGTAGCTTAAATCTCTTGGCCTTGGAAGATAGTGGGAACCTATTTGCATTTAATTCAGATTTAACACTTATGCCTGGATTCCCATTAAAAATCCAGCTCATTGCTCCTGTTTTATCTCGAAATTTAATTGGTGATCATCATCCAGAGATAATAGGTAAGGAGGATGTGTCAAATTCAATAATTATATTTGATTATCTAGGAAAAATTTTATATAGAATAGCTTCAACAAAAAAAGATAAATTAATTTCTATTGACGCTGTTATGGATAAAAATGCAGTTATAACAACATCAGCTATATATGCTTTTGACAAAAAAACTGCATCAAAAGGTAATGAATGGAATTTTGAGAATGGAAACTGGGGTAGAAATAGAACAGTATCACTTGATTATACTGTAGATTTAGAAAATGAAAAAATTTTAATTAGATCATATTGCTATCCAAATCCAATTAGAGAAAATTTTAGTAAAATCAGAGTAGAATCAATAAATGCTAAGAATATTGAACTTATTATATATGATTTAGCAGGCTATTTCGTTAAAAAATTTGAAAAGAGTAATCTAAATCCTGGGAAGCAGGTATCTGAATGGGAGTGGGATGTAACGAATATAGAATCTGGCATGTATTTTGCGCATGTCTCTGCCGTTAATGATAAAAACATAAATACTAATATAGTTAAAATTGCAGTTATTAATTAATGTGCATATTTAGATTAATTATATTTATTTCAATATCCTTTTTATATTCTAATATTGAATATAATCATCCCGAATTTAATTGGTATTCTTTTGAAACCAGTCATTTTAAGATTCACTTTCATGATGAAACGGAAGCAACAGCAAGAGAAGCAGCAACTGTTGCTGAAAAAATCTATAATAATGTAACAAAACTTTATGATTTTGAACCATCTGGTAAAACTCATATTATTTTAAAGGATCCAGATGATTATTCAAATGGTGCTGCATATTATTACGATAATAAAATTGTTATTTGGGCATCACCACTAGATTTTGAACTTCGAGGTAGTCATCGTTGGTTACAAAATGTTATTACCCATGAATTTGTTCACATTATTTCATTACAAAAAGCAATGAAAGCAGGTACAAAAATACCAGGTGGATATATACAATTGATGAATTATGAAAAAGAGAAAAGACCAGATGTTCTTTATGGTTTTCCAAATGCTTTAGTTAGTTATCCAATCCCTGGTACAGTAGTTCCTCCTTGGTTAGCAGAAGGGACTGCACAATTTATGTACGATGGTGCAGACTGGGATCATTGGGATACACATCGAGATATGTTGCTTAGGGATCGTTCACTAAATAATAATTTATTATCCTTTACAGAAATAAATACTTTTGGTAAGAGAGGTATTGGCAACGAATCAACTTATAACTCAGGATTTGCCTTTTCTAAGTATATCGTATCACGTTATGGATCAAATATATTTAAAGAGATAATGATTGAATTATCAAAGCCATGGCAATATTCGATTAATAAAACTATTACAAATGTAATAGGNATAGATGGTGAAGAATTATATGAATCGTTTCTTTCGGAAATAAGTTCCAAATATCAAAGATTGGCTAAACCTATTCAAATGAATTTGTTAGAAGGGAATCAACTGATTACTAACGGTACTACCAATATATTTCCGAAATGGAAACCTGGTAATAATGCTTTTNCTTTTTTGAGTAACAAAGATAATGACTTTTTTGGACAAACNGACCTATATATTTATAATATAGATTCTAAAAAATCAGAAAAGATTAGTAGCTCTGTTTTTTCCGCACCAAGTTGGCATACTGATGGAAAAAAAATTTTTTATAGTAAAAAACCAAAATTTCCTAATAAAGAAGGTTCCAAATTTTATGATATTTATTGTTATTTTTTTGATACAAAAAAAGAAATACGCTTAACCTATAACTCAAGAGCATTTAGTCCAGTTTTTATTGAGAAAGATAGTTCGTTAGCTTATTTATCTACCTATGATGGTGGTCAGGATATATACATATTAGATTTGAAAACAATGAAATCAAATAAAATTACCGATTTCAAGGAACGGCCCATGATAAGCTATTTATCATATGCAGCCAATAAAAATACTTTAACTTTTGATATAACTACTCACCATTATCGTGATATCTGGGAATTGGATTTGATTACTAATAAAACAAAGCCACTTTTAAATAACCCACAATGGGACGAACGCAATATGGCAATATCCATTAATAATTTGGAATTATTCTCCGATGATCGTACAGGGATCTATAATTTATATCTTGTGAATCCTAATGATAGTACTTTGGGATTTATTACTAATACTACTGGTGGTGCGTTTATGCCCGATATAAATGAAGAAAATAAAGTATTGTATTCATTGTATAAAAATGGATCATACACTATAGCGATATTGGATACATTAGATATTATAGATTATGACTTGGTTGGTTATCCAGAGTCATTTAATAAAATAAAGCAACCATTAGATCCTGTGATAATCGAACCAGATCCAACAATTGCTAAACAGTATAATGATCAATTTACTGAAATGTTTTTTATGCCTAAAATAATGTTGGACTATGGTACTGTTAAACCAGGTTTCTATTTTTATTCAAGCGAAATAATTAACCGTTTATCATTGTTTGGTGGAGCTTCAATAAATCAAATCACTGATACTGATTTATTTTTTAATTTCGAATTCAAGAGGTTTTATCCCACACTTTTTTTTGAGACTTATTATATCACTCGAAATACAAGTGACTCGACTTTGTATCAAGGAGTATACCCTATTAATGATGATATAAAATTTCGACTTGTTCAATTAAAAGGAGGTTTTAAAGTACCTATTTTTGGCAGTTTATTGGAAATTTACTTATCAAGGGAGTGGTATAGGGCCTTTGTTAATGAACAAATTTCAACAGAAAATATAAAAGCCGGTGCTTCGTATGATTATTTCAGAGGTTGGGTCTTAAGTACTTATTGGAAGATAGATGTTGTGAAAAATCGATTGGATACTAATATAAATCCATCAAATGGATTTACAATTTGGTTTAATACTGATTTTGAGAAGAATAAATTTATAAAAGGTTTAAACTTTTCTAATTCAGGTACTTTAACCGAAAATTTTGTGGATTATGATTTGGCTAGAATACAGCTCGGATTTTCATATCATTGTAAATTACCCTGGTTAGAAAGATGGACTATGTCTATAAAGACCGAAGCAGGATGGATTTCTGATAATAATGTAGATTCTTTTTTTCATTTTTATCTTGGAGGTCTTCCTGGATTAAAAGGATATCCATTTTACAGTATCCAAGGTACAAGAAAAGCATTGGCTGAATATTCAATTAGAATTCCGCTGTTCAAAGAGAAACATTATCCTGTAATGTGGACGATTTTTCAAAATAGTACAATTGGTGCTATTTTCCAAATTGGAGATGCTTGGTCTTCAATAGATGATAATGTATGGAAAAAATCATTTGGAATTCAATGGCGGATGAATGGCTTTTCTTTTTATAATTTCCCTACTGCAATAGAAGCGGAATATCACCAACCGTTGGATATTGNAAGAAATAAACATGTTTTAAATAACAGTCAGACTATCTATGAAAAAGAACCTAGAGTATATTTTAAAATATTATTTGATTTTTAACTCAATTGTATTGCTAATTAATTCAGTAGGGATTGCAAAGGGGATTAATAATATTAGTCCTAATCAAGAAGATACAGTTTCTATTATCACTAAAGAAAATAAAATTGTGGAATATCCTGGAAAACCTTTGCTGATGTCTTTGATTTTACCAGGTGCAGGACAATATTATAATAGTGAACCAATCTGGAAATCAGGAGCATTCCTAGGAATTGAATTAACTAGCATTTTGACATGGGCGATGTGCAATAACCGAGCAGAAACTATAAAGGATGAATTTCAGTCATTTGCAGATAAGAATTGGACCTTGGGAAATTGGGTTTCAAATAAATTATCTCCGCCAAGCATAGAAAATAATGGCAGACGCTGGAGTCAATTTTCAGCATTGATGAATTTAACTGGAACACACGATTTAATATTAGTACTGGATGGAGCATTAAAAGAACAATATGGTCCTTTTGTTAGTTCTGATAGTTTGGAAGTCTATCCATATTGGGCAGAGAGCAGTGAAGTTACTATTGCACGTGATAGACACTTTTATGAAAATATAGGTAAATACGATCAATTTCTTGGNGGNTGGTCTGATGCCAGTAGTGATTGGTATTGGGAAGAAAAAGATGTAGGTGACACCGTAGAAATCGTAATCAAAACTCCATATAAAAATAATTACCTTAATCAACGACAAGAATCTAATGAGTGGTTAAGCATTGCCAAGTTTAGTATTAGTGCACTTATGTTTAACCATATTTTAAGTGGAATGGATGCTGTATTATCCAATCAAAGAAAATCCATTGATAAGGTAAAACAATCTAATAAGATTGATATGGACTTTAGTTTACTATATAATCCTAAAAATTTTGCAGGGGTAGGAGGATTATCATTTACAATTTTATTTTAAAATGATCCAAATATTTAAAATCCTTTATTTATGNACTCTANTTTTTGGAATTTNNAATTGTNCTNGTACAAAAGTTGGTTTAGATAGTACAATTGAAGAAAGGTTTGATCAAGCAATTAAATTTCTTGAAAATGGAAAATATTTACGTGCGCAAGATGAATTTTCTTCTATTTTAATTCAAGGCTCAGGAACAGAATATGGTGATGATGCCCAATTNTATCTTGGNGAAGCTTATTTTTTAAATAAGGAATATATTTTGGCCATTTCTGAGTATGAAAAATTAACGCGAAAAATGGCATTTAGCCCTTTTGTTGAAGAAGCAAGATTTAAAATCTGTGAAGCATACCGTATTGAGTCACCAAGTTACTATCATGATCAAACCTATACTGAAAAGGCACTGGAAAGATTCCAAGAATTTTTGGATGATTTTCCAAATTCTTCATATAAGAATGAAGTTTTATCATCTATAAATATTTTAAGAAATAAAGTTGGGGAAAAAGAATTTGAAACTGGTATTTTATATATGAAAATGGAAGAATATGAATCCGCAAGAATGGTTTTTCAGCGAGTAAATGATATCTATTATGATACTGATGTAGCAGATGATACTATATTATGGACTATTAAAGCCTATGCTAGAACCTTTAATCTTGATGATGCAAAAAGTCATCTATTAAAATATGAGAAGATCCTAAAAGAAAATAATCTTTATGACGAAGCACTTATTTCAATTTCCGAAGCAAATAAAATGGTAACCAAAAATGGGAAATCTAAATGAAAATTTGTCTTTTCGGAGGAACATTCGATCCTCCCCATATAGGTCATTTATTAATAGCTCAAACTATATTTGAAGAAGAAGTATTTGATAAGATTTTATTTGTACCTGCTTATAAACCACCGCATAAAAATAGTATAACTCCCGTTGACCGAAGGGTAGATATGCTTCGATTAGCAATTAAAGATAATCCCAATTTTGATATGTCAGATGCTGAAATAAATCGAAGAGGAATTTCTTATTCAATTGATACTATTCAATCCATAAAAAAAAATCTTAATCTTGATAAAAAAGATTGCTATTTCCTGATCGGAAGTGATACCTTATTAAAATTTCATACATGGAGAAATCCAAGGAAAATACTAAATGAGTGCCAAGTTATAGTAGCTATTAGGCCTGGTTTTCGTCCAAGTGATCTAGCACCTTGGATACTCCATAAAGTGCATTTTGCTAACATTCCTCGTTTTGAAATATCATCAAATACGATTCGAACCCGCTGGGCTGAAAATAAGACAATTCGATACATGGTATCTCTTCCAGTATGGAATTATATTAATAAGAATAAGTTATATTTAATTAAGAAGCGAAATCAAAATACCATCTTATGAGATTAATTAGGACTAAGGTTCCGCCTTGTATCCTAGATATCTGCCAGTTAGTTCTTATCATAAATAGAACCAAACCAACCATCATGATGAGGTTAAAAACACTCATATAAATTTCTTCTTGAATAATTGTAGGGTTAATAATTCCAGCCAAACCTAGTACACCAAGGAGATTAAAGAGATCACTCCCAATTAAATTTCCTAATGCAATACCATGTCGTCCTTTTATCGCTGCAGTGATAGAAGTGGCCAGCTCTGGTGCTGATGTCCCGGCAGCAACTATAGTTACTGCTATAATCCAATCTGATACTCCCCAATAGCGTGCTATATTTGATGCGTGAGTCACCATAAGATGTCCACCCGCAACTATAGAGATTAATCCAATAATGAATAAAATGTAAGTTTTCCAAGTTGCATTATGAGGGTGAACTTCTTCAACTAGATCTTTTTTTATGAAAAGAAATATTATATATGAAATAAGTAATAAAAATAAAAAACTTCCTTCTATAATGGAATAATTATCATCTGGTGTCCATCCGTCAAAACCAAAAAACATAAAGAAAATAATAGTTGTAGAAATAAGTAAAAATAATCCATCTCTATTAAAAATTTTTGGTGAAGTTGATATGGGCCTAATTAATGCTGTGCCACCTAGTATGAATCCAAGGTTAAATATGTTTGAACCAATCACATTTCCTATACTAATCTGAGATTGTCCAGAAACTGCAGCACTTATTGTTACCGCAAATTCTGGGGCNGATGTCCCAAANGCTACTACTGTAAGACCAATTATTAAATCGGAAATTTTTAAAGAGTGCGCTATTTCAGCGGAGGAGTCTACTAACCAGTCTGCTCCTTTCCATAACATTAAAATAGATACTATAACTATTATGAAATCTAAAATAATTGCTAAGTTGTACATGTTAAATATTAAACATCTAAACTATAATTAGTAAAAATATTATATTTGATTGTTCATATTATTCTAGTATCAAATTTGTTAATTTTGGAGATGATTGAATTTCAAAACGCCTCCTATAGCCATAGTAAAGGCAATGGTGTTAATAATTTGAATGTTAGAATTGATGATGGTGAATTTGCATTTTTAATTGGTCCCACTGGTTCAGGGAAAACCACATTAATGCGTCTTATATATTTTGATCTTTTACCTGATGCTGGAACTGTTTTAGTTGGAAAGTACTCTTCGAGTAATATTACATCTAGAAAAATTCCTATGGTTCGTAAATCTGTAGGTATGGTATTTCAAGATTATAAACTTCTAAGNGATAGNAACCTTTTCGATAATACTGCACTTCCTCTGCATGCACTTGGATTTCCAAGAAAAGAAATTATTGATAGAGTCGATGAAGCATTGGACCTAGTAGGATTGGAATCAAAAATTGATCANTTNCCNACTGAATTATCNGGAGGTGAACAGCAAAGGGCTTGTCTNGCTCGTGCTATTGTTAAAGAACCNGATATNCTANTAGCCGANGAACCAACTGGNAATCTAGATCCAGTAGCTTCATTTGAATTGGTAAGATTACTAGAAACAATAAATGAAATGGGTACCACTATTTTAATGGCATCGCATAATTATAACCTTATTAAAGGTAGGGGCCGACGTATACTTGAAATAAAAAGTGGAGTACTTAGAGGTGGGTAATGGATAAAATTCTTTATCTATTTTCGGAAGGGTTTAAAAATATCTGGCGTCACAAGATGACGTCCTTTACTGCTGTTTTCTCTTTGTTTTTAGCGATATTTTTTGTAGGAATTATATTCTCTATAGGGGAGAATACTCATGAGATTTTGCAATATCTTCGTGCAAAATATAAAATTGAAGTATTTTTTGATCAAGATATTCCAAATGAAAAAGCATTAGGATTGGTTCATAAGATAAAAAAAATTAATGGTGTTCGTACTGTTACTCTCATTGATAAGGAAGATGCAATGAGGATATTTAAAGATCAGTTTGGAGAAGATATTCTTAGTATATTAGGCTATAATCCACTTCCAGTCAGTGCGGTCATTAATATTGTTCGAACTAGTAAGGTACCAGTGAAAGCAGACAATATTGTAAATAAGATAAATTCTATGGATGGAGTAGCAGAAGTGCGATATCAGGGAAGTCTGATCCGAAAGATTGAGAGAACGTATTATCGTATCATGAACAAGTTACCTTTTGTTGCCGGTATTGTTATTTTGGTAGCGGTTTTAGTTATTTATAATACTGTAAAATTATCTGTTTATTCTCGAAAAGAATTAATTACAACGCTTCAAATGATTGGTGCAACTAGGATGTTTATAAAGATGCCTTTTATTTTTGAAGGCTTTTTTATTGCGATATTATCATCAATATTTGCGTTTCCTATTCTCATTGGTACAATAGAGACAGGAAATTATATATTGGCCAATTTTACAAGTTGGGGAATTCGATTAAGTTTTGATCCTATAATATGGGTTAAGCTTATTGCTTTATCAGCTTTTATTACAACCATAGGTAGCTATAGAGCTATATCCAGTATATTAAAATAAAATATTTGTTACCTATCCGCTATAACAGGAAATACGAGATAATTAAATTCATAATAATTTTCTTAAGATTAAATTATACTTCAGAGGACTATCATGCCAAAAACTGTAGCTAAGAATAAAAAAGAAAAATCAAAACCAGCTAATAAAAATGGAATAAAAAAGGTTAAAAGGAAAGAACAAGATAGTATATTAAGGTTAAAGAAGGAAAACCAAATATTAGAGGATCGCTACCTAAGGCTTAAAGCAGAGTTTGATAATTTCAGAAAAAGAAAATCAGAAGAAATCTCAAAATTATTACTTTTTGATGGTGAGAAAGTAATCAAAGGTTTTTTGCCAGTAATTGATGATTTAGAACGAATGCTGATCGCTACTAAAACAATAAAAGAAGATGTTGATGAATCTTTACTGGATGGTCTAAATATGGTAAACTCAAAAATAGGAAAATATTTTGAAGCATTGGAAATCATTCCATATGGTGATAAAGGAGAAATTCTTGATCCTGATTTACATGATGCTATGATGACAAAGCAAGATAAGAAGCAGGATGAAAATGTTATTCTTGAAGTATTTGAAAAAGGGTATACTTATAGAGAAAAAGTAATTCGTCACGCTAAAGTTATAGTGAATAAGAAATGAAAGATTTGTATGAAATATTAGGTGTATCAAATACTGCTTCTCAAGATGAAATAAAAAAGGCATATCGAAAGTTGGCATTGAAGTACCACCCAGATCGTAATCCAGATGATAAGAAGGCAGAAAAAATTTTTAAAGAAGCCGCTGAAGCATATTCCGTGTTAAGTGACAACCAGAAAAGAAACCAGTATGACCAATTTGGACATGCAGGAGTTGGATTGGGAGATCAGGGCGGGACCAGTGGTTTTAGTGGAGGAATCCATATGAGTATGGATGATATTTTTTCCCAGTTTGGAGATATTTTTGGTGGAAGTCCTTTTGAGAGTATTTTTGGTAGTAGTCGAGGACATCGTAGTAATCGTAGTCGAGGGAAAGATATTAGAATAAAATTAAAATTAAATTATCAAGAAATAGCAGATGGAATTGAAAAGAAAATAAAAATAAAACACTCTGTAGTTGCTCCAGGTTCTGAATTTATCACGTGCCCAACATGTAAAGGTCAGGGGCAGGTAACTCAAATTTCTAATACTATACTAGGGCAAATGAGATCATCATCTGTATGTCCACATTGTGAGGGTGCTGGAAAAAGAATTGGTAATCGTCCACCTGGATCTGGTCCAGATGGAATGATTACAAAGGAAGAAACCATCAAAATAAAAGTACCAGCAGGGGTTGAAGATGGAAACTATATGACTGTAAATGGGCAAGGACATGAAGATATTAATGGTAGTCCTGGCGATTTAATTGTGGTCTTTTCAGAGAAAGAGCATGAGTATTTTGTTCGTGATCGTGAAAATATAATTCTAGAATTGATGATATCATACCCTACAGCAGTATTAGGAGGAAAGATTGACGTTCCAACTGTCAATGGTAAAGCAGAATTAAAAATTCCAGTAGGTATCCAATCGGGACAGGTATTACGGATGAGAGGAAAGGGGTTTCCTGCACTTAGGGGAAAATCTAGAGGAGATCAACTTGTGAAAATTCAGATTCTCACACCTTCCAAAATAAGTAGGAGTGAAAGAAAACTTATGGAAGGACTTGATAAAGAGCTAAATCCAATTAGAAATCCATATAGAAAAATTGATCTTTGATAATTAATTAGTAAAGATATTTTTCTTTATAAATAATTTATATCTCTGGTTTAATAATTATAGATTTACTGCCAATTAATAAAAGTTGGAATCATTTTTGTTTAATTTTCAATTTTAATAATATAACATGAAATAACTATATTGAATTATTAGATATAAATAATTGCCTAGTAAATATATCAGAAAAAAATATTAAAGATGGCTTAGAATTGATTAATATTAGTGCAGTAGAGGGGCAATAAATTATGGTGCTTCTTGAGCTTCCTGATAGTTTAGTAATTGTAAAATTATTTGGTGCTCTTATGGCACATATATTCTAGGTAATAAGTATTGATTGATTTGAAAGACTAATGCAATTAAAAGAGCAACATAAAACAGACTTACTTGAAGTATGTATTATAGTTTTTATTCTTCTGTTGATTATTGTTATTTACGTTCCTGTAGCAATATGGGAAGAGGAAAATTATTACCAGAAAGAAAGTAGATTTAGGATGAATAACCTATATGATATAGAAACTTTTCATAAGAGTATCACTGGAAATTTTAATCCTAATTTTCTTGAAGCAATGAATTTAGTGAATGCTGCGAGGGATTCTGTCGTTGCCGACTCATTGTTTATAGAAGAACAGTTGATTAAAATTAATGGCAAAGAATATATTGTTGACATATATGAAGATTTTTCATTTGAATATGATACCACATTTGGTTTTAAAACTTTCCGAAGAGATACAGTTTTGGATACTACATTACAAATAGCTATTTATGATGATGCTTTAGATAGAAGCGATTCCATATTTATTAGAAAGCGAGAACTACTTTCCTTCCAAAATGATCCTAATTTTAATGGTGTTGTAAAAGTTGAACCAGTAAAACGTATTGAGCTTGTTGAATATTATAAAACATTTTTACCAGATTCATCTACTTACTATTGTCCACTAACTAAAGATTCCTATAAAGTCAATATTTCAGATGATGGCAGTAGTTTAAGAGTTTCTAGTCCAATTAATGAGGTTGTAAAAAAACCAAGATATTTTTTATTTTCATTTAAGGCTAATAACCATGGTGTTATAAAAGATGGAATCCGAAGCTGGGATTGAAATAGTCTAATATGATTGGGCTGGTACTATCTGATAATTTTTTGCTTTGCGGTGTCTGGGAACCTAAAGGAAGTGATAAAACTCTTAAATCACTTTCGAAAATAGAGTTTCCTGAATCAATTACAAACATACTATATAATGAAGCAGAGTTGAATACCATTCTAGCACCATCCCTAAGGATGATGTCAGAGCAGCATGCTATAGATGGACAAGATGTAATAGTAATCGTCCCCGATATTTTTTTAAACCATAGTGCATTGAAAATTGAAAAAGATTTAGCTCGTGATGATTACTGGGATTTTATTCACTGGGTAGAGGCTAAAAAGAGAAAACCCAAGGATCAAAAGCAGCAAATTTTTGGTCAAGTTTACCTTCCGGGAGATGAAACTCTTCATATTTGCAATGTTCCTCTCGCATTATCTCGAACTTTGAAATTATCTATTATTGAATTGGGTGCTATACCAGCTTGGATGGGCCCTGCAAGCTCAATGTATCTAGATGGAACTGGCATGTCTGAAGTCGCAATGATTCAAAGATTTGGGAATAGATATACTTTTTATAAAGTTCAAAATAATCGTTTTTCAATGGGAAAGATTGGATTTTCTGCTGGAGCACCTAGAATAATTATGTCAACAGAAGATGATAAGGTTACCCTTTCTTCGCTTGGCTTGGAAGAATCAGAATTAGATGATATTCCAGTTTTTTGTCCTCAAAAGCTTGGTCGCCAGGCTATTTCATCTTGGCAAAAATCTGATTTTAGGTCTCCTGAACCTTTTTCCTACATTGATATTGAAACTTATAATATTAGTAATAAGGGTATTCCTTACTATGAAGGTAGCCTTATCACTCAGGCAATCAACTGTATATCCACTGATTTTTCATTCAATTTTTTTAA
The DNA here is from genome assembly GCA_002718285.1 of Fidelibacterota bacterium. The sequence continues at coordinate 42,080 of PBAR01000006.1, forward strand.
TGAACCTGGTATAACTGAATTTTTCTTTACAGCAGTTATTGATGCAAATGAAAAGAGATTGGAAAAGGATGCTGAGCAGAATGGCGATAATATATTAGATATTGTTGAACAGGTAGACTCTGATAAGCCAATTGATAAAATCTGGTTTTTAGCAGCAGTCATTGTCATAGTAATGGGATTTATTGGTTTTCAATATGTAAAATTAAGAGAAGAGTTGAATCTTCCAATATTCGGTAAGGATAAAACCTACAGTATAGAAAGATCTAAAGTTAAAAGGGCAAACCAAATTGAAAAATCTGTCATTAAAGCATCAGCAAAGCTTATTCAAGAATCTCAAGCAATTTCAGATGCGTTATTAAAACTTTTTATACAAACTGACTTAGAAAGGTACAATAGTCTTACAATTACTAAGAATTTTGCTAGTATGGAATATAACAGTGGTATAAATCGAAATATTGAAAATATACTGGAATTAGATCCTACTTCATTTTCAGTAGAACCATTGGGTACTGACAGCACTGTTTTTTCATGGTACTATACTTTTGATATGCCTGATATGGCAGCAGTTGATCATGGTATCGTACAAATGTCTAAAGATGATTTACTTAAACAACTAGATACGTCCTTGACAGATTATAGCTTAAAATATTTCGATCAAATATTTTTAGAAAATCAGATATATGAACCTCTTTTATTATGGGCAAGAGATAAATCCAATATTTTACAGGCCAGTGCAATCCTCTCGAATAGTGGAGAACGAATTTTATTAAGGAAGTTTGTTTTATTTAATTCTTATGCTCAACCTGCTCCAAGAGCAGGATTTTATCTTTCATTATTAAAAAATTAACTAGTGTTACGTATCTTATCTGGTCGATTTAAAGGGAAAAAAATCTTCACATCTAAAAAGCTTCCTTATCGTCCTACGCAAACTATAGTTAGAAAAAGAATTTTTGATCGTTTGATTCCATATGATTTTGAATCTGTACTCGATCTTTTTGCGGGTACAGGTATAATGGGTTTTGAAGCTGCGAGTCGAGGTGCAAAATTTGTGACATTGGTGGAAAATAATAAAAGATGTATAGAAATGTTGAGGTATAACAGTAGAAAATTTAATGGAGTATATTTCCAATATAAATATATTGATGCTATCAAATATCTGAAACAATGTAAAACATATGATCTTATTTTTGCTGATCCACCTTACGAAAGGTATGATATAGATATGTTGGTAAAAACGACTCTAAAACGATTAAATAATAAAGGTAAATTTGTTCTAGAATGTGCTTCCAGTCATCATTTATATACCAATGTAGATCATATTTCTATTAATGATAAACAAATATTTATTTGGACNAAGGAATGAATAGAATTATTTATCCTGGAACATTTGATCCAATTCATAATGGGCATATTGATATAGCATCNCGGGCCTCNAAATTGTTTGATGAATTGATTTTCTTAGTTGCTGTCAATCCCGANAAAANTCCCCTNCTCTCNGCTGANGANAGGGTTNANTTAATNCTTGATTCAACTTCAGATATTGATAATGTTTCAGCTAAANAGTTTAACGGATTAGTAGTTGAATATGCTCGTAAATATGAAGCNGTTGCTATTATNAGGGGATTGAGNCATGTGAGCGATTTNGAATTTGAATTCCAGATGGCTATGATGAATTACCATTTAAATTCAGATATTAATTCTCTATTTATGATGCCAGATGAAAAATATATACATCTTAATTCTACCGTTGTAAAGGACGTAGCAAAACATGGCGGTAAGATTGATGAATTTGTACCAGTTCCAGTGAGAGAACTTTTATTATCTAAGTTTGAATAATGATTCTTTTTAAATTAAAGTGATCATATTATTTATATAATTCTGAAATGCCAACGTACGACTATATATGCAATAAATGTGGAGAAAGATTTGAATATTTTCAAACTATGTCTTCTAGGCCGCTAGAGCACCATCCAGATTGTAAAAAAAAAGATTCTACTGTTACGAGATTAATAAGCGGTGGTACCGGATTGATATTTAAAGGTTCAGGATTTTATTTAACAGATTATACTGATAAAGGGAAGAATAATAATTCTGAAGATCATAAAAAGCCAAAAACAAAAGCTGAAAAAAAACCAAAAAGTAAAAAGACAAAAAAAGAAAGTTCAGGGAAGTGAAGACAGAAAATAAAATTAAAATGGCCTATGGTGTACTCAATGTTCCAGATCATCCTACAATACCGTACATAGAAGGAGATGGCACTGGTCCAGATATATGGAATTCAGCTGTTAATGTTTTTAATAGTGCAGTTGAAAAGGCATATAGAGGTAAAAAAGTAATCCAATGGCTTGAAGTCTTGGCAGGCGAAAAATCCCATGATATTAATGGTGACTGGCTTCCTAAATCAACATTGGATACCATCCTGGATCATACCGTGGCTATAAAAGGTCCTTTAACTACTCCCGTAGGTGGAGGAATTAGATCATTGAATGTTGCGCTTCGACAAAAACTGGATCTTTATGCATGTGTTAGGCCNGTNNGNTGGTTTCNNGGTGTNCCNTCTCCAGTNAAAAANCCANAATCTNGTNGANATGATTATNTTTNGAGANAATACNGANGATATNTATGCTGGNATTGAATGGATGAATGGTACNGATGAAGTTNAAAAGGTGAAATCGTTTCTCATTAGNCAAATGAATGTCTCAAATATTCGTTTCCCTGATACGGTAAGTCTTGGTGTTAAACCCATATCAAAAGAAGGTACGTATCGCTTGGTCAATTCTGCCATTAAGGAAGCAATTAATAAAAAACGTAATTCAGTAACTCTAGTTCATAAAGGTAACATAATGAAATATACTGAAGGTGCGTTTAGAGACTGGGGTTATGAAGTAGCAAGAGAAAATTATAATTCAAAAGATCTTGATGGTGGTCCTTGGCAAATTATCAACNATAGTAGAAAAGAAATTATTATAAAAGATGTAATAGCTGATGCTTTTCTTCAGCAAATTTTGTTGCGTCCTGCAGAATATGATATTATTGCTACAACAAATCTGAATGGAGATTATATTTCTGATGCACTTGCAGCAATTGTAGGAGGAATAGGAATAGCGCCAGGAGCCAATATTAATTATACTACTGGCCATGCCATATTTGAAGCTACCCATGGCACAGCTCCTAAATATGCAGGGAAAGATATGGTTAACCCATGCTCTCTTATTTTATCAGGAGTCATGATGTTTGAATATATGGGATGGAAAGAAGTAGCTGATTTGATAGTAAGTGGAATTGAAGGATCTCTTGGTTTAAAACGTGTTACTTATGATTTCCATCGTCTCATGAGTGAAGCAACCATGCTAAAGTGTTCTGAATTCGGTAATGAGATTGTGGCTAATATGTCCTGATTGTTATACGATTATATCTCTCTCTAAGTCTGATAGGATATTAATTATTTCAGTATAAATTATGTTTATCGATTCTACCAATGCTGAATTTTCTGCTGGAAACGGCGGACGAGGTGCGGTATCGTTTCGTAGAGAAAAGTATACTCCTAAGGGAGGACCAGATGGCGGTGATGGTGGACGTGGAGGACATATCATTTTTCAAGCAGACAATAATCTCCATACATTACAGGATATTCGTTATCATAAACGTTACATTGCTGAGAATGGAGAAAATGGATCTGGAGCACTTAAAACTGGGCGAAATGGCAAAGATATCATTATTAAGGTTCCTGTAGGAACCTTAATAAAAAAGAAAGGAAGTCAGAATATTTTAGCCGATTTGGTAGATGATAAAGAAACAATAATTATATGTCGCGGTGGCGAAGGAGGAAAAGGGAATACCAGATTTAAATCATCTACCAATCAGACCCCGCAAAAGGCTCAACCGGGAAAACAAGGTGAATCAGGTCTTTTTCAAATTGAGTTAAAAATTCTTGCTGATGTTGGTTTGGTTGGCTTACCAAATGCAGGAAAATCAACACTCCTTTCTAGATTATCAGCGGCAAAGCCTAAAATTGCTGACTATCCTTTCACCACAATGGAACCTCACCTTGGTATAGTGAAATACAATGAATATCAATCTTTTGTTATGGCAGATATTCCTGGATTAATTGAAGGTGCAAGTAATGGGAAAGGATTAGGTCACCAGTTTTTAAAACATGTTGAACGTAATAAGATATTGATTTTTTTGATTGAGGCTATCGATGAAGATCCTTACAACACATACGAAGTTTTAATGAAAGAAGTTCTTGATTATAATCCTGACCTATCCCTTAAACCATCTTTTATCTGTAGATCAAAGATTGATCTTAAACTAAATAATTTTAAATCTTGGGATGAGTTTACAGATGAAATATTAGATATATCTTCTATTAGTGGTGAAGGACTGGAATCATTAATATCTAAAATAACAGATATGCTGGATGCATGCTCTTGAGATGGGAGTTTATAATCAGTAATTTAACATCGATCTGGCAGTAAGAATTGGAGAGGTGGCCGAGCGGCTGAAGGCGTCCGCCTGCTAAGCGGATAATGTGTTTATAGCGCATTCGAGGGTTCGAATCCCTCCCTCTCCGCATCAGATACAATGCATAATTGGCGTTTCTTGTTTGTACGGAAATGATATTGTAAAATGGTTTAAAAGTAAAAAATAAAATATTATTTGGAAAACTTAAATACAGTAGCAATCATACCCGCACGTCTTCAATCATCAAGATTACCTGGTAAAGTTCTATTAGATATATGTGGGATACCAATGATAGTTCATGTTTATAAAAGATGTAAACTCTCTAGATTGTTGGACAGAGTATTTGTAGCTACAGATAGTTATGAAATACGTCAGGTTGTCGAAGATCATGGTGGTAAAGTTATTATGACTTCTTCAAATCATGAAACTGGAACAGATAGAGTTGCTGAAGCTGCAAATAACATAGATGCTGATATAATTGTAAATGTCCAAGGAGATGAAGCTTTAGTAAATCCAACGCATATTGATATTGTAACCAATACTCTAATCAAAGATAAAAAAGTCAGTGTAGCAATTCTCGTAAATAAATTTTCAAAGAGAAACAGTCCATCAGATATAAAAGTAGTTCTTGATGAACAAAAAAATGTAATGTATTTCTCAAGAAGTGATATTCCTTCTGATTCTCGCACTAAAAATGCACCTTTGTTGAAAGCATACCATATTCTTCCTTTTAGGAAAGATTTTTTATTAAAATATTCTAAATGGGATAAGGGCAACCTTGAGAAAATTGAATATAACGAGTATCTCAGAATTTTGGAAAAAGGCTATAAAATTAGAGCCGTGTGCGTTGAAAGTCATGCTATAAGCGTAGATACTAAAAATGATTTGAATTTTGTAAAGAAAATAATGAAATCTGATCCTTTTTTTAATAAATATTCTATTTGATAAAAATGTTTATCTAGCGATGAATATTATTGAATAATTGATTTAGTTTTCAAATTTTTATGATTAGCAGTTGGTAGTTTTGTATATGATAAAAATATATCAAAATATTATTAGATTTCTAGTTAAGACTGCAAAATTGCAAGCGGAAGAAAAAGGTAACGATTTTAATCAGGAGAATTCTATTAAAAAACATGAAGCAATACTGCCAATTATATTATTTTATGTTTTTATCTGGATATTTACGTATTTCATACCAAGTATACTTTCCATAGAATTATACCTAATTATTTTATTGATACTTATAATGAGGGGTGTAAATCATTATTTTGGATGGATAAAAATTGTTGATAAAAATTAGGCAAATTTATCTTTGATCTTTTTTATCCAAATGGTTTTGCTCTTTCTAAATATAGGATAATTAAATAAATCTCATTAGGTTATTTTTATTCTAAGTCAAAAATATGTTTTATATAAATTATTTAAATTCAATAAATTGGGGGAAATTCACTGTTTTTACTGATATTATTTTTTGATGTGAAATTATATTTTTGAGTAATTCTATGATTCGTGTTTGGTGTAGTTATTTCTTTCCAAAATTGGATTTGTCTTTGTTAAATATGTATCAAATATATGGAATTTGATGTAGAATCATTACAGTGTTACCTTACCATTGTCCACCCATATTAGAACAAAATTGCATGAATGAAAAGTAACCTATAATCAGTATACGTTTAAGATTAAATATCCAATTTTACTTATTGAAAGCTAAGATTAAGGAATTAGTAAAATAATTATATGTTCTAGAATATAAGGATTTATAATATCTGGTTATAAGTAGAATAATACTCTTATAATACAATTGTGAATAGGTTTTAAATTTTTAATAATTATCTTCAGTAAGTTATTTGATGGAGTATTAAATAAACCTGCAAAACTTCTATAATATAGGTTATCCTTCTATAATAATTATTGTTCGTTTATTTACATTTATGTCTAAATGTTGTGTTTAGTATTATTNCAACCATTTTTCCAGAAGAGCTATAAATGTTTCAAAAATATCATTTGATTAAATAAATTAGAAATTTCTGTTCGAAGCAAAAGTGTATTATTGTATTTATATAAAAAATAATAAAATCAATAAGTTAAGTAAATTTAAATAATTTTTGAAAAAATTTCTGATCCATGTTCAAAAATATTCGATGAATTATTAACAGTTTATGAATGACAGAACTTTCCTTCAGAATTTAACTTTATTCCTTGGAGAAACTTCATCAAATATATGGATTGATTTAGAATCACACGGTGTTATCCAACCAGTCATCTTTCTTATTAAAAAAAAATTACCCATGATATAAGTAGCCTTCAAACAATTCTTATTTTCAATCAAAATTCGCATTTTAATATATTAAAATGTTAGATTAGGGAATTGATTAGAAAATTCATAAGCTACAGTATTTAGGGATTTACAACATCAAAATATAAGTATTTATATAAACTAAGATCTCTAAATTTCATTAAAAAAGGACTTAGTAGTATATTATAACATTTTATCTTAGTTTTTATATTAATAACATACTAGCTAGATTTACGATATGTCAGAATATATTGATTTTATATTGCTTTGTTTTTCTACACTTTTTACTCTTGTTAATCCAATTGGGATAGCACCTATTTTTCTAACATTAACTGAACGTTTTCCAGAGAAAGATCAAAAATTAATTGCAAAAAAGGGTATCCTTACTGGTTTTGTTGTATTAGTTATTTTTGCATATTTGGGTAGGTACATCTTTGCAATATATTCAATCTCAATTGATGCATTCAGGATTATGGGTGGTATAATATTTTTTCGAAGTGGAATTAAGATGCTAGACTCTATTACACCAAGAACAAGGATCACACCGTCTGAGACAGAAGAGAGTTTAGAACATGAAGATATTGCAATCAGCCCGATAGGTATACCAATTGTAACAGGTCCTGGAGCGATTACAGCAGCAATGATATTAGCTGGACAGGCAGATAGTTTAACCGAACAGGTTATTTTATTATTTTCAATATTGCTTGTATTGTTTTTAACCCTTGTAATATTTCTATTTAGTCCAAAGATATTCAAAAAATTAGGTCAATCAGGGTCTAGGTTAATTCAAAAATTAATGGGTATTATACTAATGGTGATTGCAGTACAATTTATTATTGATGGTATTTCAAATGTTTATATCGATTTAATAAACGATATAAAATAATTTTCTATTTAAATCTAAAAGGTCCTTTTGAACTGGTAAAAGAATTATCTTCAATTAATATGTCATCCTTATAGATACCTTTCCAATATATATTCCCATCTAAATCAAAGTATGTACATTCACCTTCAAGCTTCCCATCTTTATAATTTCGAATAATATTTACATGGCCATTATCAAAGTAATAGATACATTTTCCATTTAATTTTCCATCTTTATAATTTTTTAAAATACGTTTATGGTATATGTTTTTATTTCCAAAATAGCCATATTCAATAAATTGGCCATCAAGTGTATTATCATCTAGGTTCCCTTTTAACAATATATCTCCATATTTATAGTACAAAATTAATTCACTGGAATTAAAACTATCCTCTTTCCAGAATATTTCTGAGTTTCTTATATCATTCTTATAGGTTCCTTCTTGTTTTTTTTTACCATTATCATACCACTCTGTGTATAATCCATCTTTTATCCCATCCTTCCATGTTAATTCAAGCATTTTGATTCCATTTTCATGCCAATAAGTCCACAGCCCATCTAATTTTCCATCCATTAAATTTCCTTTACTAAATGTTTTCCCATTATCATAGCTCGAAAATACTGGACCAAAGTAGGGTTTACCATTATCTTTCAAATATAATAGACCATCTTTTCCAATTAATTTTGTTTTATAGTTAATAGGACTTTGACTATAGCTCAATGAAATAAATAAAAGTGACAAGATTATGAAATATTTCATCTTAGGTATAATTTACATAAANTAATTATATCAATAATACAAGCTATACTATGGTTACTTTTATAAAAAATATGCTTATAATAACATAATTTTATTCCAAGAAACTGTAATTAATGATAAGATAAAATAATAGTATTAATTGAATTTGCGAGGTTTTTAAATGAAATATATGCTTGGATTACTACTTGTACTGATAGTGATATCATGTAATAATAGTATGTTATTAAAAGAGCGGGTAGTGTTAGAACGTAAAGTTGAAGCATTTTTGTTTTTAAGTAAATACCACCATCAGTTGCATATAATGATTGGAGAAGAAGAAGGTGATATGCAAAATGCATTTCAGGAATTTTCGAATGCTATTAGAAAATTTGATAATGATGAATTGATTCCTGTAATAAATGCAATATCAAGAATTCAAAGTGTAGATCCAGAATCAGAGAATGTTAAAAGATTAGATTATTTAGTTGACTATTATCAGTCTGGTCTTTCGTTGCAGATTGAGGCTATTATGAGAAGCTATGGTTATTTTGAATCGTTTTCCTTTGAAAGTGCTATCGANATATATGATCGTATANATAATAATTTATGAGCAATAATATTTATTTTTAANGTNATAAAATAATCATNTGCNTGGTTAAAGTGTAGTTGTCATGTTTATTNNATATAATNNNTNAACAAAATATGAAGAACAAATTTAATTTATTAACATCAAAGGAATGGTTACCGTTCCAAAAATCATGGTTTCATCATATAGATAGAGAAAATCTATACGAAAGTAATATTAGATTTTTTACAAAACCTGATAAAGAGAAATCAAAAATATTTTACTTTGGAATGAAATCGGATCTAATTAGAAATTTATGCAAAAAAAATCATAGTATAATCTTAGAGAAAAATGAAAAAGATCAAAATGAAATTGAATTTGCAATATTCGATTTATTAGATCATTTTGAAGATCCTTTTAACTTTAATAATTATATTAATACAAAGAGAATTGTCATTGATCTGATTGAATCTTTAAGCAATAATATACAACACAGAAAATTCATCACAATTTTTATGAAAAATCTCCAATCCGATGGAGTTTTATATCCATATGCATGGGATCTAGCAAAATCTATCAGTTCTTATTTATCACTTAAAGACGAAAAAATTGGATGTATTGAATTATCTCATGATAATATTGAAAATACCACTGAGCATTTTATGACTGATAATTCTATTTATTATAGTCTTTATTTTAGAAAAGATGAATTATCAGGTTTAAAACAATTTGAAAGGAATCAATTTTTTCAATCTGTTACAAAATCTAGTGTTCCAGTAGCTTTTGAAGATGTTTTCAATTCATGGTTTATTCTTAAGCCGAAGCCTAGGAAAAAGAATGAAAAACTTCATCCAGCAAAATATCCTGAAGATTTAATTGAAAAATATATCAAAGTATTTACAAAAGTAGATGATAACATATTCGATCCAATGTCTGGAACAGGCACAACACAATTAGCAGCTTTAATGACAAAAAGAAATGGATATGGATGTGAATTAAGTAAATATTTTTGTGATATCGCCAATAATAGATGCCAAAATTATGTTGATTCATACAATCAAATTATTAGCAACAGTTTTAAAATATATAATGAAGATGCAAGAAACCTGGCGGAAATAAATCTTCCAATAATTGACTATATTGTTACATCTCCTCCTTATTGGAATATGCTGAATATGGTAGGTGCTGAAAATCAGGCAAAAAGAAAGAAGCAAGGGCTGCAATTAAACTATTCTGAATCAGAAAAGGATCTAGGTAATATACAGGACTACGATCAATTTTTAGATAACTTATATAATATATATATAGAATGTATAAAACTATTGAAAGCTGATGGATATATTACAATTATATTAAAGAATATTAAAAAGAAAGGGAATAATTATCCTTTTGCTTGGGATTTAGCTGAGCGACTTTCAAAAAAATTACTTTTAATGCCCGAGTCTGTATGGTGTCAGAATGACCTATCAATAGCTCCATACGGTTTTGGGAATACCTGGGTTAGTAATACTTTCCATACGTATTGTATAACATTCAGAAATAATATAAGCTAAAATTAGACTTAAGGTTTTATTTATAATGCCCATCTTTTTTGTTTGTGGTTTGATGAGTATATTTATTTGTGAAAAGTAAAATTATTGTTAAAGATAATATGGGTGAGAATGTTACAGTAGATGCGGAAACATTTATAAAACATATAAAGAAATATCATTCTTATGGTATTAGCATTCACGAAGAAAGAGGATATTACTTTACCGTAGATGATGATTTCAGGAAAATGTTAAAACTGAAAATTAAAACTGCGAAAAACAATTAAATCTATATAAATCGAAATTTTTGATCTTAGTATTCTGTATTTGAAATAAAGTTTATCCATGAATAAAACTATTGATTATTATAATAATAATGCTGAAGAATTTTTTAAGAATACTTTGAAGATTAAATTAAATGACCTATACAATAAATTTCTAGAATATATTCCTGTAGGAGGAAGATTACTGGATTTAGGGTGTGGTTCAGGAAGAGACACCCTATACTTTTTAGAAAATGGATATGATGTAACTTCATTAGATGGTTCTCAAAAAATGGTGCAATTGAGTTCAGAATTAACGAAAAAGAAAACGTTATTCATGAGAATTGAAGATATCGATTTTCAAAATCAATTTGATGGCATTTGGGCTTGTGCTTCATTATTACACATTAAAAAAAATATTACAGAAAATATTTATAGTATTTTGTGCGATGCTCTAATTGATAAAGGAATATTATATGCTTCTTACAGATATGGACGAGGGGCAAGTACGCTTGAAGGAAGATACTATAATAATTATGATGAAAAATCCTTTACTAAAATGATAGAAAATGTTGAAAGATTGCATGCAATTACCTATTGGATTACAAATGATATGAGACCCGATATCCAAGATGAACAATGGCTAAATATATTACTGAAAAAAACGATATAGTAATCAATAAAAATAAAGGATGATTTATGAACAAATTTGGTAATCCTAAATTTGGTATAACTAAAATTATTAATGGAAGTAGTGTAAATGAAATTACACCAAAATTAGAAGATGCACTTTAAATTGTAGGATTTGGTAAGAACTGCTTGGAGTATTAATTCTTTAGCAGCATTATGAATATTATAGCATATAAATAATAATATGGAAAAAGTGTTAATAGTAGGGGTTGGAGATCTTGGCTCTCATCTTTTAGAGTTTATTGCCCGAGATGATAATAATCTAGAATGGATTATAGGTGACTTAGATATAAACAAAGTAAAACTATTATGCAACAATGCAACTATTGGTGCAGCTCATCATGGGAAAAATCCAGTTTTAGTTCCAAAAAAAATAGATTTATTAGAAATAGATAAAACAGCTAATTTAATAAAAAAAGAAAAGCCTATCGCTGTTATCAATTGTACAGTATTGCATACTTGGCATTTGATTCGAAAACTTCCTGAAAATATTTATAAAAAGATAAGTTCTGCAGGATTAGGTGCCTGGTTACCGTGCCAATTAACATTGGCTATGTATCTTGCAAGGGCCATAAAAGAATCTGGAGAAAATCCATATTATATAAACACATCATTATCATGTTTAACAAATCCTGTTATGGGGAAAATTGGCCTTGCTCCCACAATTGGTGTAGGAAATATTGATCTTATTGCTCCGGCCATTATTATTTATTTAAGTAAAAAAACTGGCATTGATAGATCAAAAATTGATATTCGCTTGGTATGCCATCATCAACATTGGGTATATCCGCGTGAAGCAGGTTATAAGGGAGGTGCTCCATATTTTTTAAAAATTATGATTAATGGAGAAGTTGTAACAGATCAGTTTAATACAGATATAATTATGTATGAATCGGTCAAGATGTATCCAGAAGGATTATCTTTTACAACTGTATCAGCATCATCCGCTATCAAAAATCTTAAAGCATTAATTTATAATCAAGGGATTTTGACTCATTCACCAGGGCCAAATGGTCTTCCAGGTGGATATCCAGTAATATTGAGTGCATATGGAGCAGAGATTCATCTTCCAAATGAAATTACGATAGAACAAGCTATCAGAATAAATGAAGACTCAGGGAAGCTTGATTCAATAGAAGAAATAAAAGATGATGGAACAGTTATTTTTACAGAATATGCTTATAATATTATGAAAGAAGTTCTGGGTTTTGATTGCCGCTCATTTACTCCAAATCAATCAAAAAATCTAGCTTTTGAACAAATGGTTCTTTTTAAAGAATTGGCTAATAAATACATCAAATGAAGTTATTTAAAAGGGATTTTGAATAATTTAACTAACAGAGTTTTAAGTATTGACGTTTTTAGAGGACTAACAATGTTTCTAATGATATGGGTAAATGATTTCTGGACTTTGACGAATATTCCAAAATGGTTGATCCATGCAAAATATGGTGAAGATTACCTTGGATTTTCTGACCTAATATTTCCTTGGTTTCTTTTTATTGTGGGATTATCTATTCCTTATGCTATAGAGAATCGCATTAGCCAAGGACAAAAGTCAATCATAATCTGGATACATATCCTTTTTCGAACAATAGCTCTGATAATTATGGGACTTTTTCATATGAATATGGAAACCTACAATCACGATGTATCAATTATATCAAAACCTATTTTTACCATTATTTGTACAATAGCAATTTTTTCTATATGGAATAAATATCCAAAAAATAAAAATGATAATAAGTCAATATTTAGATATAGATCTATTATTGGAATATTTATTCTAGCCTGTCTGTTTATTATCTATAAAGGTAAAGGGAATGACGGATCTGAAATAGGTTTTAGCATTCATTGGTGGGGTATTCTTGGTTTAATTGGGTGGGTCTATATTATTGCGGCGTCTTTATATTTGATTTTTAGAAAATCCACACTTGCAGCGGTCATTCTATTCACTGCTTGCATAATTTTGAATATTGTATCTAGTCTAGGATATTCATATAATATTTTTTCATGGCAAAATAGCAACTGGATCCCTGGTAATGGCGGGCTGCAGGGATTGGCATTTGGAGGTATTATAACTTCTTTATTATTGAAAAAATACGATATATCAAAGAATATAAGGAAATTCTATACTTTACTTTCTATAATAGCAATTATCGCATTTTTTTCAGGCCTATTTCTTCGAAAATATTTTATAATAAATAAAATCAGCGGAACACCATCCTGGATATTAATTTCATTATCTTCATCGATACTTATTTTTACTTTGCTCCACTGGATAACCGATTTAAAGGGGAAAATAAACTGGTATAAACCTATAAATACCGCAGGTACTGATACTTTAACATGTTACCTGGTCCCATATATTTACTACAGTGCTGGTACTATTTTGGGAATTCAAATGCCAGTATTCTTACGTACCGGTATAATTGGGTTAACGAAATCAATCTTATTTTCTTTTATAATCATTTGGATTGCTAGGCTCCTTAGGACAAAGAATATTAGATTAATCATTTGAATAATAATCAATTTAAATTCGATAGTTTTTGGTTAATTAAAGTATGAAATTCATTTTAAAATCTTTAAGAATGTAGTTAGTTATGTTTATGAATATGATTATAATTTGCTAATTAAATCATCTGTTATGTCAAAATTCTTTTCATTACCTATTTTTATAATCTCATCTTTTATATCTGCTGATGAAATTTCCACTATTGAAGGAAATGTTACCCATTTTAATAATAGTAATTTGAGGACTTGTCCAAATGTTGTGGATTCATGCATATATATTTGCAGTGATGCTAATACCAATCCATGTCAGCCAGAGAATATTTATTCAATTGCAATAGATACTATTGCAGGTATTTCAGATTCAGAAGGTTCACGCTATCGTATTTACTTTCCATGGGAGTATAATGGTATGAATGCTAATAAATTTAAGGTTACAGCATCATGGCCATGTTTAAGCCCAACAGCTGTTGCTGCAATTGGAAATTATGCTTTTTGGGATGTTATTGGGAATGAAGCTTGTCCAGGTACCGTTCAAGGTTCTATATGGTATGGTGATGATTGTGAAGATAGCCTTGGCAATATAGGAGCTGATCATTGCAGTGAACTGGTGGGAAGATTTTGTTTTGCTCCAGGAGACACACTAGATTGGCCCGAAGTATCAGACCAAAGTATTTGGAATGATGTTTGTAATTCCTGCTGGATGTCTTCAGCAGCATGGGACGATTATAGCACTTACGAATACTCTGACAGCTTATTGTTCCCGGAAAACTGTGATTATTTTGATCATTGTCACCACAGTACTCCAGAAAACATATTATGTGGCATTGGATATCATGATGGAAATGATTCAAGTCAAACAACGATAATTGAAAAGAGTAATTCACCAAGTTATCATATTTATGCACCATATCCTAATCCATTCAACTCAACAGTAACTTTACGATATGACCTACAAAGTGAGGAGACGGTAAGTATAATTATTTACGATATGATGGGAAGAGAAATCCTTAGATTACTTAAAGGGCAACAGACTATTGGTCAAAAGTCAGTTAAATGGAATGGGAATAATAATAATAATGAATCAGTTTCAGCTGGAGTTTATATCTATTCGATAGAAATTGGCAGGTACAGAAAGACAAAAAAAATTATTATTTTAAAATAGCGAAAAATAATATTCTAAGGATAAAAATTATTATTTTCATGCTAAAGGATAATCTAAGCTAAATGAAGTCAGCAATTACAGTATTTAATGATTGGGTAAAATCCAATAAAGATGATGGAATGCAAAAGGCCCACGCTCCTGCCGTAATGGATATGATACAGTTTAGTATATCTTCTTTAAATAAATCATTTTCTTTTATTGATGCAGGATGCGGAAATGGCTGGGTTGTACGCTATATGAATAGTCAAATATTATGTAACAGTGCACTAGGCATAGATGGGGCAGATGAGATGATAAAAAAAGCAAAAAAATTAGATCGTAAAGGAATGTATATATTATCTGATCTATTGGATTTCATACCCGAAGAAAAAGTAGACTTAGTCTTTAGTATGGAAGTTTTTTATTATTTGAATAACCCCTCAGAACTTGTAAATAGTATTGAAAAATATTGGCTAAAGTCTGGAGGAAGATTAATAATTGGTTTAGATTATTATAAAGAAAATAAAGATTGTTATAATTGGCCTGAACACGTAGGAACTCCAATGAAAATGTTATCAGTCCTCGAATGGGTAGATATTTTTCAATTATCTGGATTAACAAATGTTAAATATTGGCAGTCTTGTTCCAATAATGATTTTATTGGAACACTTGTAATAACTGGCGAGTCTGTTTAAATATTATCTTTGTTATATATATATATTCGGAGATGTTTCATTTTTAATAAAGTAATATATTATATGGTTTAGAAAGGTATTTTCTATTGAAATGGAAGATTGATTAAAATATGATAAATGTAATGAGGGTATTATTTATTCTAACATTTGTTTTCTATGGCTGTAACAAAGAAGAAAATGATAATATTTCAATCTTACCTAACGTCCCACCCTTAAAGGCATATTCTTGCGATAGTGATAGTATTCCCATTTCTATCAATGCTAAAAATGCATTAATGGAATCTGGAATGTCTAATTGTATGATGCCTTTTGGCGTTTTAATAAGTGCAGATAAAAATATGCCGATATTATATCTGGAAATGGCAGGAAAAATATTAGCAGAAATGCTTGATCAAGATTTAGATGGTTTCATGGATGATAGTTCATTATTTAAATATATCTCAAAGTGGGAATCAGCATGGCTGGCGATGCCTACGGATTATAACAAGTGGGAAACGCAACAATTACCAATCCTTTCTAACCGACTTGGATATGATATTATTATTCCTAGCTGGTGGATGGGAACAATAGCATCACAGCCAAATAAGCGTGCAATAGCTGTTATGGTTGAAGAGATTACACATTTTTTAACACAGTTTGGATACAGCCCTCGATATCCTGAAAAATTTGGAGTTGATGATTGGTCATCTATAATTGCAAAAGAAACCAGGAATGCTCAATGTGTATGGTGGCAGCACCCTGAAAATGAATGTCCAAACAGCCCAGCTCAAATAAATGGAGATTGCTCTCAACCCAATTGCGATGTAGTTGAATTTTATCATCAGGTGCTTATTTTACGTGCTGGAATGGAACCAGGATGGTTAGGTATGAATTTTCCATCTACCTCTGCTGAATTAGAAGATGTTTTAAGTGAAGAAATAACTGAATTAATGGATGACCAAAAATATCACCAGCTCAAAACTCCTTTAACTTTTAGCTATCCCTTGGAAAATTAATTGAAAACTGAAGAGAAATGGGATATGGGGTGTTTTTTTATTATGAAAAAAATATTATTATTATCTGTCCTTTGTTTGTTTGCCAGTTGTGCAAATATTATTGCATATGAAATTTCCCGACCTATAAAAATTGCGGAAATGCATAGTGAATCAATTAGTGATTTAACTATGTATTACTATACCATGGGAAACAATACAAATCCACCACTTGTATTCTTACATGGAATTCTAGCATTTACAGAAGTATATAGAAAACTACTTATAGAATTATCAAAAGAGTATTTTATCATAGGTATTGATCTTCCAGGTCATGGAAGAACTACAATTACAGATAGTTTATACAATAAAGATAATATGGCAAAAGATGTCTGTAATCTTCTAGATTATCTGAATATTAATCAATTTTATTTGGCAGGACATAGTATGGGAGGTTTAATAAGTTTATTAATCTGTAAAGAATATCCTGAAAAGGTGATAAGGGCTGTTTCAATAGCTTCTTTATACAATGGGGATGGGATTAATTTTAATAAAGGTAGGTATAATTTTTTAACTGAAGGAGGATTAAAGTATTTAGATCGTGAAAATTTCATTATAGATATCTTTGATAAAGCTTATAAAGCAATAGATGAAGAAGATAAATTCAATCAAACAAAGAAACAATTGGCATTTTATGGTAAAGATCTATACCCAACCCTTACGGAAGATGATCTTTCAAGTATAAATATACCTATTTTGGTTGTAGTAGCTGAGAAAGATGAGTTAATTAAACCTGAGCATACAAAAAAAATGTCGAAGTATTTAAAAAAAGGAATATTATTCTCACTTCCTAATGCAAGCCATAGTACGATTGTTAGATCTAAGAAGAATGTAAAAGTTATCACAGACAGGATTAGTAGGTTTTTCCACAATGATTCTATTTCATTATTAAATTAGAAAGATATTTTCTAATGAAAAAAAATAATATTATTTTTATTTTAATAATCATTCAATTAGGATGCTCAAATTCAAAATCTGAAGAAAAACTTTTATATAAAAAAAATCCAATTGGAATATATGGTGAAGTTCTATCAAAAGGGCCTGTTTATAGTGTAGACGATATTTTAGCGTCAGCGGAAAGCAGTATAGGTAATACTTTATTAGTGAGCGGCGTTATTGCCGAGGTTTGTCCAATGAGGGGTTGCTGGATTCAGTTAAAGGATTATATATCTGATTCAAAAATAAGAATAAAAGTAACAGATGGTGAGATTGTTTTTCCATTATCATCCATTGGGAAAAAAATAATTGCAGAAGGGGAATTTAGAAAATTAGAATTATCAACAAAGCAGGCGAAGTTGTGGAAATTTCATTTAGCACAAGAAAGAGGTTTAGATATTGACACTTCAACAATAACTTTAAATGAAAATGATTATTATGAATATCGTCTTTATAGTAAGGCTGCAAAAATATTTTAATAAAAATGTAGAATCAGTTACCTTGCAAATGATAGACGCATTAAAACAGGACCACCCCCATAGCCTCCCTCGATAAATGCGTAACCGCCAACGATAATATCGCCATTCTGTAGTTCAATTATTGACATATTTGCATGTCCAATACTTTGTGAGAATAGGATTTCTCCCTGATCGTTAACCCAGGTAAAGATTTTTCTTTCATCAACAAGATAATATCCACCCTTTGAAGTAGGGGTTATGGCATAATATCCGCTCACAGATTGTTCAACAATATTACAATCTTTCCAGACATTGTTTCCATTCAAAGGATTTCTTTCCATCATAAAATAGCTTCTCCAGCTATTACAGTATCCTGCTCCAATATAACCTCCATTGGGAGATTCACATATGGCGTAAACTTCTGTGCTTCCAGTGGATCCGACACTTTTTTTCCATATCTGATCTCCATCGGTATTAGTTTTTATCATTAGTGCCTTATAGTCACCATGCTGAGTTCCTGTGTAACCACCAAGTAGTAGATTTCCATCTGATGTCTTAATAATTTTGTTAATCTCATTTGCCACTGAGCTAGTAAATCCTTTTGCCCATAATAATTCTCCTGAACTACTATATTTTCTTAGCATTGCTTTTGAATTATTTCCATTATCATTCCATGTTCCCGTAACGTAAAATTCGCCAGCGGAATTCTGAACAAAATCCCTTGCCCAATCATTATTATTGTTTCCAGAGCCATCTGATTGTTCCCATATTGTATTACCATCCTGATCGGTTCGTATCATGTAGAGATCAGGAAGACATGAGATACTAGAATCACACTCATAATATCCAACAGCAAAAAATCCATTGTCTGATGTTTCTCCTGCACTATATAAAGCTGTTGAATTATCATAGGTCTTAGACCATTCTAGTTCACCATTTTGATCTGTTTTTAATAATAAACCTTTAAAATTGGAAGCACCGGCAATAATGATGCCTCCGTCAGAAACTTGACGAACAGACCAACTTTCGTCTCCAACATCGTATGTTTTTACCCAAAGAGTATTTAATTGACTAGTTCCATATTGACAAGTACTATCGTCATAGGTTGCTCTATCATTATAGTTGATAGCAGATGGGTCAGTGCATCCACAAATAGTGCTTCCTCCCCAAATACCAAGGCAATCCTGTATACAGTTATTAGAAGGGTCGTTATCACATATACCACAGCTATCTAGCTGAGCACTACCTCCAGGCAATCCTGTACAATCTTCACCACAATCATTAGTGGGGTCATTATCACAGATTCCGCAATCATCCAGAAAAGCATCACCCCCCCAAACCCCTTTACAATCTGGCACACAATCATTTCCTGGATTATTATCACATACTCCGCAACTATCAATTTTTGCACTTCCGTCTTGGATACCAGCACAGTCTTCATCACCAATTTTTGGATCACATGTCCAAAATAGGAAACAAGAAACTGGTAAAAGATATTTTTCAATTTTCATTAATATATTTATAGAATATTTGCTAATAATTAAAACAGAGAAAATTTTAATCGATTAAATATAAGATAATCAAAATAATTAATTAATAATATTATTCAATTTGTAATTAATATCACGCCTTTATTTTTACTAACTATCTAAAAAAAGGAAACGAAATGTCCAAGACAAGTAAACTGTTTGATCAAATTAAAAGTCAGTTTAATACATTTGAAACAGAGCATGAGAAGAATATGAATGGAAATAAAGCTGCTGGATCACGTGCCCGCAAGGCTATTGGGGAAGTGAAGAAATTAGTAACTGATTACCGAAAAGCATCAGTTGCTGGTGATTAATTACAAACTAATAAATAAAAAGCCCCGTTTTTAGCGGGGTTTTTTATTATTATTAAAATGAGAAAAAAATCAATACGTAATATTGCTATAATTGCCCACGTTGACCATGGGAAGACTACTTTAGTAGATGGTCTTCTAAAACAAAGCGGGACCTTTCAAGCTCATCAAAAAATTGAAGATAGGATAATGGATTCTATGGATCTTGAAAAAGAACGCGGAATAACAATTACAGCAAAAAATACTGCTGTATATTATGAAAAAATAAAAATTAATATTCTTGATACACCTGGGCATGCTGATTTTGGTGGTGAAGTAGAGAGAAGCTTAAACCTAGTTGATGGAGCGCTACTTTTAGTAGATGCCAGTGAAGGTCCCTTGCCGCAAACAAGATTTGTATTAAAAAAGGCATTAGAGAAGAAAATCCCGATTATAGTAATTATCAATAAAATAGATAGGTCAGATGCTAGAATTAAAGAAGTAGTAAATGATGTTTATGATCTTTTCATTGACCTAGATGCATCTGAAGATCAAATAGAATTTCCAATTATTTATTCAAATGCAAAAGAAGGTTTTGCGAAAAATGATCTAAATGAATCAGGAATAGATCTAACACCTTTATTTGATTCAATTATTAAGAATATTAAAGGTCCAATAGCAAATGATAGTGAATCACCACAGTTTTTAATAACAAGTCTTGACTATGATCCATATGTAGGTCAAATAGCTGTTGGGAGACTAAATAATGGCAAACTAAATATGAATACTAACTATTCACTATGCACTATAGATAAAACAATATTGAATCAGAAATTTTCAGCGCTTTATACTTTCCATGGATTAAAAAAGGTTCAAGTTGATCAAGTAGATGCAGGAGATATAATTGCATTGGCAGGGATTGAAAATGTTTCGATTGGTGATACTATTTCAGATAATCAATCTCCAGATCCACTACCACGGATTCAGGTGGACGAGCCTACAGTTTCTATGCTTTTTTATGTTAATAATAGTCCATTTGCAGGAAAAGAAGGGAAATACCTAACAACGAGAAACTTATCTGAGAGGCTTAATAAAGAAATTTTAACTAATGTTTCTCTTCAGGTAATTCCAACAGATAGACCAGATATCTTTGAGATAAGAGGTCGAGGTGAATTGCAGATGGCTATTTTAATAGAATCAATGCGAAGAGAAGGCTATGAGTTTATGGTTTCAAAGCCTCAGGTAATTACAAAAGAAGATAGTGGGGAAATTCTAGAACCTATTGAAAAGATTTACTTAGATATACCAGAAGATATGATCGGTATAATCACAGAAAATTTAAGTATAAGAAAGGGTAAAATGACCAATCTTCAAAACCATGGTACAGGAAGAGTCAATCTGGAATTTTCCATACCATCCCGTGGCCTTATAGGGTTTAGATCTCAATTTATGAATGATACAAAAGGTGCAGGTATTATGAATAAATTATTTGATGGTTATGCGCCATGGTTCGGTTACATTCCTCAGAGAAAATCAGGTGCTCTGGTTTCAGATCGAAATGGTAAGGTTACAGCGTATGCAAGCCTTGGGATGGCTGATAGAGGGGAACTATTTGTAAACGTAGGTACGGATGTTTATGATGGAATGATAATTGGCGAGAGAAACAGGGAAGGGGATTTGAATATTAATATTACAAGGGAAAAAAAGTTAACAAATATGCGGGCTTCAGGTTCGGATAATACAGTAAACCTTAGGCCTTCACGGAAATTATCCATCGATCAGTACTTGGAATTTATTGCTGAAGATGAACTTGTAGAAGTAACACCTTCTAGTATACGTTTGCGTAAAATGGAACTTGATCCAACAAAAAGGGCTTCGCAAAAAAGAAAAGAAAAATATTCTATTCAAAAGGAATCTAATTATTAATTTTTTATATATAATTAATCAATTTCGATTTATCCCTAGGATAAAACAAATTTTTAATATTTATAAATTTAGCATTTCACAGTCAATGAAATCAGTGATCAAATGCCATAAACAACCAATAGAAAAGGCTCGCCACTTCCAAGAAGGAATAAATAGGAAAATAATATATACCAGTCCTGCCCAAAATGTATGAAGGGGATGGAATCCTATGCTGCATCGATTTGGATCAAATAATGGTTCAGCAAATATATGATCCAAATCGATTAACATTGTTGCTATCATAATAACGGTCGCTCGTTTCCAATTTTTATTAAAAATTAACTTACCTATTATTATCGGCACTAATAAGTGAAATGAATAGTGTATTCCGTTTCTAAGGATATCGTACAATAGCATACTTTTTATTTTAAAACTTAGTATAGAAATTCAATTTTAATGGTACAATTATTTCCTAAGCAAAAATACTTAATAAATTTTAAATTTTATTATAATTATTAGGATAATATAATGAATTTAATTTCTGTAAAAAATGGGTGGTCTTTGTATGATACTAGGGGGAGTATTAGCATTTATTCCTTTCCTGCTTGGGATTATGGCAGGAAGAACACCTGATAAAGGTATCTATATTTATAATTATTTTCCACAAAACATTATTATAGATGGAAAAGAAAGCTTGGCATACTATCTTTTATCCGTCATTGCTTTGGCTCTAAGCTCATTTGGTTTATACACCTGGAATAAAATGATGCAAGAATTAGTTGGCAGAAAAATGATAGACTCATAAATCAAAATTATCAATCATTAAAACCCCGGCCGTCCGGGGTTTTTTATTAGAATAAAAAAATTACTTAAATAAATATGATTAGCAATAATAATGAGAATCCGTTAGTTAGCCTTTTTTTTAATATTCTAGTACCTGTTATTATATTAAAAAATGGGGATTCATGGATTGGTAAAATTTTAAATCATTTTAATGAGAACGATTGGATATATGGATCTATTAAAAATGTTAATGTTACTTCATTTATATTTCTTATTGCGCTGGTATTCCCTGTAACATACTTCATATATGATTTTATAAAACGAAAAAATATTAATCTAATATCAATTTTAGGTTTTGTTAATATTATTCTAACTGGAGGAATTGGAGTTTTTGGTGGTAAATATGGTTTGTCAAAAAATTGGTTCATTCTCAAGGAAGGTATGATGCCAACTCTAATTGGTTTAGTTTTAATTATATTTAGAAAATATAAGCAGCAAAGTTTTAATAGCTTTTTACTTAATGATATTATTTTTGATAATGATAAAATTAAAAATTTCATTAGCAAAGAAAATAAAACACGATATGATGAGATTGTAAAAATGGCAGGTCACCATCTTATCGCCGGATTTTTTATCAGTTCCATAATCCAATTTATATTAGCATCATTAATTGTTGTCTCAAATCCTGGTGAACCGTCTTTTAATCAGGAAGTTTCTACGATGACATGGGTAAGCTATATTGCTGTTTTAGTACCAACTATGTTAATTGTTGGCAGAGGTTATTTTCTATTGATATCAGGGATAGAAAAAATAAGCGGTTTAAATAAGGAAGATTTTCTTAAATCCTAAAACATTGATTAATATGATTTGAGTATGGATTTAATCATATGTTTTCAACTATAGAAGGTTTGTGATAAATAATGAAAAAATTTGATTTCATAAAAAGTGATCAAAAAAATAAATGTTTTGAGACTACTTCTAAACTAGCGCATTCAATTGGGGTAGAGAATATCAGTAAACAATATTTTTATGAAATATTATTATCTCTAGCATCTAAAATACGAAATGCTAAAGGTAATAATAATAAGTCAGTGATTATTGGGCTTTCTGGAGGACAGGGTACTGGAAAATCGACGATTTCCACACTTATTGATCATATACTTAACCATTATCTAGATATTAAGGTAATGACATTATCTATCGATAATTTCTATTTTTCCAAAGAAATTAGAATGGAAATGGCTCATGAGATACATCCGCTTTGTAGGACTAGAGGTGTTCCTGGAACGCATGATACTTGCCTATTAAAAGAAAAAATTGATTCATTATCTAATGCAGATTCAAATACTAAAACCATAATACCTGTATTTTCAAAAATATTTGACAATTATGAACCAAAAGAAAATTGGAATATTTTTTTTGGTAGGCCAGATATTATCTTGCTTGAAGGTTGGTGTATTGGTGCAAAAGCAATTGAAGACAATGAATGGTACCCGCCAATAAACAGTTTAGAAAAAAAATTTGATCCAAAATCTGAATGGGCGAAGTGGAGTAATACAGCTTTAAAAAATGAATATCAGGATATTTTTGAAACCATTGATATGCTAATTATGATAAAAGAAAGTTCTATAGAAAATATTTATCAAAATAGATGGAAGCAGGAAAAAACCTTAAAAAAATTAAATAAATCTACAAAAATAATGTCTAAATCAAGTGTAAATGAATTTGTTATGCATTTTGAAAGATTAACTTTACATATGCTCAATACTATGCCTGATTATGCAGATGTGGTAATCAAGAAGGATTTAAACTATAATTATTATATTAATTGGTAAGAAAATTTTATTAAAGCTGGAGGTTAAAGTGAAAAAAATAACATTGATTGGAATAGTATTAATCATAGTTGGGTGTGGCTCAAACCAAGAAGATCAGTTTACAGCTATTTATCAATCCGAGTTATGCGATAAATATTCATTATATGTTAATAATAAAGATGTAAATGGTATGCTGTCTTTATATACTGATGATGCGATAATCAATGGTAACGCATCAGAACAGATTATAGGAAAAGAAGCAATAAAAAATGAATTTATACAATGGTTTGAAAATGTAGACTCTATTGATCATAGTGCTACAGTAATTTCAGCAAAATTTTTTGGAAATAAAGCATTTGTGTATGGAAGTTGGAAACTAAATCAAATTTCTAAAGATGGTAAAAAGACTAATCTTAGAGGAAACTGGATGAACCATAGTGAAAAAATTGGCAATAACTGGAAAATGAAAATTGATCTATGGAACGATTCTGAATTTTATGAATTAAGAGACCAAAATATCAATTATGCATCAACCCAAGATCAAACTATGTTGCCTGAAAATGTTTCCCCTGATGTTTACAAGGTTTTAGTAGATAATGATTACGTAAAAGTTTTAGATGTAAAATTCAAATCTGGTCAGAGCGATAATATGCATCACCATAATGTTTTTACAGCTTATGTAGTAAATGGTGGTAAAATGCTGAATACTTATCCTGATGGAAGTACGAGCACTATGGAGATACCAAACGGGATGGCTGTACACAGAGATTTTGAAACGGTGCACCAAGTTAAAAATATTGGAGATACGGATATGCATATAATTCTTGTTGAACATAAAAATATAAAACCAAGCCCAAAGTAAATATTTATTAATAATAACATAAATCCTTGGTAAATCCATGGCTTTTATTTTCAATGGTGTTAAAAATAAAATCGATTAGTCTTATTTTAATGTTCCTATTTTATATTACTGCAGGTATATATCATTTTATTAATCCAGAATTTTACGTGCGTATTGTTCCTCCAGTTTTACCATATAAATTTGCAATTGTATATGTAACTGGTTTTTTAGAAATAATATTAGGATCCTTATTAATTTTTCAAAATACCAGGTATATTGCTGGATGGGGTTTAATTATATTTCTATTATTGGTCTTTCCATCTAATATTTATGTTGCCATGACTAATGGAGAAGCAATGGGTACGTCACCCTTTATTGCCTGGGGTAGATTACCGTTACAATTTCCATTAATTGCAATTGCATTTTGGCATTCAAAAGAATAAATAGTTATTTTTTTCTTATGAATTGTTATTTCAGAGAAATTTATAGTTATATATTTTTAATAGATCAAATTGATTTTGCGCTCCCAATTATTACTGATATTTTTTTAAAAAATGATTAATCGTATATTTTTAATGTTATTTATTGGCCTGTTAGCGTATACCGTAAATTTAGGAGATGTTGCAAAAAAAAGCGAATCGTTAGCTTTATCCCTTGCAATTATCTATATAACTGTTCCTCTTTATCTTGTATTTAAAATATTACAAGAAATACCGGCTGTTTTTAAAAATATAAAAAATAAATATAAAAAGTAATTTGTAGTATATTGGAAATATAGTAAATGTGATAACTCTCAAAGTTTATTTATTGTCAAGATAGTGGGTAGATTCAGCTTTAAATCAAGGAGTTTTAAATGAAAGAATATTATAGAGGCTTTTTTACTGCTGTAGGTTTAATGACTGTTTCAATTTTATTTATTGGATCACAGAGTAAAAGCGTTAGAAATATAGAAGCTGATTCAATTTTAATTACAGGAGCTTATGGAAATACATCTATTCAAGGTGGATCTATTACTATGTATAACAGGCAAGGTAAAGAGATATGTATTCTAGGTACATCACCTGAAGGAAGCGGATTAATAACAACATCGAACATTGCTGGTGAAATAACCTGTGCAATTGGAGTCTCTGATGGTGATGGTGGTCTTATTCAAACATTTTCTAATGATGGTAATCAAACATGTTTTTTGGGAACAAATAGTAATTCTGATGGGATTCTTTCTTTAAAAAATAATAAATCCCAGACTGTGGTAT
This sequence comes from Fidelibacterota bacterium, assembly GCA_002718285.1. The sequence continues at coordinate 68,684 of PBAR01000006.1, forward strand.
GGGTTGGTGCATCAAATAATCAACAATATAATGGTAGTGGTAGTATTAGTTTATTTGAGAGCAATGGAGAATTAGGATGGAGAAAAAGCTGTAGAGATTAGTTAAAAAATGAGAAAAAAGTATATCAACACGGATGATAAGTTTATAATTTATTTTAAATTATTAAAGTTGATATACTGCTTCATCTTTTGTGTTATTTTTACATTTAGGTCTGCTTTGTCCAAATACTAATATCGGTAATTGTTTAATTAATTATTCAATAGATTCCTTGATAATATTCTAAATCTATGAAAAAGAAATGCTTAATTTTTTCTTTATTAATCTTTATTGATTGCAAAGGTAAACCAGATAATGATCAATATCCGGAATTTTTATTTAGATCTGATAAATCTTTATTGGGAGAATCATATAAATTTGGAAAATTTTCTTTAATATTACCTAAAAATTATTTTGAAGTTGATTCTCTCAGATTCAATCAATTAAGTGAACTATTAAAAAATAAAAATAACTCATTCTTGAAGGTTGAACTTTTAAAGGCTTTTTCTGATAATGGGAATTCTGCTATATTGATATCCATGGTTAATGAATCAAATGTATTTTTAAAACTCGATGATACCTATAAGGATTATTTGTATTCAAATCCTTCGACCAGATCTATTCAGAGATCATCGTTTAAACTAAATGGAATAAATACAATCCAATATCAAATCAATGAAAAAGAAATTACGAGCATTAAGTTATATTTTGATATTGAGAAAAGATTTTTCTGCTTAGATTATAGAGTGAGAAATATATTATTTGATGATAAACTTGAAGCACTAGAATCATGTTTATCTAGCGTGAATGCTATTTCGGAGTTAAAAAAATGAAAAAGAAAATTATTATCCTTTCTACCTCAATACTATTAATCTTTAGTGCTTGCACAACCCACACACATATTATTGGTAAGGGTGCGCAAGGGAGCAAAACAGTTTCAAAAAGGCAACTATGGGTCATATCACTTGTACCCATTAATGAAGTTGATACAGGTGAAATGGCTGGAGATGCTACCGATTATGAAATAGAAACAAAAACAGATGTTATAGATTTAATTGTATCTGGACTAACAAGTGGATTAATTGTGAGCAGGAAAGTCACAGTAAAAAAATAACATTCCCATGAAATTCTTTTCAATATTAAACCCCGTTTAAACGGGGTTTTTTCTATGGGTTAGATTAAAATATTTATTGCAAATAAAATTTAAATATATAGATTNATAAATATTTATTACNTTTNTTAGTTTGGTATNCCGCTTCCGCTATGAAGTGGGGTAAAGTCACTTAATCTTATTTTCCACTNTCCATTTTCGNTAANCAATANAGANGANACTCTTGTTCTATAATCATGTTTTGTGACGCCTCCAATGGTATAAGAACCAGTTAAATAANAATAGGCTANAGCAATTTTCGGANATTTTGGAGAAGTTTCTAATANCTCAACATTAATNTATCTGGGTGTNAAATTATATNNNTCACCAGTAGACATATCTTTGGTAAACGCNTTTTCTGTTGATNGTCTATTATACCAAAAANNACCATTTGAGTCACCATTTATAGTTCCTTTTGAATAAAAATCAGNAACAACTTCANTCCAGCGAGCTGAATTCATTGAATTATAATGTTTGATTAACATTTTTTTTATTTCTTTNACATCATTAGCAAATAAATATGAACCGATAAGAAAAANNAAAATGATAGGATAACGCATAAAANAATCTCCTTAAAATAATTAGTTGCTTAGAATATATTCATTTCATTTAATGACTCAGGTTACGATAAAAACAAGAANAAATCTATTGTTTTAAATATTCTTTCATNGCANTTAATCCATCTGCAAGATTGCTGCGTCCATATCCTATTCGGAAACGATCTATAGGTGTTTCTAATAATTCAGATTTATATATTTTTGGAGGTAAAAGTAAAACTCCAGTTTTTTCTACAAGATCTTCACAAAAGTGATTGGCAGATTTTGATCCTTTATACTTCGGGTATCCTACACAGCTCCCATCTGGAACTATCCATTCAAATAGATTTGAAAATTCATTGAAGAAACTTGATAATAGTTTGATATTTGAATGAATCAATTTTCTGTTTCGATTTAATATACTCTCTTTTGCTTTCAATGCGATAATTGATAATCTTTCACTTGGACCGGAATTGCAAATGGATAGATAATGTTTNTANTTTTCCATATTATGGATGATTTCTTTATCTTTACACATTATCCATCCAATTCTAAGNCCAGGTAAACCATATGCCTTAGACATTACATTTAATGATAATGCCCGTTCGTATAAATCGCCAGCTTGAGGTAGTCTGTTGGTAATATCATGTTCCATTAGTCTGTAAACTTCATCGCTAAAAAGATAAATCCCTTTGTGANCACAAATTTTTAATAATTCGTCAAATTGATCTTTTTTTATAATTGCACCTGTTGGATTGTTTGGNAAGTTTATTGATATTAATCTGGTATTCGAACGAATTTGATCTTTAACCTTTTGAATATCTAAAGACCAGTTATCTTCTGGATCCAAGGGTACGCCTGATATTTCACAAATATCTAAAGGAATTGTTTCAGCAGATTGATAATTTGGAACAATAACTATGGCATGATCATTACGATCAAGTATCACACGCATAGCAACATAGATACCTTCTTCTGCTCCAGCAAAACATAAAATATTTTCAGGTATACCTGTATCGTATGTTTTAGATATTTCATGTCTGAGTTCTTGATTACCATAAGTTTCAGTATATCCTAGCCATAGATTTTGAAAAGCATTTTTATCATTTTCAGAAGAAATTGATAAAAGGTCAGAAATTGATAAACTTTCCACATCTGAAGCTGCCATATTATATTTAGCAGTCCATTCCCACTTTGAAAAATAAGTTTCTAAATTAAAGTCTCGCATTTTNTAAAATCTCTTTTTTTGTTAAATAAAATTAAATTTTTATTTCCAAAATCNAAAAATATAAGGTTGATAGTAAAAGATAACTGAAGGCATTTATATATTTCAGTTGGTAGATTATGCTACATATATAATAAAAAAATAAAATTGCAATTTGAAAGTGTTTAATTATTTTTATGTAATTATTGGANTTGGCTTAATTTCCTTAGGATGNAATTCTAAGAATATTAAAACGGGAATATNTAATCAAGGTTTTTATATAAATGAAAAAAATGATAGGATAAATACTTTTTACATTTATGATTTTGTTTCTGATGAAACAATAAAAAAACATGCAATGAATTCTGTCTACTCTATAGGTTCTATAACTGAAAACTATTATTTTTCATATAATGCAAATATACCAAGTCAGGATCTTGTTTCAGCTGAGAGTCTATCTGAAGCAAAAAAACTTATTAATGATTATTCATATGGTATAAAATATGCATTCAATAGAAGCAATNCTGGAGATATANNATTTGTAAATTGTGCANTATCTCCACAGCATCATCTGTGTACACCNGATTAAATTGTTATTTTATTCGTAAAGGGGATAAATTTGTTTTCATTAAGATTTTTATAAAATGTTGCCAACAATATTTATTATACCATTCTTGATTATTTTTTTTTCGTGTGGAAAGGATGAAGTAAATTGTGTATCCTTGGAAAATACATTAAAACAGCATCCCCATCTAACTGATCTTGAGATATTTTTATCCACATCTGAAGCAGGGAATGACTTTATAGAAAATTGTAATTCGTACTATGATGAAATGGAGTCATTAGTGAATAAAGGATGTATTAACGATTTGAACATCGATTCAGTATCAATGTATAGAAATACAATATGTGGAGGACCTTTAGTAGGAATATGGCACGTTTTATCCTTTAAAAATTATGATAGCCCTGATTGCTCAGGACCTTACTCTGACATGGTTGATACGGTTCATTGGAATTATGGCTCAAGATTAAGACTAATACTGAATTTTAATGTTAATAATGTTACCCAAAAAATAGTTGGCTCTTACAGTGGTCAAGAATTATGCAGTATGGGTTTGGGTACGATGGAACAGGATACTTGCAATACATTTGTTGGAAGTATACCAATTGATTCTCTATGTGAAACAAGGGGCGGAGTGTTCTCCACAACAAATGACAGTTGCAACTATGATATTCTTTTGAGCAGTATGGACTATAAAATAGAACAAAATGGAATTACATTTACAATATTTTCAGATACAAATTCTGTGAAGGTTTTAAATGGTTCTTGGAATATCAATAATGGTTCTTTATTGAACATTTCCATATATAATACTACTACCTGTATCGAAATTTCCGCTTATAAATAAAAATCATAAATCCCAAATACATTTTTATTTAAATTTTTATAAGGAGATCATTAAAACAAAAATGCCTAATTTTCTATAAAATTATTAAGGAAAATAATGATGCTTAATAAATATACTATTTTTNCAACAATTTTTTTTCTTTTGTTTAATGGATGNGGAAAAAAATCTACGAAAAAAGAATCAAAAGAAACTGCCATTCCCAATTTTAAACTTGAAAATGCTTCCTATAATCTCGATAGTTTCAACAGTCAGTTACATTGGGTTGGAAAAGAAATTTCAACCAAAACTCATACTGGTAGTCTTACAATCAAGAATGGGAAAATTAATATTGATGCAGATGGATTAATTAATGGGATGGCTGAGATTGATATGACCAGTATTAATGTTACTGATTTAAAAGATAATGCTAAATCTTATTTAGAAGGGCACCTTAGAAGTCCAGACTTTTTTCATGTAGAATTATATCCTACAGCATTCATTNCATTCAAAAGTGAAAATAATAATATAATAAATAATACAATAAACCTTTCTGGGCAATTGACAATCAAGGATATATCGCACCCAATTCACTTTGCTGCAGTGATAATAAGTACAGAACCTATATTAAAGGCAAAAGCAAATTTGTCTTTTGACAGAACAAAATATAATATTCGTTTTAGATCTGGAAAATTTTTTGAAAATTTAGGAGATCAATTAATTTTAGATCAAATTGATGTGGATGTAGTGCTAGTTACTAAACAATCTTTTTAATACTGATTATTAAATATACAATTACTATAGATCCATAAAACTGGACCAAAAAAATTAAGCTAATCAATAGATACATTAATTTTGAAAGGTTGTTTGCATATTTTTCCAATCGTTTTTTTCTCTTTTTTTTCCATTGCTTGGTGTGTTGAAGGTACTCTAGTTGGCAGAGTACGTGATTTTAATACTCATCAGCCGCTTATAGGTGTTAATATTGTTATAGGTGATATTTCTTTAGGTGCTGCTACTGATTCCCTGGGAAAATTTAAAATTAAAAATATCCCTGCTGGTAGCTACAATATTAGCGCTTCTATGATTGGATACAAGCTAATAATGCGGCCTAATGTTCATATAGTACCTAAAAGAGAGAGTATTGCGAATTTCTATCTCCAGCCCACAGTTTTAAAAGGAGAAGATATAGTNGTCACAGGAAATTATTTTGAAAAGACAAAAGATGCTGTCACAAGCAATAGAACGATAGATATAGAAGAGATNCGTTCAGACCCTGTCGGTATATATGATATTATGGCTATGATGCAGGCTCTTCCATCGGTTATATCAGGGAACGATCAGAGTAATGAAATAATTGTAAGAGGAGGAATGCACAATGAAAATNTATTTGTGATGGATTATTTAGAGATACCGTTTCCTAATCATTTTCCCCAGCAAGGCACAAGTGGTGGACCTGTAACCATGGTAGATACAGAATTTATAGAGAGAATTGATTTTTATGCAGGAGCTTTTCCTGCTAGATATGGTGAAAAATTATCATCAGTCATGGATGTACAACTAAGAGAAGGAAGTAACCAAAGGCAACTGGGACAGCTGAATATGAATATGTCTGGTTTTGGAGGAAATATTGAGGGTCCAATTATTAACAATGGTTCGTATCTATTTTCTTTGCATAGATCATTTTTAGATTTTGTAATGCGAGGTACAGGTCTCCAGGCAATTCCAGAGTATTGGACTAGTCAAGGTAAAATAAATTTCAATATATCACCTACAAAAAAAATTATGTTTAACTATTTAGGAGGAATAGATGCCATTAANCTTGAGAATGAAAATGATCCTTCACTCCGAGGGGCTGAGAATGTAGATGTTAGTACGAGACAGTTCACGTCAGGTATTACATACAAGGATCTTTTTTCTAAAAAAGGATTCGGAATATTATCCTTATCTAGCAGTGCGATTATTTTGGATATCAATGTGTATGAGATAGAATTATATGATGAGAACACATATAAAAATGATTATGCCCGAAATAATGATATAGAAATAGAGACTACCCTCCGCGGTGAGATTAACTACTCTTTATTGAAAAATTTGAATATTAATACTGGCTTTTCAACTAAACAATTACAATTGGACTATGATAAATGGTTTAAGAAAAGACCGACTTATATATTTGGTTATTCTTTATCAGGAAATGNACCATCCATCATAAGTAGGGAAGAGTATGATAATATTTACTTTAATAATGAAAATACAATTGCCACATCCTTAGATACTATAGGAGTTGCAGATACTAATATAGTAAATCATCTACTAAAATATTGGAAAACTGGAGGCTTTATTCACCTTACATACCGACCCACTAAAAAATTTGATATTTTAATTGGGGGTAGATATGATCATTTAGATTACACCGATAATGAAACTTTTTCCCCACGATTAGGGATATCATTTAATCTTAAACAAAATCTAACATTAAATATTTCAGGTGGTAGATATTTTCAATTCCCAAACAATAATGAACTTAATACAAACAAATTAGGTAGAAATAATTTAACAAGTTATTTCGCTGATCAAGTGGTAGCTGGCATTGAATACTTCTTTGATAAAGATAAAAGATTTACTTTGGAATTTTATTCTAAAAAAATGAGTGATATAATAATAAATGAGATATTAGAAGGATCAGATGGTAGAGATAGTATTAATACGAAAAAAATTACCAANAATGGGAAAGGNAGGAGNAATGGTTTAGAACTTTTTATTCAAAAAAAATACTTTAATAATTGGTATGGTTCGGCAGCATGGTCTCATTCAATTTCGCAGATGTGGGATCCTCGTGGTAAAGGGAAATATTATAGTTGGGACTATGATTATAGAAATGTAATCAATGTTATTGGTGGATTTAAGATTGAATATAAAAAATATGATTGGTACCAGGAATATAAGAAATCAAAATGGTCTTATTTTTTTTCATGGCTACCATTTGCTCCAAGCGATGAATATGAAATTAGTTTTAAGTTTCGATACCTTGGCGGTAGACCATACACTCCAAAAAAATATGATCATAACATAAGAGAATGGTATACAGAATCTAATTCAGAATGGAATACCAATAGATATGGATCATATATCAGATTTGATCTTATGCTTCAGCAGNGATACTATTTTGAAAATATAAATATGGTTGTTTTTTATGATTTCTTAAATGTATTTAATAGAAATAATGACTGGGAGAATATTTATTTAGATGATGGCACAAAAAAAATGGCATATCAGTATAAAACAATACCAATTGGAGGAATTATTATTGAATTCTAGGTTCATATTTTGAGCCAATAATTAAATTTAATAAAAAATGAATCTGCATTATTGATTTCCCATGTATCATCTTCTGCAGANTAATATTCATTACTATTTAAATTGTAAACAAGGTAAAGTGTACTACCTGGATTATANTCCCATCTTAGNACAAATGTGCCTACGGAATTATTTATTTTAAAGTCTGGATCAGTGATNTAATTGNATGATTCAAGNATTCTGGTATTTTCTTTTANGAGTCTATAAAAATTNATATAATTCATATTTACAGTAAATGGTTGATAAAATACTTCAAATGTNAGATCAGGTGTNAAAGTCCAATTAAACCTTAATTGTATATCGTTTAATTTAGATTCAGATTCNGCATAAATAATNTTTAGACTGCTAGAATCATCTACAATATCAACCCATTCCATAGATTGTGATCCTAGTTTTTGAGTGCTTACAATTGTCATATTGGCATTTTCAAGGGGTCTCCATTGTATCATTGTCCAAGCGCGATATCTCCAGTTACTGTATTCACCTCTTCCAATACTGGAATTGTGGGCAATAATTAACTTTTTTCTCCTGTCGGTTCTAAGCCAAAGCCCTAGGTCACCTTCAGTTTCTGATTTATATACCCATGCACGTTCGTCCCTAAAAGTATCTTCATCGTTAAAAGAAGCAAAATTAATCTCCAGATCCCAGCCGAAACTCCAATAATTTTTTAATCGGTTTTTTTGTTCTAACTCTAATACTTTCGATAGTATAATGCCATCTGAGATAGTACCATTAACAAAAACTCTATACTCTAAGTTATTATCTAAAAATTTGCCCCAGGGATCCTGTTTTCTAAATTCACCGTAAGATCCGTAATACCATTTATTATTTCTTTCATTGTATCCAAGATCATTTATCTCATATCTATCATTTGTATAGCCAGTTACGAAATTAATTTCCCACCAATTAGGATCAAGATAGCCTAAATTAAACCGTACTCCGTTACCGGTAATTTTATCTTTATTTGTTTGTACAATTTGCCCTTTAAAGGTAAGTGCATTTTCTATGAATTTTAATTTCCAGTCAAGTCCTATCACATTAGAATAGCCTGCTCTATTTCTGCGAACGTCTGTAGTCATAAAACCTACGGTGGAAAATGAATTAAAAACTGGCTTTTCAAAACGTCCGATAAAATAGTTTGTTTTAGGCTCGATTATACCACTAACTGTATCACCATTTTCAGTTTCCCATGTACCATATTCTTCATCAGTTATCGCTTCAATGAATCCGTATTTAGTTCCAGAAACCGTCTCACCTAGTAATTTACCTGCACCTAAGATTGTCGTTGCATCAGGTCTTTTCACTGGAACAGATTCCTCGGGTATAAGAATGCCTGGAGTTTGACCTATTCTTCTGGAATGAAATAATTGATATCTATTTTTAAAAAAAGATCCTCCTTCAATAAAGAAGGGTCTTTTTTCTTCAAATTGTGTTTCGAATGCAGTAAGATTCAACACAGAAGGGTCGGCTTCAACTTGACCAAAATCTGGGTTTATGCTAATATTTAAAGATGTTTTTGCATTTAAACCGTACTTCATATCTATACCGGTAGATGAAATACTATTATTATTTGTTATACCGCCTAAACCATATGGTAAAAATTCAAACTTCTTTGGAGAAGGGATGTTTTCCATCCCCTTTAAAATACCGTAATATGGTACAAATCCACTTACACCTTTCATTCTTCCAGGCCAATGTACCTCTTCCTGATAACGGTGCATAAATCTTATTATCTGAATTCCCCAGTCTTCATTACTTTTCGAATCAAAATTAAAAACACTCATCGGAATTTTTAGTTCAATTGACCAGCCTTCAGAATGAACCGCCTGCTTATATTCCCATACCGCTTCCCAGCTGTTATCAAATGCATTCATGCCTTCACCTGAAACGAAAACATCCATTATAGAACCAGCAGCATTCACTCCAAAAAGATAACCAGTACGGTCGTCATTATTTGAATCAAAACAAACCGCTACCCAGTCAGAATGATTAGCAAACGCCTCTTCATAGTTATCCCTCCGACTTAATCTGCCAATTATTTTTTTTGGTTGGTTATCATAACATTTTACTGCAACATATACATTATCATTATCATATGCTATTCGCACTTCAGTATTTTGAGAAGGTAATGATAAATTATAGGGTTCCCATTGTAAAAATTCATTCTGGGGAATCGTATTTTTCCAAGGTTCATCATCTATAATACCATCAATAACGGGTGCAATTTTAATGCGGGATGCTATCATTTCCCGAAACCGCAGCTTTGTTGGATCAATATTATTTTTGCTATCAGCATAATTAAATGTGAAGTGTAATATTATTATGATCCAATATCTGCATAAATATTTCACTATAAGCAAAATTAACTCAAAATATTTAATCAAATAATTGGTATAAATTCAATATTAAGGCTGAAAAATTATTCAAAATAATAAAGCTAAAACATACAAATTACCTTTTTATCATATAAAAGATCGGACATAGTATTATACTGCAAACAACCTTTATATTTCATAACAGGATAATATGATTTTTCCAGCATTGTAGGGGTGTTAATCTGATGGCTAAATATTTCAGCTTATTTTTATTTATAACCTTTTATCCAGTTCATGCACAGGTAATCTTTTCAGATACACTAGGTATAGGCGATAATGAAAATAGTGTTGAATCAGAAACATTTGATTTTAATCTAAATAATATTCCCGATTTATTAATTGTAAAAATTGGTGCAGCTAGTCTTAATCTGCATTTTCATTATGAAATATATATCAATGAAAAACCTGTAAATGCAAATATTCAAATAGAAAATTTAGATAGTATAGGCATACATTGGTATAAATCTGAAGCATGGATGCACCTAGTCGCAAATGAAGGTGCCCATGATGCTGAAGGAAAGTTTCATTCTCAAGGAAATTTAATTAGTTATGTACCTAATTCTTTCTTAAACAAAGGAAAAAATAAACTAAGACTAAGTATGATGGATCCTTATGCGAGATATATTGATGATTATTTTGTGAACCATATAGAATTAATTTCTATTCGAAAGAAAGATAATGAGAAATTATGGGATTTTACAAAAAAAGAATAGATGAGCATAAATTGAATGTTCCCTAATTACTTTTATTTATTATCTCAAAAATTAATTATATAAGAAGAATTATTTTATACGGAGTGATATTTATGAAAAACCTAAGAAGTTTAATTTTATTTTGTGGGTTATTGATAATTGCAAGTTGTGGTCAAAATTCAATTGGTAGGATGGTATATTCCACAAATAATACTAAAGCGGCGGATTTTGTAAATGAAGGACTTCGTTTCCAAGATAATTTTGCCAATCAGCTAGCAAAAGAAAGTTTTCAAAAAGCAATTGATATTGATCCTGAATTTGCTTTTGCATATTATTGTCTGGCATGGATTACTCCCAATAGAATTGAACGAAATCATATTATTAATGAAGGTCAAAAATATCTTAGAAATGCAAATATCGGTGAGAAAGCAATGATTGATCCAATGGCTAGATCTATGAAGGGTGATGAAATAAAATGGCAGGAGTGGTTAGAATCATTTTCACCAATGCATCCAAAAGAAACACGTTATATTAATCTTTTAGGTAATTTTGCAAATAATTCTGGAAATAAGGAAAAAGCTGAAGATTATTATCTTAAATCTATCAGTATAAAGGAAAATGCAGCAGCGTTGAATTCTTTGGCATATCTTTACCAAGATCAAGAAAAGATGGAAGAAGCGAAAGATGCTCTTGACCGACAAATAAAAATTGCATCAGGATTAGCAAATCCATATGACTCTATGGGTGACTATTTTCTGAAAGAGAATAATAACCAAAAAGCAAAAGAATATTTTGAAAAAGCTTTAAATATTGATCCAGGATTTATGATGTCAACAAGAAAAATATGGCGCATTCAGATGAATGAGGATGGTAATGAAATATTAGAAAACAAATGGTCATCTGATAGTTCCAACGCTATTAAATCATTTGAAGCGGGATTATTGCAGTTCTACAATATTCATTGGAATAAAGCTAGAGAATATTTTGAAAAAGCTGTTAATGTGGATCCTGAATTTGCTATGCCATATTTGTATCTATTGTTGACACCTGGAGATAGTATTAGAGGTGATCAGGCACGTAAGGTACTAGAATCGATATCTGGAAATTCAACACAGTTTGAACAAGAATTTATTGAATTTAATATCTATTGGAGTGACAATCGGAATGCATATGTGGATGATAAGATTGATGCCCTAAAATTAAAATACCCTACTAATTACCTGGTGATGCTTCTTGATGGCCAAAATCAGTATCGGAAGAAAGAATATAATAAGGCTTCAGAAATTTATACTGATATTTGGGAGAAATTTGATTTTGTTCCTGTCTTAAATATGATAGGCTATTCTAATATGCAGGCGAAGAATATGGCTAAGGCAAAAGACGCATTTACAGATTATATATCAAATAATGGTGGGCATCCAAACCCATATGATTCTATGGGAGAATACCTGGAGAACATGAACAAATTTGATGATGCCTATGATTACTACATGATGGCTTTCACATTAGACAGTACATTTACCGAATCGAAAGTCGGAGCAGATTCAATTCGAATTAAGCAGCAAGGTATTATTAATTAAACTATTTTTTTTATTTATATTAATTATGAGAATAAAAAGGGGCAAATATGCTATTTCATGCAACTCACAAACATAGTTATCAAACCTGTCATGCTCATGATGAGACTCGTAAGTCAAAGATAATGGAAGCGATAAAGTCAGCCGATGAGACTGGAATTAAAATACATAGTATTCATGTGGATCCTCCTGGGCATGTCGGTTACTTTTTACTTGAAGCTGATACTATGGAACAGATAGTCCAGTTTTTTGATCCAATGCTGGAACTAGGTGATACAGATATTCATCCAGTGATGAGCATGCAGGATGCACTTGATGTTTTAAAACAGGATTAGAAATAATCCTATTATTATAGGGTAAAATTTATGGATCGTAAGCTTACAACAATCTTTGCATCTGATGTGGTGGGTTTCAGTAAAATGATGGGTGTAGATGAAGTAAAAACACTGAAAATTCTTCAGGAAAGACGCAAGGAAATAGATATTATAATTGATGATCATCACGGGACTATTTTCGGAAGCGCAGGCGACAGTGTGATTGCTGAGTTTGCAAGTCCAATAAAGGCAGCGGAAGCCGCCATATCCACACAGCTAAAAATGAAAACAATGAACCAAGATGTCGCCGATGAAGATAAGATGCATTTTCGCGTTGGAATTAATATTGGAGATGTAATGGTAACGTCAGATAATTTATTTGGCGATGCTGTCAATATTGCTGCGCGATTAGAGTCTGAAGCAAAACCTGAGGGTATATGTGTTTCGAAAACTGTTTTTGATATGATAAACAGGAAAATAATGGTTTCATTTGTTGATGCAGGAGAGCTCGAACTTAAAAATATAGAATATCCTATCAAGGCTTTTCATGTTATTCAAAATAAAGGAACGCCAAGATTTACACAAGATTCGGAACAAATTCAGACTGAAGTAAAAGAAGCAGAACCTGGTTCAGTAGCTGTTCTGTTTTTTAAAAATTTAAGCAATGATAAAGAACAAGAATATTTTTGTGAAGGTTTTTCTGAAGATTTACTTTCTATGCTAGCACGCTTTAATAAGCTTGTAGCTATATCCAGTCACGCTAGTTTTTCCTATAAAGAAAAATCAAAAAGTTTCAAAGACATTGGTCAAGAGCTTGGAGTAAAATATATTATTCATGGGAGTGTAAGGAAACTGGGTCATAAAATACGCATTACTGCAAATCTAACATCTACAGAACATGAAAATTCTGTATGGTCAGATAATTATGATCTTTCTGTCGAAGAGGTTTTTGATGTGCAGGATAAGATAGCTGAACAGATTGTTGCTACTATTGTTGGCCGTGTTGAAGCAGATTCATTGATTATACTTACTTCTAAAAGACCTGAGAATATGGCTGCATACGATTTGGTTCTTCAAGGATTGGAGTATGCTAAAAAGGGTAATGTGCTCAAGGATAATATTAAAAATGCAGTGGAATTATTTGAACAAGCAATTGCTTCTGAACCATCTTACGCAAGGGCTCATGCGTGGAGGGCATGTTCGCTAAGTAATTTGTATGATTGGGAAGATGATCCAGACCCTGATTTATTTACCAAAGCTATGGAGTCAGCGAATCTTGCATTAGAATTAGATCCTAATGAACCAGAAGTGCATAGAGTTATTGGAGCTATTAAGTTATGGTTTGAGAGAGATTATGATATGGGAAAATATCATTTTGAGAAAGCGCGTGAATTATGCCCCAGTGATGTATTTATTATATGCAGATATGCAACTATGCTAATTTATTTTAGCGAATTTGAAAAAGCACTTAAAGAACTGGAGCGAGCTATGAGATTGGATCCATTTTCCCATGATCTACTTTTTGGTGCGGAAGCTCTTTGCCATTTTTGGCTAGGGAACTATAATCAGGCTATAACAAGTTTTAAAAAAGTAAAAGTATTAAAAACTCAACTTTATTATATGGCTATAACTTATTTAAAAAAAGGTGATATGAAAATGGCTCATGTAAAACTAAAAGAAGCTCAGGCCATAACAGGAATGGATATAGAATCTTTCTTAAAGTCTGAACCATATAAAGACCAAAATCTAATTGAAAATCTTAAACAAGATTTGAAATCTATTTAGTATTAAATATCAGCTTTCATCATTGGTTAGTATAATTTCATTGACAGTACAATGAATAGCAAATTATACTTTTTATTAATGGTTACTATGATTATTGGCTGTGTTCCAGGAGCCAGGAATAAGACTTTTCCAAAATTAAGTGAACGGAACAAACTTCTAGGTGCCTTACTTCCTGAGCGTGTGTGCTATGATGTGCAATATTACAATATTAACATAGATATTAATCCTGATAAGAAATACATTAAAGGATTCGTCGATATTATTGCTNTAGCTACCACTAATTTTACTACNCTNCAGATTGATCTTGCAAAAAATATGCAATTAAANGGTGTNTATTATCTGGATAATATATTAAAAACAAATCGTTTAGAAGATGCNGTNATGNTAGAATTTCCANTNATCTNTNAAGGGANTGAGTTTGANTTTCGGGTTGAATATGAAGGTTNNCCACAGGAGGCNAAAAGGCCACCCTGGGATGGAGGATTTGTCTGGGAAAAAGATGTNAAAGGTCGTCCATTTATATCTGTAGCATGTGAAGGGGATGGCGCNGGNCTTTGGTGGCCGTTAAAAGATCATATTTCTGATGAACCTGACAGAGGGGCGAAAATGACCTTTACTGTTCCTGAAAAACTATTTTGTGTGAGTAATGGTCGTTTAAAAACAATAGAGACAAGTGATGTTTTTGGGAAAAAGAATTATGTTTGGGAAGTTCTTAATCCAATTAATAATTATAATATTTCAGTACAATTAGGTTATTATGTAAATATAAAAGATACGCTTAGGCGTAAAGGGGAAGTTGAAACTTTAGATTATTTTGTGTTAGATTATCATGAGGAAGTTGCCAAAAATCATTTTTCTCAATCAAAGAAAATAATTCGGTTCTTTGAAAAATATTTTGGTGATTATCAATGGTGGGATGATGGTTATAAATTAGTTGAAGTATCATACCTGGGGATGGAACACCAGTCGGCTGTTACATATGGGAATAACTGGAATAACTGGGGTGGTACCCGTTCCTGGACTAATCAATATTATGGCATTATTGACGGACTCTTATTTCATGAGACNGCGCATGAATGGTGGGGTAACAGTATAACAGCTTCTGATCCTGCTCATATGTGGATTCACGAAGGGATGGCGGTATATAGTGAAGCAGTTTTTATTGAAGATCAATTGGGATACAATGTCATGATTGATTTTTTAAAGAAAAGGCGCAAGTCAATAAAAAATGAGTTACCTATTGTTGGACCGGAGAATGAAAACTACTGGGCATTCGGAGATTCTTATAATAAAGGATCCTGGATTATCCATACGCTACGTCATGTAATAGACAATGAGAATTTATGGTGGGATTTATTAAAGGACTTTGCAGTTCAAAATGCGCGATCCAATGTAAACACTTCTGATTTCCATAAACATGTTGAAAAGATTACTGGTTTAGATTTGGATTATTATTTTGAACAGTATTTTTATGATTATCGATTACCTGAGTTACAATATTACCATAAAGGGAATAAACTCTATTTTCGCTGGTATAATGTAAACCCCAAATTCAAAATGCCAGTTGATGTAAACATCAATGGTGTAGAAAATAGAATTTATCCTTCTACCAAAATTAAGGAAATTAAAATTCAGGAACTTTCTGTGATAATTTTTAGAGATTGGGAATATCTTATAGCCGTAAAAATTAACCCTGATTTGGCTGAAGGTTAGATATTTATCTAGAATTCTTTATAAAAATTTTCATTTATAAGCAAGATTCCGTTTGATTAGTAAATGGGATTATTCCTTATAAAAGGTCAAGTAACTAATAAAAACAGCCTGATTAAGAAGAACAAACCCTACAATAATATCCTGAATCATCGAATTCCAGATAAATTTATTTCCTGGCCACTTAAATCCGCATATTAATCCATACATAAGGATTGCAAAAATAGGAAAATACTTGCTTGTGGTTTTATCCAGGTTTTTTATTTTATCTATGATATTCATCTTATACCTCATTTGACTTGCATAAAATTAAATATACGAAAAAAAAGAGACTAATTATCATATCATATAAAAGATATTCCCGTGTTCAGCATATTTTTTATACGGTTATAAATAAGTAGATTTTTTTAACTAAAGGAGTTTTATAATGATTAATAAACTATATCTTACTTTTGCAATATTATTTTATTAAGGGTGTGTAAATAGTGTCGGAAAAGAAGGAAAAATTGTTTTCATAACTTTGGGTGATATGGATTATGTTTCAGAAGATTCTTTATATGGGAATCAAGTTATAAAAGTTCCTGAGATTGACCAAAATGTAATGTGCAACGGTGGTGTTTTAGCATTTATAGAAAGAGCTGCGAGGTAAGACAAACCACAAAGATAGAGCCAGTTGCCACAGTATACAGTAGCATTTAACTCTCCTTCATATGTGTATCTGAGCCATGGTTTAGGATTGGTAAGATTATCTTATCAAGCAGCAATAAATATTAAGGATGCAGTAGAATACACAAAAAATAAAAAACTGAAGTTGGTTATTTTTCAATAGAAAATATAATTATATAATTCAAACTCTTGATTTTTACCCTTAAAATCATATTGAGTTATATTTGTAATAACTATAAAAGAGGATAATTATGATAAAAATAATTCCAATACTTCTGGCGTTTATAGTGGGGTGTGGTAATGTAGTCGATTCTGTAATTCAATCAAGATTGCAAGCTATTGCTGATGCTTATGTAAACGAGGATGTTGAATATCTGGTGAATAATGTTACGGAAAATTTTGTACGTCATATACCAAATGATATAGATATCAATGGGAAAAATGAATATAGAGAATATTTAACGGATTTTTTTAAATCAAATGATAATATTATAATTGAAATGCTGGATTTTGTCGCCAGTGGTGATAAGGCTGCTGTAAGGTGGAAATACACATCTGATGCAGTTGCTAAATCAAAGTATTCTGATATAGATCTATCTGGTAGTAAAATAGTATTATATGGAATGGATATGTTTTATCTATCGGGAACAAAAACTGAAGAAGATTTCGCATCATGGGATAATCTGAAAATGGCCCAAGGTGCTGGCTATAATTTAATAAAAGAAGGTCTTCATTATAGGATTACATCCTATAATTTTGACCCGGAAAAATTTGATGATATGATTGCCTATGCTAATGGAATGAAAGATGAAGTACAAAATATAGATGGTCTTAGCTTTGCTCATGTATGTAAAACTGGTAAAAATAGTGCAACTATAATTGCTCAATATAGTGATGAAGAATCAATGGTTAATGCTACACCAAAATTTCGTGAAATCATGGCGGGAATGAGACAATTTTTTACTTCAGCTCCAAATCCTGTTGGTGCTGAAGTTATCTGGAAAAGTAATAGCTAATTATAAATTTCTTTGATTAATGAATAATAGCAGTTACTATTTTTATAAAGACTGTATCTTAGATGATAATAAATAAAACAAAAAGAGTATTTATTATTCTATCTATAGGTATATGCAATTTATCAGTTTGCCAGATCTCAGAAAAAGTAATTTTACAAAACGGTAAGATTCTACAATTAAATGTTGATGGCACATTTAATGAATTGAATAATAATACGATTTCATTAAAAAACACTCATCATCAACTAGTGAAATGGCTTAAGGGCAAGTCTATTGCTGAGGTAAGAGAAATGTTAAAGATTGATCCATGGAACTCTAATAATTATTCAACAATATTAACTCAAAATAGAAAATTTCATTATCCTTATGGAGTATCAAAATCCCGTGCAAAAGGGTCATTTCTTTTTTACCGCGATTTTTCACAGATTCTTTGGAACCCCGTCTTTAAACGATATGAAAACTTTTATGTTTATTTTTATAGGGGAAAATTTTTCTCAATCGTAACGAGTCCAT
The DNA here is from genome assembly GCA_002718285.1 of Fidelibacterota bacterium. The sequence continues at coordinate 87,003 of PBAR01000006.1, forward strand.
AGAAATCATTACTATTTTTTGATTATAATCTTGAAAACCAAGCGAATTTTTCTCGGAAAATTCGCAACTGATGATGTTGATTTATTGTTTCAATTAAACAACGACATCGAAGTAATGAAATATATAACCCCTGGGATGAAAATGAACCTTAGTGAAGTAAAAAATAAATCTATGCCAAGGATTCTGAAATCATACAATCATGGAGCAGAATTTGGTATTTGGCCAGCATATTTGATTGAAACAAATGATTATATTGGATGGTTTCAATATGAACCTGATTATGAAATAGTCAATGCGGTTGAAATAGGGTGGCGAATTAAAAGACAGTATTGGGGAAACGGTTATGCAACTGAGGTAGCAAAAGTATTGGTTAAAAGGGGATTAGATATGGGTAAATCTATTGTTGCGCGTGCTATGATTGATAATAAAGCTTCTATAAAAGTTATGAAAAATGCAGGGTTGAAGTTTGCCGATGAATTTTGGGGTGATTATGAACCTCATTCTGGGAAACCTGATGTTCGTTATGAATTATCATCATAGTTATTTTATAAATAGTGTACAACGGGTATTTTAATATAATCTTTCAAGCTTTATTTATATTTAATATACATTTTAGATATCATATTTATTTTTTATCGATAATAATCCTATATTCTTTCTCTTTTGGTCAAGGTGATCCTGATCCTGAAAGATTTAATAAAAATCCAAGAGGGAATGCTGTATATATTGATTTATTTGAATATTGGGATTATAAAAACTCTTTTCCTGATAACGCAGTACTCTTTATAGGAAGTTCTAGTATTAGAAAATGGTCTACATCTAATTATTTTACTTTTACACCTGTTATTAATCGCGGTTTTGGAGGTTCACACATTTCGGATATTATTTATTTTATTGATAAAACCGTATTAAAATATAAACCTAAGGTTGTTGTCCTGTATGCAGGAGATAATGATGTAGCTAGTGGTAAGAGTGCTGTCGATGTTTTCTATGATTATAAGGATTTTGTATCAAAGATCCATAATACTATTCCAGAAACCCATATAATATTTCTACCAATTAAGCCCAGTCCTAAACGATGGTCATTTTGGCCAATTATGAGTGAAACAAATTCATTGATCAAAGAATATAATAGTCAAAATCTTAATCTCCATTATCTTGATACAGCTACACCAATGTTAAACAAGTTAGGTCAACCCAAACCATCCCTTTTTATATCTGACAGTTTGCATCTTAGTAAAGCGGGATATGATTTATGGAGTAAGACTCTTGAACCAATTTTAAATAAGATTTTAAATAATACAGATTAGGACATAAAATCCTGGTCAATAAAAATAATCAAATAAGGAATTATTATTGAATAGATTAGGCTATATTACAACAATTGGATATCTTTTCTTATTCTCATGCGCTGGAACAATATTTAATCCATATTTGAAAGATATATATGGTATTAAAAAACATATAAGGAATGATGTTGTCATATTAATTGACGTTAGAAAATTACCAGAAAATGAAAATACATTTGAATTTAAATTTTATGAACCTTTAACTGCTGTTGATCCTGTTAGAAAGCGAAAGAGGGAGCGTACGATTACATCATATTATAATGATTTTAGCTTTCGAGAAGGTCTTGGTACTAAGTTTCAGAGAATTCGGGCAAAAAAAAATACTGATAATTCTACAATCTATTATAATCTAGTAACATATATAGATTCATCTAATGTAGATTATAATAAAAATATTGAGCCTGGACTTATTCCTTTTGAAATTTTAGTAAAACCAGATATTTAATAACCAGTATTTATGGTCAGTTATACATAAAAAATACTGCTAAATATACTTTATAATATTGTTAATATTAAATTTATAAAATATAAATATAATATCACATCTAAATTAATACTCCAATCTTGAATAAATATTATTATAAAATATTGAATTAAGTCTATATTTATATAAAACAAGATGATAGGGAACATATAATTATCAGGTTTCATATTATTCAATTAAACTTGGCTATGACACTAGTAATTTATCCATTTTTATAAAAAATATATATGGATAGCATGGTTCTTTGATCGATGAATATCGATTAGATTCAAGTATGTAAAGGGAGTATCTTATGAAAGAATACGGAATTGGTCTACTTACAGGTGTTTTGTTATGTATCAGCTGTATATTATTTATTTCTGCTCAGAGAAGTTTTCAACGATTATCTCTAGGAGAATTATCCGTCAATAAATTATCTGTTATAAATGAAAAAGGTGAAATCCTGTGTAAAATTAGTGGGAAAGATTCTGGTATATTCACTCTATTTAAAGAAAATGAACCATTTGCTATATTGGATGCGGAAGGAGGACAATCCGCTTCACTAAGTCTTTATAATACAGATAAAAATCACGGTATTCAAAGTAGGATATCAGATGGTAAGTTCCAATCTTTTCATAGTAATGGCAAAGAAGCCGTTATGTTTGGCCTTGATGAGACTGTTTCAGGAAATGGAAAACTATCTATTCGTGATCCAAATGACTCTTTAAAATGCTTAATTACATCCGATGGACATTTTGCTATGTTTCACAGTAATGATTCAGGACATTTTTCCAGTCGAATTAGTGGAAAAGGTACGGCGAAGTTTATGAATTCTGTTGATAGTAGCGGTATTTTTATTGGTTTTAATAAAAATGGAACGGGTGGGTTGGCTCAATTTAGAAATAATTATGGAAAAACAATAAGTACAATAGGCACCAATAGAGAAAGGGATGGATATTTAATTATTAATGATAGATATGGAAATATAGGGAAGGAGCTGAATGGGAAACTTCAAAATAAAGCCAATAACGAAGTACAATAATGATGAATATTGAAGTTTTGTTTTGGTATTTATTTTTGATTGATAGTTTGATCTATAATGGAATCGCATGGTTTTATAGAGACTGGTATGAAAATAGGTATCCAGAAATATCTAATATTCTTCCAATGAATAGAGTATATGGCATATTATATATTGGATTAATGACCTGGATAGGTAATAATTTAATGCGACTTGGAATTTTGCTAAATCCTGTTTAAAAAAATAATCAAGAAATAAAAACTATCTGAATATATTTTAGTTCTTATAGGAAGGACTATATAAATTTGAGTTAGATGATAATGCGATTAGCACTCTATAGCATACTTATTTCCTTTACTTTTGGACAACATATACGTGTCAAGTGCCCATATGATGCAACTTTTATAAAAAATACAGAAGATTATAAAATAGATGAGAAGACAGGTGATATTCTTTGGAAATATGAATGTGGTGGTTTGGTAACACATCCATTTTTTGTAAAAAGAGATAAACTGAAAGAGAAATCTTCATCTGCTAATTTGGCTAAAAAATTTTTACGGTCTCTTCCTAAGCCAGGAGAGAATGCCACCCTGAAAGAGATTGCGCTGTATAATAGAATACTTATACTACTTACTTGGCTTGATCTAGATGATACATCCAATTAAATGGAAACTTAAATATCTTTATA
>PBAR01000007.1 GCA_002718285.1 Fidelibacterota bacterium
GGCGGATGGTTCCGTCGGCCCTTTTGTACGGGGCTAGAGGGTGTTCAGTTCACCTCCGCGGCTGGCAACAAGCCCCGGCAGCTGGTCCGCTGCCCGCCGCCTTATGAACGGCAGTAAGGAGTTCGATTCTCCTCCGGCCTCAAAAATAATTTTTCATCTAATTGGTTTTCATTTATCTCTTTCAATATAAACCAAGAATGAAGTAGCGACTGAACTATAAAACACTCCAAGTCCTCCTTCAAAGTTACTATCCGGTAGTAAATATATATTTTGGCCTACTGGATCTCCACTGAAATAATTAAAATAAGATTCGCTAGTGGCATTAAAGGTCATAAGATAATAACCATAATAATCAAAATAGAGCCACATAACAACTGTAGGAGCAGTTTCAATATTCCACAACCATGGGTTATTTCTATATGGGGTATTTGATCTCCATGATCCTTTTTGAATATCACGTCTCAAAGGATTTTTCCAAATATTGGCAATATCATTGTATGACAAACTATCATTTTCGAAATATTTAGATTTTTCTTCATTATAAATCAAATTGATATAACAGCTATCTCGAATTCCATTCCGATTTCGATCTGAAAATTCATTTATATTTATCACCCCATCATTGTTAAAATCAACCTCTGGTTCTAAACCAACCTGGTTTGCTTCCAGTGCCATAGAAATAATCTGTATTGTATTGTAATCATCATCATTAAAATCAATTCCAAACATAGGATAGCTTGCAAAACTTTTGGTAAAACAATCTCCAAATCTAAATTTGACTGTGTCAATATTTATATTGTTTGCAGTGATAAAATCTGAAGGATTTTGGTAAAGCTCATACAACTGAACAATGGATAGATCATCAAGATTGTTTACATCCACATTTCCTACCTGTAATATTTCTCCATCTGGGCATTCATAATCACCCATATTAGCAGATGATATATTAAATGTTGCAGGAACTTCAGTACTGGCAATAACTGAATCTTGATCATGAGAAACAACCAGACGATATGTACTGCCTGGCTGTATAATATAACTATAATACTCTAATAGTTCTCCTGTAGTGGCATCAGGTCTAACAGGAAAATAACGTCCATTTCCTAAAGAATAAAAAACTAATTCCGAAGAATCAGATTCACTTATAAGTAAAACTTTTGCATTATCTACCCATAATTCACCTGAAGAAATATCTTCATTTAATCCTGCAGAACGAGATACAAATACTGTGTCTAGAATAGGCATATTGGCTACAATTGAGCCAAATACAACCAATTTTTCTTCATAAACCATTTCCTGATCATTGAAATCACAGGATAGGGTTGTAAAACTCAAGATTATCACGTATAAAACTGATTTTAATAATTTTTTCATTTTTCTTCTAGAACTCCCATGTAAAACCAATTGTAGGAATCAATGGAAATAGACTGATTTTATTTTCCTGGATTTTACTTTCATCAGATTCATCCACATTTGGTTCCCCCACATCTGGTTCACCATTGCCATTTTGATCGTGCTCTTCTTCAATCCAGTCACCATCATCATCTAGCCCATTATAAGTATTACCTAGAGTATATGAATTTTGGAAAATATTTTTTCTATTAAAAGTATTTATAATTTGAAGAAATATATCCATATTGGTATTTCTTATCCTTGTATGGTATACCAGACCTAAATCCAACCTACTATATGGAGAATAACGACCTGAGTTTCTAGTGCCAGGAATAGTTCGGAAAGTTTCATCGGGACTTTCTGGAAATCGCTGCACATAATACCCGAGAATGGGAGTAAATGCCTGTCCAGATTGCAGAGCAAAACGCCAGTTCATTTCCCATTTTTTATTAAACTGGTAGTTTCCTAGAGCACTGAACGCATGGGTCCGATCCCAGTTAGTGTAGTATTCTCTCTCTTCACCAGAATAAATACTATTCATGATCTTACGGGAAACAGAATAGGTATAAGCAAGCCAACCACTGAGTCTTCCAGACATTTTTTGTCCAAAAATTTCAATTCCATACGCATAACCGTTAGCTGGAGTAAGAATATCAGAAAGTCTTTCATCAGAGACTTCAGCATCTGTGGATGATCTTTTTTCTTCGAAGGTAAGCAGGTTCTTGATATCTTTATAATATCCTTCAATCTGCACCTTATAGATATTTCTAATGTATTCCTCATATCCCAACACGAATTGAGTAGATTTACCTGGAGCTACTGCACGATCAACTGCTATCCATTGATCCAAAATAGTTGGGTAGAAATCATCCTGAAAAGTGCAGATAAACTGGTGGTAATTCCCAACGGAGATGTTAAGATAACGATCTTCAGTTAGCAGATATTTCATACCTAATCGTAAATCTGGGAAAATAGAATCAGGGTAAACATCATAATAGTTGATTCGCAGACCTGGTTCTATAATCAAAAAACTATTAGGAGAATATTTGAATTTCACATATTGAGCTATTTCTGCAGGGCGAGTCTTAATTAGAAACTGAATAGAATCTTGAAAAGCATTCAAGTATTTAAAGCCTAGAGTTTTATGTTGTAATCCAAATTTCACTGTTGTTTGTGGTGATTTAAACCAAGTCATATTACCTGATATCGTGATATCATCAATCTCATTATCACTTTTTAGACCGCTATCACCACCTAAACCAAATTCAGTAAAGAAAACACTGTTGGCAATCAAAAAATTACCAATCAATCTTTCGGAAAAAACTCTTCGATAATGCGAGCTTACAGTATTATTTCCCCATTTAGCCATTAATCCAAAAGTGTCAAAAATGAGGTCATCAATTCCATTATAGAAACTAATTGAAAGACGATCTTTGGGTGTGATATCAGAAAATATGTGGCTCTGGATATCATAAAAATAATATGGAGGAATCCTTGATGCTATACCTGCTGGCAATACTTTCGGTAATAAAACATCAAAATAGGTACGCCTTGCAGAGAGTAGCCAAGCGCCTTTGTAAAATGGGCCTTCCAGTGTTGTTTGGGCCGAAAGAAGTGATAAATTAGCCTTGCCTTTAAATTTCTTCCTATTTCCCTCTCTGCTAATTACATTTAACACGGCTGAAAGTCGGCCTCCGTACTCAGCATTATATGCCCCCTTAATCAGTTCGGCTTCTTTAACACCATCTACAATAAAATTAGAAAACACACCTCCTAGATGGGATGGGTTATAAACAGTAATTCCATCCAGTAAAATTAGGTTCTGATCAGTATTGCCACCTCGAATAACAAGCCCAGTACTAAATTCAGATGTTGTCAAAACACCTGGAAGAGCCTGTATAGTGCGAAATAAATCTGGCTCTGCCAAAGCAGGTGCCGCTTTCAGCATTCTCGGACTTAGGTTAATTTTACTTGGTTGAATATTATTCCGGCGCTGTACTCTTTCCGCTGATACATCTATTTCTGTCATTTCTACTAATTTCTCTAACAAAGATATATTTACTTTTTTTGATTCTCTTTCATTAAACGTTATGGATGATCTATAGGTTTCAAAACCAACATAAGAAACCAATAACGTCTGTGTCCCTTTCGATACACCCTGAATAATGTAATAGCCATTCATATCCGTTGCCATTCCTTTCCCACTTTCAATTAATACCACATTGGCCCCAATCAAGGCTTCACCAGATGATGAATCTGTAATAAAACCTGAAATTATACCATTCTGTGCTAAAGAAAGAGAATAGAAAAACAATAGAAAGCAAATTATTATTTTTTTCATATTCTTTTTTTATTGTGCAAGATAGTTAAGGTTTTCAATATTAAATGGTATTGGTTCTATACCATATTTTTTGAATATTTTGCTAGAATCACAGGTATTCCCACTTACAAGATCTTGAAGTTGATCTCTGGAAGCTGGAAACCAACTAAAGCGATCAAGCAAAAGAGCAGATAACCAAACTGCGAAAAAAGGGACAGGCATCATAATGATTTTTTTTCTGCTAATTGATGCGATTGATTTGATAATTCTATTCCAGCTCACTTCTTCGATTCCGCCTAATTCATAGGTTTCACGAATTGTATTTTTATCTTCCATTACATCAATAAACAATTTTGCTACATCTTTTACATGGATCATGGAAAGGGAAAAATTTCCTGCATCGAAAGGGTTTATTCCTGTAAAAAAAGATGGTGCTGGAAAAGGAAGAAAGCGTGGAAATGGAACCAAATTCAGCATATTTTTTTTTAGCATTGTACAAAATTCAGGACGTCCAAAACTTCTTGGATCACCAAATATTGATGAAGGACGTAATATGGTCCAATCCAATTTTGTATTTTTTACTGCCTGTTCTGCTAAGTGCTTAGACGCAAAATATTTCGATACTCCAGACTTATAGCCAGTGCCGAGAGCACTCATTAACAAAAATCTCTTTACTCCGACCTCAGAAGCAATATTTGCCACACGTTCAGCACCTCTAAACTGTAGAAGTTCATTGGTTATTTCTTTTTTAGGGATTTCTCTAATAACTGCGATCAAATAAATAGCAACATTACAGTCCTGGAGAGTTTTTCGTATTGAGGTATTATCATGAATATTACCTATAACCATTTCACATTTTAGGTGTTCAGAAACTTTTTCTTCTGATCCAGGTCGAACCATCAATCTTGGCTGATGATTCCTTGATATTAGTTCATCTACAATATAAGAACCCACAAATCCTGTTCCGCCAAACAATGCTACTTTCATATTTTTACACTCCTTCCATCATATAAACTCTAATTATAATTTTTTTCTTCAAATTTATTTGCAATAATTTTCCTTCGATATGAAAAGATATCTTCTAAATCTTTTTGAATCCAAAAAAAATTTAAAATACGGCCAACAATACCTAGAGGAACTGCATACCTGATTTTATCTCTAACTATAGTTCCTCCATTTTTATCCTCAAAACTATGCCAATGGTGCCAAAGTATATAAGGTCCTTTAATTTGCTGATCAACAAATCCATGCGGTGGATTATAAGCAGTAATTAGTGTTCGCCAGTGTACAGGGAACCACAAAATCCTTATAGTGTAATCAATCAAAGTTCCTTTTTCCATAGGTATAGGGCTAGGCGTAAGGATAGTAAATTTTAATCTAGAAGGAGTAATATCTTCCAGATTCTCCGGTCTGGAAAAAAAATCAAAAACTTTATTAATATTACTATTAATAAATTGTTCAGATTCAAGTTCATAACATTTCATTTTATATTCTATCAGTTTTTAAGATGTATTTTTCCAAAACCAGGTAGGATACTGGGACTAAAAAAAGCGTGATAGTGGTAGCAAAGATAACCCCATAGGCTAAAGAAACAGCCATTGGAATCATAAATTTTGCCTGGATACTTTTTTCTAAAAGAAGCGGTACTAAACCAACAAATGTAGTAAGTGAAGTAAGAAAAATTGGTCTGAATCTACGTGGCCCAGCTTCCAATACTGCATCCATTATAGAGTTTCCTTCATTTCTATAACGGTTTATAAAATCAACCATAACCAGACTATCATTAACCACAACTCCTGTGAGCGCTATAATACCCATAAGAGATAACACAGAAAAATTAAGCCCCATAATCAAATGCCCAATAACTGCACCAGTCAATCCAAAAGGAATTGCAGACATTATTACTAAAGGCTGGAAATAAGATTTAAATGGTATTGCTAATAGAGTATACACTACAATCATTGCAATAATAAAGTTTTTTCCTATTGATTTAAGATTTTCTCCTTGCTCTTGTTGTTCTCCTTCCAGAGAATAGGAAAGAGAATTATATCTTTTCATTAGTTCAGGAAGGACAGAATTGGTCATTGCCGCAATTACTTCATTACCAGTAGTTAGAGATAAATCTACATCTGCTGTCACATTTATTGATCTTTTACGATTTTTCCTCTGAATTGAAGCAAGCCCTTCGCCAATATCTAATTGAGCTACTTGCCGTATTGGAATTGTATATCCATTAGGAGTCTTAATCATCATTTTTTCAAGATATGATATAGATGACCTTTCTTTTTTAGGATAGCGCAACATCACTTTAACCTCGTCTCTACCACGCTGAATACTTTGGACTTCAAGTCCGTAAAATGCCTGTCGAACCTGTGAAGCCAGTATCATCATAGTTACACCATAATTCTCGGCGGCTGGTAGAAGTGTAATGCTTATTTCTTCTTTCCCTACATTATAGTTGTCCTTAACATCATAAACACCTGGATACTGAACCATTTTTAATTTTAAGTCATTTTTTGCAGATAACAAATCTTCAATATGTTTGCTAGAGAGTTGAATATTGATTGGGTCTCCAACTGAAAAAATACTTGAAAAAAAAGAGATATCCTTTACGCCCGGCAATACAGGCATGAGTTTTCTCCACCTTCTTACTACATCCTCAGTACTGATTAAGCGTAGTTCGCTCGGTTTAAGCTCTAATGCAACTTCAGCCATATGAGGTCCTGCAAATAAAGCATCTAAATTACCTGGCCCCCTTGATGTTTCAGTTCTTAAAGGTTGCCAACCAATAGTGGATAATCGATTTTCAATAGTTGGATTGTTGGGAAACTCATTTTTTAATTGATTTTCAAGAATTCTAGCAGCTTTTTCAAGTTCTATATATCCTTCGCGAGTTACTTCCATAGGTGTACCAGCTGGATACTCTAAAGCAGCAATGGCTAGATCAGCTTCGACAGGAGGAAAAAAAGAAAATTTCATATAACCACCAGCTATAACACCAATAGTTAAAATAAAAATACTTGCCGACAAACATAAAAAAGTAAAAGGTCTTTTTACTGCTTTATTAAGCAATGGTGTATAAAAATTTTTGATTACATAATATAATCCACCTGTTAGTCTACCCTGAATACGGTCCCAATTTTTATTAATATTTTTAAAAATTGGGGATTTAAACTCTTTCTCCTCACTATGGCCAAGATGGGCAGGGAGAATAGTAAGACTTTCAAATAATGACCAGAATAATACTGTGATAACTACCAGCGGGAAAATACGCCATATAGAACCTATTTCACCTTCGACTGCCAGCATTGGTGAAAATGTAGCCATCGTAGTTAATACAGCAAAAAAAACAGGTTTAGATACTTGTGTAGCTGCTTTTATAGCAGCATCTTTTGGATTCATACCTCTTTCTCTAAAAAGTGCAACATTTTCTCCAACTACCACTGCATCATCGACTACAATTCCTAAAACTAAAATAAAAGTAAAAAGAGAAAGCATATTAATAGATAAATCCATAAGCGGCATTAGCCAAAATCCACCCATGAATGAAATAGGTATTCCAAGAGACACCCAAAATGCAAGTTTTGGTTTTAAGAACAAAGCCAAAACAATAATCACAAGCAATAATCCATATTCAGCATTTTTCACCATTGTGTCAATTCTTCCCTGCAACAATCTAGCTTGATCATTAAATACATTTACATTGACATTAGTAGGCAAATCTTTCTGCTTCCTTTCGACATATTTTTTAACCGCTTCCGCAACATCTATTGCACTTTGAGTTCCAACTCGGAAAACTGTAATCAGATTTGAAGGTTGGCCATTAAATAGAATATCCAGATCATAATTATCTTTGAACCTGTCATTTATTTTAGCTAATGCACCCAACCGAACTATAGCTCCATCTGGACTTGTTATAACAGGAATTTTAGAAAAATCATCTGGAGTATAACTCTGACTTTCAGCCCTGATTAGAATCTCCCCCTGTCTACTTTCAATACTACCACTTGGTATATTTATTGACCAATTTTGAATCGCCTGAGATATTTTATTAAAAGTAATATCATACTTACGAAGCATAGTTTCGCTTATCTCAATACTTAATTCACGCTCCTGTTTTGCTATAATTGAGCTGAGTGTTATTTCAGGCAAATCATCTATTTCATCTTTTATCTGTTCTGTAAGCTCTAAAAGAGTAAAATCATCTAAGTTTCCATCAACTGCAACAGTTAATACAGGCTGAGTTGTTATAAACTGTCTAACTGTAGGTCGCTCTACATCATTTGGGAATGAATCAATAGCATNAACTTCTGCTTTAACTCTATCCATCATTTCATTCAGATTCTGACCAGGTAAAAGTTCGATATTTACACTTGCAAAACTTTCAGATGCATTTGATGATATTTTCTTTACTCCTTGTAGTCCTTGTAAACGTTCTTCGATTTTTATACATATCGCACTCTCAACATCACTAGGAGAAGCTCCAGGATATACAGCCGTTACATTTATCATATCGATTTCAATATCTGGAAAAACCTCCATTTTTAATAATGGAATAGTAAGTGCTCCAGAAATAATGATAAATGACATCATCAAATTTGCGGCTACGCTATTTTCAACAAACCATTTAATTACTCGTTCCATAATTAAATATCTGAATCCAATTTAAATGTTACTTCTATTCCGTTTACTAATGATGAAAGACGGGAGTTTAACAATCTATCACCGTTTTCGAACCCTTCTCCAATAATCGCAAACTCATTTTCATAGCGTAAAATTTCAACAAGACGATTTGCCAACTTCATATTTTTTGAAACGACCCAAACACTCTCATCTCTTACTGATGTGCGTGGCAATACAAAAACATCATTCATATTAATACCATAGATAATTGCCTGTGCATACTGTCCAACTACGATTGGGAATAACAAATTCTTCTCTATTTTGCTATCAATTTTTGCAATTAAAGCTAACATCCTGGTCTGAGGATCAACTTCCGACTCTGCTCTGATAATCTTTCCGGACCATTCACTTTCACCATTATTTATTATTACATCAAGCTGGTTTTTCGAAACAATTTGCTGCCCATTAAATTCCAAACCAGTAAAAATAACATCTTGATCGGCTATTGGTAAACGAATCTCAAAATATTGAGTTGCATATATATTTCCTAATAGAGTACCTGGGAATACAGTACTGCCAAGCTCAATATTACGTGAACGAACTCGACCATTGAATGGTGCCAAAAAAACTGTCCTCTCTAAATTTCTTTTTGCTCTTTCAAGTGATGCTTTTGCAGCGGAAAACGTTGCTTTTGCCTGAGCAAGTTGTGGTTTTCTAAGGGCTAAATCGCTACCTGCACCCGCACCTACACGTTCCCATTCTTTTGTAGCTAAATCTGATTCAGCTTTCTCACGTTGAAGGTTTACCTCAGCATTAAGCACGCTGGATTCTGCTGTTATTAGAGCAAGTTCATAATCCCGCCTTTCTAATACAATTAAGGTGTCTCCTCTCGAAAAGCTTGATCCTGTCTCCATTAATGGGGATATCCATTCAACCTTAGAACCAATTTCAGATAAAAGAGCCAACTCAGTCTGAGGCATAATAATTCCTTGAGATGAAATAGATGCTTTAATTTCCTGAGGAAAAATCATCATAGTTTTTACATATGGGACGTTTTTCCCTTTTTGATCTGCTCTTGCAGCTGGCTTATTTCTGATCAAAATAGCTGCAATTACTATACTGATCAAAACTAAAGGTATGCCTACGTATTTTTTCATAATCGGATTTAATTTAGTTAATTTATTTTTCGTTATAAGATTTCACATCACCTCCAAGTACTAAAAGAAGCGACAATCTATTTTCTATTCTCAGCCTGCGAATGGTAAGTTCTTGAGATCTAATATCGTTGTATTGTCTTTGACTGTTTAATACAGATTCCAAACTGGTCACCCCACTATCATAGCGTTCTTTAGATAAAGCATATGCATCACCAGATTGCTTAACCGCATTACTTAGTGCTTTCAATTGAATTAATAATGACTTTTCCAAAATAAGGAGTTGTTCTACCTCGGAAAATGAATTCAATAGACTTTGGACTAATTCATATTTCAATTGCTCTGAAAAAGCTTGCTGTAGTTTCACAGCTGATCTTAGCCTTTTCCCGTTAAAAATAGGTGTAGTAATATTTAAACCTAAGTTCCAGATACCATTATCATTATTAAAGACCTCTTTTAGTTCATTTGTTGATGTACCTGCTGACCCGTTTAAAGTAATCCCAGGCAATAGATTTCGTTTGGCCTGGGCAACACGCAAATCTGAAGCTTCAACCTTAATCAATAGTGACCTTACATCTGGTCTTCTATTAAGAATATTTGCAGGGATACCATCAGGAACCATTGGTAGATTTTCTGGTAATCCATTGGAAATGACTATTGTTCCCGATGGATAATCAGCCATCATGATCTCCAACTGTCTTTTTAAACTCATTAATTGATTTTTACGGTTTTCAATTAATAATTGAGATGTTGAAACAGAAGTTTCAGCTAATCGATAGTCAAGACTAGATCTTAATCCCCGATTATAGCGGTCCTTTACTATATCCCTTATTTCGACTAAGCTAGAATAGGACTCCTTAGCAAGTTTTAATTGTTCCGAAACTTCTACACTTTGGAAATAGGTCTGCGCACATCTTACTAAATAAGAAAACCGAACATAGGACAGCTCATAAGTAATCGATTCGTAATCCTTAAACGCTGCTCGACGACCATTTAATATTCTTCCCCATACATCAATTTCCCATTGAAAATTTAAATTTATTCCATAAATCTCATTATCAAAAGAAATTACCTGATCCTTTTGTTGCGCAGTTATTGAACTTGAATCAGTTCTATTACCCATATTTAAAAATGAATCTGCAAAACCGAAACCTGCTAAATTTTGTTTACTTTTATTTCCAGTTCCTATCGCAACCATAGAAGGGAGAATACTGGCACCTCTTATCCTCGCATTCTGCAAAGCTATTTTTTGTCTATGGATGATGGATTTAAGATTTGGACTCTTCGCCTCGACATTTTGTATTATTCTTTCAAGTGTTGTATCTTTAAAGATTTCCCACCATTTTCCAGTATATGGTTTACTATCTGGGATATCAGTAACCCAATTATCTGGGAAATGGATATCTAATGTTTTTACATTAATAGGTTTGGTCGTTGAACAGCAAAACAAAAATAAGGTAAAAATGAAAAGTAATATTTGAGCTGATTTTTTAGTTGCCCATCCAACTTTATTCATCATCTAAGTTAGCTGTAATTCGGGTTAATACTTTTTTAAATATTTCAATATCTTTATTGGATATTTTTTGCTGTACTTCTTCTCTGGTTTGTTCCATAACTGGGAGCACATCAAAAAAAAGTTGTTTACCTAAATTTGTAAGCACCACACGTTTCATACGATGATCGAGCTGGTCAATAACTCTAACCACAAGGTTCTTTTTTTCAAGTGTATCAATGATCTTTGTTATACTCGTCTTATCTTTAAGGCAATATTCTGCTAAGTCCTTTTGGCAGGGATCATTTAATTTCCAAATAGGCCCGAGCACCATCCATTGATCAAGAGATATATCTAAACCAATCTTATGTGTATTTTGGACAAATCGTTTTGTCATAGCACGGTGGGCATTACTTAAAAGCATCCCAAGATTCATATGTAAATTTAGTGATTCACTGTCAGTCATTAGTTGAAGCTACAACTATTATAGTTGCTAATGCAACTATAATTAAGTCCATTCAATTAAATTGAGGATAATCTAATTTAAAAAATCGAAATCTTAAAAACGATAACTTCTAAGACCTGTAGTATTTTCTGGGCTACTCAATTTTTGTTGTTCTTGAACTTTCATTCTCCTTTTCGCCTCTAACAAAACGTCCTGAAAAAGATTAATAATACTAATCGCATTGATTCTTTGAGTCAAAAAATCTGGAATGGAACCTCCTGGATCCATATAAAGACGGTAAGAAACTTCATAATGCCCTTCATCCAGAGGTTTAGCAGACCAAGAACCTGCACCAATATTAAGGTAAACCGCATTATGATCTTTCTGATCAATAAAGCTAGCATAATCTCCTTCTTTATCCAATAAGTACCAATCTACCAAAACATTATTACTATCTTTAGACCATTCATATTCAATCATACGAAAGCAATATTGACGATCGCTAAAAAATGGTAGGGAAACTTGGATATGCTGAAAACCATCTACATAATCATTTGTGATTTTTAATACTTCAGAACTTATAGTATTAGCATTGGATAAAAATTCTCCATATCTATCTAGCTTCATAATTACATTGCGGATATAGTTTGGATAAATATTTGTTTTTTTACTGACTTTTACTGCATAAAGATCCTTTCCAATTAAGGTCATTTTTTCGAACCGGCTACCGTCATTCAAGTAATTTACTGTTATCCATCTTTCTTCCTGATTGAGTGTATCCAAAAGAGTATCAAAGTTTTTACCCCACAAAACTATAAAGAAGAAAAAAAATATCAGAATTTTCCTGAAATAATTATTTTGCATTTTGTAATTAAACAATCTTATAAACCAAAAAAAAGATCAAAAATATAAAATACCAAAAACAAAATATTAATTATGTGAATAGTATTAAATAAAAAATTATATTGATTCTTTTGAGAAAAAAGCAGCTAAATGAGGCAGATATAACTTATTAGTAAAATAAACTAAGCCAATTTCAAGGGTAAAGGTAGATGGCAAACCAACATTTAAAGGCTGTAGAGCACTTAAGCCAATAAGGGAAAATAAAATTAATAAATCCGTAATTGACCAAAATCCATGGCCCAACAAATCTGTGTGTACAATATAATTAGTAGAAATAATAACTCCAGAAAAAGCTAGAGCTCCATAACGCATCACACTTATAAAAAGAGGTAATCCTGAGTTATCATATATAGGTTTAATTCCAGCATCAAAACCCATACTTAAAACAATAGCTTGCAAAATTCCAATACTTATTAATATTGCTTCAAATTTACGATGCTCAGATGTTAAGGTATCTTTCAAAATAAACAAGGTGAGTAAAGTTGTGAATAGAATTGTACCCTGGAGCATTGTAAGAGTTAGAAATTGTCCTCGGTGGATATATGTCAAACAAAAAAAATAAGTTCCCATTGCTAGAGGTAAGTAACGAATTCTGAAAAGTTTTTTATACGGCCAAGGATCTGTATTAGTGGTTTTAAATTTATTGATTAGCTTCATTAATAATATAATAAAGTACCGAGGAATAAATTCAATAAAAGCAAAAGCAGATAAACTGATAAGATAAATAACAAGTAGAATAATATTATTACCAATAAAAGAACTGGGCAATATAGCAAATAAGCAACCAATACCAGCAAGCAGGAATATCGCCATTAGGGTACCATTTTCAGATTTACCATAATGGTAAAGTTGGTAGTGAAGATGAAGTTGGTCTGGTTCAAGTGGATGTTTTCCCCTCTTTATACGTGACACAAACACTCTTGTTGTATCAGCAATTAAATAGGAAGCCAAAAGAATAAAAGGTGTAATATTTATTTTATTACTAATTATACTATTACCAGATGCTACATAAAATAATAAAGGCATCACAGCTAGATGGTAACCTAGAAATAGACTACCTGCGTCTCCCATGAAAAACCGTGCAGGTTTCTGATTAAAATGCAGAAAAGCAAGTAATGAAGAGCCCACTATGACATTTATATAAGCAAAATAGGGCGCTCCATGAACATAACCCATAAGTCCACCAGCAAGGGTTACGATGAACATAAATCCTCCTGCCAATCCATCCATACCATCAATGAGATTGATAGCATTAGTTATACCTATAAACCAAAATAAATAGATTATGAAGAGAATATATTTATTTACTGGAAGAAAGTATCCAAAAAAGATAACAGCATCAATTTGAGAGTAAAATTGGAGTAGTATAAAAAAACCTACAAATAGCTGAATAGGTAACTTATAGTGCCAAGATAGAGTAAAATAGTCATCTAATGCACCTAAGATGAAAAGGCTAAAAGCACCCATAAAATACCAANTATAATTCCCATTTTCATTTAGCAAAACCCAGCCAATTATTATAATAACCAAGGAAAAGGCAATACCACCAAAACGTGGAGTAGGATGAATATGAATTTTCCGATCCGATGGATGGTCCATAAAAAAGGTAGGATCCATATATCGTAACAAAAAGCGAGAAAGCCATAGGGTAAGGGCAAACGAAAGCGTGAAATATGATATAGTTAGCATAAATTCCCTCGAAATATAAACACCCTTATGATATAGTAAAAATTATTCAAAAAAAAAAGCGACAAAACAATTTATCGCTTTTTAAAAAATGAATATTTTATTTTTTAGAAGCCATAATCTAATCGGACACCAACTCCGCCCCAACCAGAAGCATTACCAGGGTCAGCTATTTTTGAGGAATAAAATCCCTCACCTCCAACCAAAATATTAAATGGCAGTCCAAGTGACTTTTTCATGAGCCGTTCAAGGGAAACACCTGCAAAACCTCTAAGTCCCATACCAGCACCAATATTCCCAGCATGACCTTCTACAAACACAAATTTAGCAAGAGTCAGATTTCCACCAAATCCTATAATACTTGGATCAAAACTATTACTAACACCATCTTCACCTTCGTATGACCCTGAGTATGATCCAAATGCCATACCTACAGTAAATCGGAGC
This sequence comes from Fidelibacterota bacterium, assembly GCA_002718285.1. The sequence continues at coordinate 14,463 of PBAR01000007.1, forward strand.
CCCTCTCCAATTTTAAATCCAAAAGGTGTGGTAATTACAATACTTCCTCCAAATGGAACCGTAGAAAAAGATTCACCAGCAACGAAGCCTGGTGTGGAAGCGATACCCACACTAAAACCTTCTAAAGGGCTTGCAGGGGCTTCTTCAACATATTCGAGGAGTTCTTCTTCACCCACTGAATCATCATCTACTGCCTCTTCTTCTACAACAGCCTCTTCTACATTTGCTTCTTCTACGCTTGCTTCTTCTACATTAGCTTCTTCTACCGCACCTTCATCCTGCGCCAGCACAAACCCAACACCAAATAAAAGGGTAATGAAAATAAAATAAATAGACTTTGTTTTCATATTTTAATCCTTTCTTGTAAAATGAATCAAATTCGACCCAAACTTATGAATATTTTTCCCAGTAACAAAAAGATTTAATGAATTGATTTTTGTGAAAAGATTTTATTGATTTTCGCTTTTTTACTACGATTTATTATCAGGTTTAGAAAAAAAGTATATTTTTATAAAAAATCAAATTCAGTTGGCTCTTAAATATTTATGGTACGTAATCTATTTGAACAGATTAAATCGCGATATCAAACTCGTGTTTGATATCCAAATTAAAAAAGAATCCTAGTTTAAGTTTTTCTATCAAACCATTCGCAATTTCATAAGGAAAAGGTATATTTGTATAACCTGTTTTTAGTGATGCAAATTTTATATTGTATGTTAAAGATGATTCGAACATATGAAAGACTTTTACTGGTGGTGTGGGATAAAGGTCAAATAATGTATTAAAATTTGCAGATTTTGTCTGGATGCTGTTACTACCTTTCTCCATCCAAATATATTCTATACTAATTTTTAAAATATCTTGTTTTATCCAAGAATTAGCTTGAAATCTGAGAGATTGCAAATCACCACCAAATGGATACCCAATCGAATGCCCTCGATTTTGCCAGGTAGTAAATTGACCTCGATCAGAATGAATATAAGTCCATGAATCAATTTTTGTATAATCAATTAACCATTTTAAAATGCTATCTATAAATAATAATTCACCCTTTAATCCCAATTTCCATCCTAACATATTTTGTACTGGATCTTCACGATATTGGAAATCATCAATTATAATTTCACCATAAAAGCTTATGTTTTTATTATGTTTATAAATAGAAACAATATAAATCATAAAATTATCATTATTAAAATTATTTATACTTAAATCATCACCATCTGGATGTATGGATATATATGGTATTAGAGGATTTAAATACATTAAATCCACAGATCTATTTTCTCCAGTAAAAATAACCTGTTCACCAATTATTAGAGTTAATCTATCATTCAACCTTGAAAAAGATAAATCATGCCCTGCAATAAATCTCTTTATTCGTTTTTGTTCCCATTTTTCGGATCCTAATTGACCGACAAAGAATTGACCTGAAACTTTTTTAAAGTTTAAATTAAATCTAAATTGATCATATGCTGGAAACTGAAAATTATGTATAATTGAATTTTTAATTCCATTGTCTATAGAAATTTTTTTCCTTCCTAGCATAAATGACCAATTCATAGAAGTAAATTTTATATAAGCTTGTGTAAATCTCCCATTAACCCCCAATCTTGAAAAATCAGTACCTAGGAGTTGTTTGCCAACAGTTTTTTCAATGACTGAAGGTTCTGAAATAATTGACCAGTTATCACTGTTAAATGACATAAATCCACGAACATATTTATAATTATAATATGGAGAATTGGAAATAAGAAAATCAACAGATGAAAATAAATTCCGTGATTTACTATCACCAAATAATATTGAAGAACTAACAATAAATGATAGTGATAAAATTAGCAAAAAATAAAAACTGGATTTTTTCAAATAATTAACAACTATTTAGGGTTAAATATGGGATGTTTAGGTAAACCTCTGAAAAAATAATTATATATTTTAAAATTAGGCATGAATACAGAAAAAATAGTTGCTATTATTAACAAGAAATCAGTGATAACAGACTGGTTTTTACAATACCATAATTCTAGTTCTCCCTTATAGGGAGCAATTTCTTTTTGGTAATACTCTAAATTTTTTTGGTGATCATTATTAAAGTATTTTTCTTCAGATCTGAAAATAATAGATGAAATACCACTTAAACCAGGTTTGTTTTTAGAAATAATATTTTTTATATCATCATCATAAAAGTTAAAATGTTCGCTTACAGTAGGTCTTCGACCAATAATACTCATATCTCCTAATAAAACATTAATTAACTGAGGTAGTTCATTAATCTTATATTTTCGTAATATTCTCCCAAAGGGTAAAACACGTGGATCATTTTTTAAAGTGATATTACCACCAACCATATCGGGGCTATTTTTTAGCATAGTGGCAAATTTTAACAGATTAAATGGAATATTATTTTGGCCAATTCGTTTTTGCTCATAAAAAATAAATCCCTCTCCTGTCAATTTTAAAATCATGATTACAGGTATAAGTAAAGGCGTTAGAACAATTATAGCAATTGAGCATAGAATAATATCAATAACTCGTTTCAGCATTACATTTTATCATCAAGATATTTATTGGTTTCTATATGTTTAAAATTTGGGACAAATTCATCGAATAGTTGTATAATGTCCTTTTTAAACCAATTCTTCTTTGACTTAATCATTTCTACTTTTTTTAAAAAATAGTCCAATTTTTGTTTATTAAACTTTAATTCATTTTTAATTATACCTATGTTATTGAATCGGCTAAAATCAATCCTTTCATCTTCTGTAAAAAATTCTTCAAAATCTTTCTCACCAGTTGTATCACTCTTAAAAAAATAGCACGGCCATCTTTTGTTTTTTAAAACAGAATGAACATTTCTCCTAGCTTCATCTTCTGATTTACAGATTAATGGTTTATAACCAAGTTGATTTAAATATTTAATTGCAATTTGGCGGAATGAAATAAGATTTAGTTCCGCATTTAATTTCGGGAAAAAAATTTCTTTATTTTTTCCAAGTAAGCCTGATAGCAGACATAATTCACCAGCCTCACTAGGAACCAAAAAATAGCGCCTTATATCAGATGGAGCCGAGAGAGGTTGTTTTTTTTGTATTCGTTGATTAAAACCGTAAAGTAAACTTCCATCAGAAAATGCCACATTAGCAAATCGAGCAGTGGATATATCAATATAATTACTTTTCTGCATTAAGTAATATTCCATAATTCTTTTAGATGCCCCCATCATACTTACTGGATTTGCAGCTTTATCTGTCGAAACACAAAAATATTTTTTCACACCATTATTTATTGATTGATCAATAGTATTAATTGTATTTACAATATTTACATTAATCATCCTCATAAGTGTATATGGGTCGCTTTCACTTCTAACATGTTTTAAAGCTGAAAGATTAAATATATAATTGAATCTACCGTTTTCTTTTATGTATTGTTCATATTCTTTAGAACCTATATCCAATGCAAATGTTTTGAATTCTCCTTTTATATAGCCAGAAGAACTTCGCAGGTCTCTAACTACTTCAACCAAATTATTTTCACTTATATCTACTAGGTGGAGTTTTTTGGGGTTTCTTTGAAAAATTTCTTTTGTAAGTGCTTGCCCGATTGATCCAGCTGCACCTAGTACCAAGAATGAACTTTTTTCAATTATTTTCGAAAGTTCTTTATTATACTTAAAGATATCATCAGAGAATAATCCTTTTTTTCTTCCAATTAACTCAAAAATATTCATCATATGCTATTCAAATAAATTAATCTCGCTTTTTAAGCCAATTTTGAAATTATAGAAAATTTAATAGTGTTTATATAACATTATTCTTAACAATGATCAAATTGAACATCATCTATAGTAAAAGGGATATCTATATAGGATCGTATTTTTGTTGATGGGAAAATATTATCAGTTATAAGCTTTATAGAATTTTCTTTTAAAAAAATATTATTAAACATTTTACCTAACTTATAAATTATTTCTATGAAAAAAACTGGGATATATAATGCCCATTTTGCTTGTTGTGACTGCAATAATTGATTATATGTATATTCTTTTGCATCCGATAGATTATAAACCCCTGCTGGCAATTTATCATACATAATATTTTCAACTACTATACCTATATTTTCCAAATTGCATAAGGATAATTTTTTAGAACCATCACCAATTCTATAAAATAGATGGCCAATCTTTGTGCGGCGAATTATATTTAATTTAATATCTGAACTATAAACTGGTGATAAACGTAAAATCCATGATTCACTCTTATAGTTATCCCTCAGATATTTTTCTGCTTCTAGTTTAGATATTGCATACGGACTTGATGGCTCTTGAACTGATTCTTCACTATAAATTTTTTGCTGATATTTTTCACCATAAACTGCTATAGTGCTAGCAAAAATAATTTTCTTAACTCTTTTATTATTTTCTTCTAATGCTGAAAGCAGATTTATCAATGTTCCACTATTTACTTTCTTAAATTTTTTTAAATCCTTCCCTTTGCCTTTTGAATGAGCTAGTCCCACTAAAAAAACCAAGACATCAAAGATATTGCAATTTTTAGCAAATTCCTCTACTTTGCTCACATCGGTAAGATCTATTTTGGTAAAATCTTTTTTTATTGGACTTTCATGATAACTAATTGATTCCGTTGGTACTTGCATTTCTAATCGAGAAAATAGCTCTGAACCAATATTACCATTAACACCAGCAATTAATATCCTCATTACTTATTTCAAATTATATTTTTGGTATTATTTTTCAATTACTTAAAGTTTATTGATTTTAATAAGCCAGGTGCTAATAATAGATCTTCAGGGGTGCCGATATCAATAAATAATTCATCGAAAATAACAGAACCTATTTTTAAACGAGTTAGATTATCGGCTATAAAATCACTAAACAAAAAAAAATCAACACCATTATATTCATTAAAAATTGTATTCTTGATAATACAGATTCCACCATTAATATTTCCATTTTCTTTAAATTCTTTTTCTTTAAACTCGATAACACTTCCATTATCTTTCGTTCTCACAAAACCATATCTAGAAAAGTTAGACATTGGTTTAAGTGCAATGGTAATATGATTATTATTTGTTATATGACTTTCAAGTAATTGATCAACTGCAATTTCAAAGTAAGTATCACCATTTATTACAATTATATTTTCATAAATTGTTTTTCTAAGCGCAGCTTTTATTGCTCCACCTGTGCCTAGAGGCATTTTATCATTTGAATAAGTTATTTTTATGGAATCATAATTATTATTATAATATTGTTTAATTATTTCACTTTTATGGTATACTGATAAAATTGCGTGCGATATACTATGCTTCTTCAAATAATCAAATATATAATCCAAAAATGGTCTATTGTTGATTGGAGCCATAGGTTTCGGAATACTTTTTATTTTGCTTTTTAATCGAGTTCCAAATCCACCTGCTAGTATAATTGCTTCCATAATTTTAAATAAAACCTTTTAATGAATTTATCACACTAGTACCTAACCCTTCAGTTTTTAAATTAATTGATCGACATTTTAAGGAATTTTTGATTGGAGTATGATCAAATGCCATTACAAGCAAGAAACCACCTCCCCCAGCACCAAGTATTTTTCCTCCCAATGCTCCTTTTTTTATTGCTTCTTCATACATTAACTCAATACTACTATTTGAAATTTTGTTAGACATTTGTTTTTTTAATTGCCAATTATAATTTAATAATTTTCCAACAAGTTCTAAATCTTGATTTATAAGAGCAATTTTAAATTCTTCTGTCAGAGAAACCATCTCTTTCATAATATTAACTTTATTTTGTTTTGACATATTCTGTTTTTGTTCCTTCAAAACAAAGCTTGCACTCCTATTTGTTCCTGTATAGTATAAACGCATAGTCGATTCAAATTTATTAAGAAAACTTTTATTGATGTTTACTGGTGATATTTCTACTTCTTCATTATGATGGAACTTAATATGATTTAAACCGCCGATAGCTGCAGCATATTGGTCTTGCTTGCCAATCGGTTCATTTAATGTGTTAATTTCAATCTCACAAGCTTCCTGCGCCAACAGCAATTTTGGTTTGACTATTCCTTTATAAGCATAGAGAGCATGAAGTAAACCTACCGTAAAAGAACTTGACGAACCTAGACCAGTACCTGATGGTATATCAGCGAAACTTGCTATTTCAATACCGCGATCTATTCCGACCCTTTTAATACACTCTTTGATAATTGGATGATTTATATCATCAATAGATTCCACATCTTCAGTCTTCGAATATTTTAAACGAATTTTTTCATGGAAATAAGGATGTATAATAATATACATATATCTATCTATAGAAGTACTTATAACTGCACCATAGTTATTAAAATTATAATATTCTTTTAAATCTGACCCACCCCCAATAAAGCTTACTCTGAATGGAGTTCTTGAAATAATCATTACTTAGTTAATATTATATTTCATTAATTAGGAAATATTTTTTGATTTAATTTTTTTTATATAATGAACAATTCTGGTTTTTAACAGAATAGATAGATAGCGATCTGGTATTAAATGAATTATATAGAAAAATACTAATGCAACGATTCTAAGCCTAAATGGCCAAATACTTTTACTATGCTTTTTCATTACAAAAAAATAGTTTCTATAATGTTCCCTACCTCGCTTAAAGTTTTCATCATCTGGGGTCCTATAGTAAACTAATTTTTCTTGAATATTATGCATTTCTTTATGATGGGATAAAAATCGTAACCATAATTCTAAATCTTCAGCTTTATTTAAATTCTCATCAAATAGGCCCACATCATTCAAATCATTCCTTTTGAACATTACAGAACTATTTGCAATAGGCATTTTGAATAAAAAATTTTTCCTAATTTCCGAATTAAGCTCAGGATATGTTCTTTCACCAATTATTTTATCTTTTAAACTAACTAAATAAAGATTTGTACCAATAACACTGGTGCGAATATTATCTTCTAGAAACATAATCTGTTTTTTAAACTTATCGGGGTGATAGAAATCATCACTATCAACTATTGCAATATATTTACTTTGACTATTTACTATTCCATAATTTCTTGATGATGAAACACCTGGCTTGTTATCATTAATCAGTAAATTAATTTTATCATTTTGATTATTTAGTGAATCTAGATAAAGAAAGTTTTTATCTTTGTTAGAATCAATTATTACAAATACTTGAAAATCTTGAAATGTTTGATTGATTAAACTATTGATGCATTTTTTTAAAAATAAAATATTCTCATCTTTAGTTGCCATTATAATCGAGAGCAATGGCATATCAAATACTAATTGAATAAAAAAATTAAATATCCAAGAAACTAAGTTGCTTCTTCTATCTCAAAATCTCTTGGAACTTGTACAGGTTTTGGCACATTATTCGGATACTGGTATTCAGATTTATTTTTTGTTTTTTCAATTTTAGTTATTTGGTTTTCAAACCTAGTCTTAAATCGATTTGCACCATAAGTTCCCTTCCTTAAAAAAGATTGAAATCTCAAACCAGCTTTCAAATTCCTAACTAATTCTGATGGCCTGAAAATCGTCTGAGATAATTTATATAATAAATATCTCGGTCTCGTATAATATTTTTTCCTTGCATAATCACACCAATCAACAATTTCTTCTTCGGACATATCTGGCATTCTTACTACACTATTATGATATCCTTCTTGCGTAACCCAATCTCCATAGGAGTTTACAGTTAATAAATCATTTTCCTTTGCCCATATATAATCTGGAGTGCCAGGATAAACAATTAACGGAAAGAATTGCATTGTATCATCATTCAATTGCAATGCAAGATCAAGAGATTGTTGAAGCGTATCTCTTGTATCACCTGGATTCCCAACCATAAAGCAACTATGTACCATAATATCTGCTTTTTTACAATTATTAGAAAACTCAATTATTTGCTCGGACTTTGCTCTTTTTCTCATTTTATCTAAAACTTCTTGATTAGCACTTTCATAACCGACAGTAAGCAATACACAATTTGCCTTTCTCATTAGTTTTAGAGTTTCAATTTTTAAACCTACTCTTACATTTGTATACCATTTTAGCTCAATACCACGCTTTATTTTTTCTTCACAAAATTCATGGACTCTTTTTACGCTGCCAGCAAATGTATCATCCTCTATCCCTACTTCTTTTACCTGAGGAAGATTCTTTTCTATCCATTCAAATTCATCTACAATATTTTTTGCAGACCTCATTCTATATTTTAGATCATGAATTGCATAAGGATAAACACAAAATGTGCATCTATCAGTACAACCTCGAGCTGACATAATCATTACTTCGGGATAGTCACAGGCCCCGAAAAAATAGTCTTCTATAATTAAGTGATCATTGTAAACTTTACTTACAAATGGTAGTGAATCTAAGTCCTGTATTTGAGGTGCTTTTTCATTGTGAAATATTTTTCCACTTACTTGAAACGAAATACCCTTTATATTTTTAAATATATTTTCTTTTTCTTTATTTGAAAGACTATTTGGCTGAATATTTTCTAATGAATTAGCAACTTCAACTACAGTTTGATCTGCTTCGCCACGAATAATCAAATCAAGACTTTTTTCCATACCTAGAGTTTCATCCGGAAGAGCTGATGGATGTGTCCCCATCAGGCATGTAATAACATTTTGGCCTAATACCTCTTTAATTAATCTAGCTACATTTAAATCATCAATAATACTGGGCGTTGAAGTATCTAATACAACTAATGTTGGTTCAAAATCTTTCACGACTTTAAGTGTGTCATCTAAAGCGACTCTTCCCGAACAAGAATCAAACAATTTTACTTTATGCCCTTCTTTTTCGCAATTCCCTGCTGCATATGCTAACCATATCGGGTAATAAACGGTTCCACTTTTTGTGACCGCGGGGCTTCTTGATGTTCTTGAAAATTTCCCATGTTCAACTTTGAATGGTGGATTTAAAAAAAATGCTTTCATAATTATGCCGCTACTTTTGGTCTTACATATCTTTTGAGAAACCCGCCAAAGTTTTTTACATATCTAAAAAATTGCTTTGGATTTTCAACTGATTTCAATCTATCGAAAATATATGATGGCCTCAGATAAAATTGTCTTAGACCATATGCGGCAGCATCATAGATCTCTTCAGCAGTCAGATCTGGATAATTATATACAGGAATTTTTAAAGGGTCATAAAGATCCCATTTTTTATGCTTTAAATATCCTGCTTCTTCCATTTGTCGATAGAAACCAGTTCCTGGAGCTGGAACAGCAATCCCAAGCGTAATAAAAGAAGCTTTTAATGTCTTTAAAAAACTTATTGTTTCATACATAGATTGTTTTGTCTCACCCAAAAATCCAACTACACAGAATAATAATATATCTATATTAGCATCTCTAGACATTTTTACTGCATTTTTTATATAATCCAGTCTGACACCTTTCTTAATATTTTTTAAAACTTCATCATCAGCACTTTCAAAACCAACGCCAATAGTGTGACATCCTGCTCGCTTCATTAGAACTAATAATTCTTCATCCAAACAATGAGATCTTGTTGTACACCACCATGAAAGATCAATTTTTTCATCAATCATTCTTTGAAATATTTCTTTATTCCAGTCGTGATCGAATGTAAAAGTTGCATCATTAATAAAAACTTCTTTAAAACCAATCTCTCTAACCCATTTCATTTCCGATATTATACTATCGACACTACGTTTCATAACATTGCCAAAAAAAGAAGGTTGGCAACAAAAACTGCACTTAGCTATACATGATCTACTAAACTGGACCATTGTCTTTGGCGAACGTCTCATTGTAGGATCTGCATACAAACTTTGGTCTAATTTATCATGTGCAGGAAATCCTAAATCATCATAATGCTCTAATTGCGGATGCGGTACAGTTTTATTTAATTTCCCAAATTCATCACGATATACTATACCCTTTGCTTTAGATAAATCATCACGATTATTAACGATATCTAATGCGACAAGCTCCCATTCATTAGAATAAATACCGATATCCAAATCAGGCGATTCATTAAGTGTTTCATTAGTCAGCTCCATAATATGAGTTCCGAAAGCAACTGTAATACATTCAGAATTAATTTTTTTTGCAATTTTTGCTAATTGAACATCACTATAAATTGTACATGTTGATGTTGAAAAAAATATTATATCTGGTTTATTTAGATTAAATAATTTCTTTATATCTTCAAAACTTTCCCTTGAATTATTAGAATCATGGAAAATATTATCAAATCCATTCTTTCTAAGATATCCAGACATCCAAAGAACATCAATGGGTGCTTTACGGAAATCACTTTTATTTGATCCATTGCCTCCATAAATACGCTGCACACCATTTTTCGATGTAGCAGGAGGTTCAATTGTATAAATATTCATATTTGTTTTATTTATTTTACTTTTTATAATGGAAAACTGATAATTCCTATTTGCAAATATAGTTTATAATACGGCTGTTTATATAATCAATATTACTATTTTCTTTATAATCATAATATATTCTAATTACAGGATCCCACATGGATTTTCGGATAATTAATTTTTCAGTATTATTATCAATAATAGGGATTAAACTATCGTATAAATCTTTAACAAACAATCTTGATGAATAATTATTCCTTATAGGTATGTCCTTGGTCAATCTATTAAAATGGATTAATTTATATAACTGATCAGGCAATTGGTCTTTATAATGTGACAAAATTTCTAAAAAATAGAACACTGTTAAAAGACCATCCATTGTCAATGATTTTTTTGGGAAAAAATAATGGCCTGATGGCTCTGCTCCAATCAGACACTGATGGTTTAATACTTTATTTACAACATTTCTATCCCCAACTGCTACTTGTTCTAGTTTAAATCCCAGATTTTGGCAATTAAGTTCAAGACCTTTATTGCAAATTTCCGTAGAAACAATAGATTTAGAAGAGCTTTTGGATGAAAGATAATTAGCAAATAAAATTAAAAGTTTTTCAGTCTCTATAATCCCATAGTCACGACTTACAAAAATCACTCTGTCTCCATCCCCATCAAATGCAATACCATAATCAAAATCATTTGTTTTAACTAAGTCTAGCAAAATTTGAGGTTCTAAAGCACCGCATTTAAAATTTATTTTTTTACCTTCTGGTTTGTCATTTATATAATTGATAGATTTAAAATTTATCAATGATTTTCTAGCGATTGAATGAAACGCCCCAAAACTACAATCTACAAGAATCTTTTTTTCCAGCGTTAAATCTGGGAATCTTTCTATTAAACTATACTCATATCTTTTAGCTAAACTTGCTTTAAAACGGGTAGAGCCAATTTTTTCATTTTCTTTTTTTTCTAGGACCCCTAGTTGAGATAAAATATCAGATTCAATAATTTTTTCAGATTTTTCATCCAGCTTTACCCCACTGCTACTAAATAATTTTATTCCATTATTCTGTGCTTTATCATGTGAAGCTGTAATCATTATTCCAAGCGAATATTTATCTTCTTTAAGCGAAAATGATAAACCAGGTGTAGGCATAATACCTGCTGAGACAACATCTATACCATTATAATTTAGAATACCACTGATAAGATTCTCAATTATGTTACCCGATATTCTGGTATCTCTCCCAATCAAAACTGGGACATTATTTAAGTTTTTAATATGGAAATATGATATACTTCGAGCAAAAGCTATAATAAACTCAATGGTCATATATTTTTCGCCAAATTTTGAGCGAAATCCATCACTGCCAAATACTTTCACAATAAAAAATTCAAGTCTGATGGTTCACTTAGAGCGATATTGTTAAATAAGCTAACATCCTTTTTAGAAGATATTACCTTTAGCTCATCAATAAACTTATTAATAAATAGAATATTTAAGGGGAATGTATACATTTCTTCTAACTTAGGTATTCTGATAATTGGAATAATACGTTCTATTTTATGTTTCACACTGTAATTAATTTTCATTCGCATATTATCAAATCTTTGATCTCCAATATTTGTTATAATTATTGGAACATTATTGTGCGAAACAAGCTTATCTATTTCAGGTTTGATATCACTTTGGTATCCTTGCCTCCAAATATTTGCAATAAATGCAATGATAGCAGCCTCTGCTGAAATATCAATATGTTTATGGTTTTCCAAAACATCAAATGCAGAAGCACGATTAAATGTTGATATTAACCTGCTTGAAGCATATTTTGCAGTATTATAGTTTATACCGCTACCAATACATTTCCAGTTTTTTTTGGATAAAAACACATTTGCAGCATCATTTAGCTCACTTTTGAAATGATTGGAATATTGTAAATAATCAAAAGCTGATTCTAATTGATTGAAATTTTTTTCTATAAAATTGTTCCAATGATCAATACTGTGAGTCCTAAATCCTTTAAGCAAAATATTAACTATAAAAAAGCATTTTAATAAGTCATCTGGCAAGCCCGAGTAAGAATTGTTACCTACCGGTATTGTATTATTTAAATCATTGTAATCATTAGATAAAATAAAATGCAATCTTCTTTTTGTATCAATTTCATCTAATAACTGATCAGTTCTACTAGATTTTTTATTTGTAATCAATATCCAATATTCATCATTGCTATTTTTAGCCAAAGAATATTCATAATACTTTGCTAATCTAAAGTTTATACCTAAATCAAACTTATAATTTATATTATTTAAAAAATCTATAATAAAATTCCCATATAGATCAAAAATACCATCGATATAAATAAATACTTCTTTATAGTTATTTAATCTATTAAGCAAACTAGTTTCACTATAATTAATTACTGACTTTAAAAATGGTTTAAATTCAGAATGTTCTGATTGTCTATTCAATTCTAACTGAAGATTTTCATTATTTTCTCCAATATTAAAATTTTCAATGGCTACATTTTCCCCTCTAACCGCACCTACTGTAATTGTCTTAGCCTGGTGTTTAATTGTATCTATCGGCCTCAGAGTAAATAAGTATAAATCTTTTATAATGGATTTTAAAAATTTCATTTCAGCAGAATTGGTATTCATTTTTTTTTGTTTATACATTAGAATTGCTTGATTTAACTCTGATAACTGTAAAACTGAAAATCCTTCATTAAAACGTCCTTTTTTTATTTGACTTAAAAAAGAATTCCAACTTTTCTCAAATACTGCAAAGTTCTTGTTTAAACTATATTGTAAATCATTAAAATATTTTTTTCTTTCATCAAGCGCAAGTGCAGCATAATAACTTAATACTTGAGTAATAATTATAGTTGGAATAAATGAAAAATATTTGTTTGTTTGAGGAATTTCAATCAAGACAAGATTCTTTTGATTTTTATAATTTTTAAAAGATTTTGATAATGATTTATCATCATTTATAAGAACTATAGAATTATTTAGGTGAAGTAATTTTTTTATTTTTCCTTCAAAAGTACTTACTCGCTGATTGGTCATATATGTCAAAAAAGAATTCGTTATCTTATATTTTATAAATTGGTCAATATGCATATAAGGTAAAGTATGATAGCAACCTTCAGAATATTTTATCCTAGCTTCCATTGCACAAACTGAATTCGGTGAATCATCATGTATTATATACCAAGAACTATAATTACGCCCTATCCTCATTAATTTATTTAGACTTTGATAATTATCAACTATTTGGAAAGTCTGATCGATTTTTTCAGGCACATCCCTAAGCAGATCTATATGTTTTCTTATACGATTTGAATATTTAGGATTTTGTTTATCCAATTGAGAAGAAATGTATAAAGTTAATATATATCCTACAATAACTTGGGCAGTGTAGGTTTTGGTAGAAGGAACAGCAATTTCAATATCTCTACCACTACCAATGTATAATGTGCCATCTACTAAAAATGTTACATCACCTTCTCTTTTATTTGCAATGGCTAAAGCATTTGCTCCTCTTTCTTTAGCCATTTGAACATAAACATTTGTATCAATTGTAGTACCAGACTGTGCAATCACAATAACTAAAGTATCCTCCATATTAGGGCTTAGATAAAAAGCGCTAGCTTCAGTTGCTATATGAGGCTCAATTTGAATATGCGAGAAATAATTTCTTAATATATGTCTCATATACATCGCTATTGCTGCAGCAGCCGTATAGCATGTGCCCATACCTGTAATAATCACTTTTTTAAATTGATGTTTTTTCAATTTTTCAATAATCTTATTTGGGACTTGTTTATCATCTATAACAACACAATTTCTTATATTTTTTTCTTCAGGATTTTGCAAATATCCTAAAATTGTTCTTAGTACGATATCTTTAGTTTCCCTTATTTCCTTTTCAAGAAAATGGTTATAATCTGCTTTATCAATATCACGTGTTGTAATATTTGTGGTTTTTAATTCATTTTTCCCAACAATATATTCTGGCCCACTTCCTAATTGATTTACCTTTAGATTAAAATTATTGCCATAAGTAGGAAAATTTTCAGAAAGCAAAAAAATAGAACCCGATTTTACAGGATAAAAATATTTACAGGATTCAATTAATCCATAAACATCCGATGCAAACATTATGCTATCATTGGATATACCAATATAAAGGCCCTGTTTACCATTGCAACATAAAATAACCGATCCAGGAATTAAGGATCCTTGGATTGCAGCCGTGAAGGATCCAGAAAAATCTTTTATGGTTTTACCTACTAAATCTAAATCGAGTGATTCAAGTTCTGTTAGTGCAATAGGGAATGCAAGGCAATCTGTAGTACATTCATTATCATAGTTTTCATAATCATGTTTCGAATATTTGGAGATAATATTCTTATAATTGTATATATCTCCATTCATAGAAGTTAGGATGAGTGGAATATTAATATTCTTTTGGTCCTTTGTATTAGTTATTGGATGGCAATTACTAATATTGACATCACCAACTGAAGCCCATCTAGTATGGATTACAATAGAACCAGATGTGAAATTCGAATTATTAATAGCATCTTTAATAATAGCATTATTTTTTATCTTTTCTTTTAGTTCATTAGCATTATCCCCTAAAGAGCCAATAGTATTTGAAGTTTTAAAAATAAAGGTCAGTACACCGTTGTTTCTAACAACCTCATAATAGAACTGTTCTTTCAAATCATTAGATATATAATTTTCATAAGAATTCTTATTCATATTATTTATACACAATTGAATTGAGATGCCGAGTGAATCTCTGCCTCTAAATTCAAGGCGATTATCAATAGCATTGATTACATTGGATAAACTTTTATAAAAAATAATACTTGAATCTTCTTGTAATAATTTTTTTTTAGCTTCAAAGTAATTTATCATATCTACTAGATTTGGAATTTCTCTTGCCAAAAACCAGTGACAATCAAGTATGGATTCATACTCTTTGTATTTCATGTTAAAATAATCAGGTGTTTTTCTTTTATCAATTTTAGATATAATCTTCAACCAAGAATCTGCAATTGATAAAATTTCTTTCGATAGCTGCTTGATTTTATTCCTTTCATCTTGATTTTTAAAATATCTTAAAAAATTTATATTTGATTTATAATCCCAACATAATCCAAGCAAATCTGAAACTTTATTTTCTTCTTTTTTGATAGCATTAAGCGCAATCTCCAATTCATCTATTTTGACTTCTATCCCTTTATAAAATTTTTTTCTAAATATTGTTCCTGCAATTCCGCACATAATTAATTATTCTCTGTAAATTTTATATTCATTATCTCAATTTAATTTCGAGGGTAATCATTACTATTTACCATATTCCAGATAATTTTTTCAGTGATTCTAATATTTTTATTTATATCAAACATCTTACGAACACGCTTTTTTCCATTTATTCCCATTTTTATTCTTATCTTTGGATTATTTAACAGGTATTTTATTGCAGCTGCAAGGGCATTGGGGTTCATCGAAGGAACTAATATGCCAGTATTCCCATCATCTACAACCTCGGTTAGTCCTCCAACATCCGATGCAATAACAGGTATTTCCATTGCCATTGCTTCTACAGCAGACATCCCAAATGACTCTTGTAGGGATGGAACTATTAATACATCAATATTTTCAAGTTCTTCTTTAAGATTAGGAACAAACCCCTTAAAATTAATATATTGTTCAATTCCATTACTTAATACCCATTTATGAAGACTGCTCCTTTCTCTACCATCTCCAATTATTTCACAAAAAAAATTAGTTATACTTTCTCCTAAAAGTAATTTAATCGCTTTAAAAAGATAAATATGGCCTTTTACTCCATCAAAAACAGCCACCATACCAATATTTACAAAATCACCAGGTCTTTGTTTTTGCTTATTTTTTTTTATTTTTTTCCATTTATTTATTTCAATACCACTATAGATGACTGAAAAACGATCTGGTATTTTACCATTTATGGCAAAAGAATTCCCTACAATATTGGAAACACAGAAAACTTTATCTATAAAATATTTTTGAAAAAATAATAATATCCTATCTATAACTGATTTTCCAAGCTGATCATTGCAGTGAGTAATAATTTTTATTCCAGCCAATTTTGCCGCAGGTATACCAATTATTTTTGAAAGATTATCATGCACATGCAATATTTTTACTTTATGAATTCTAAGTTTCTTGAATAATCTAATAGATGCTATTAATAAATAATAAAAATATTTTATAAAAGAAACTGGATTAAAACGAACTTGATCTCTATAAATGGAAGTTATTCGTTTATCAATCGGAACATAAATTACTGGAATATTATTATCCTTAATTTGATCAATAATTCTATTTCTTGTCGAATTAAATACAATAGGATTGAAAAAATTACGATTGATTTTTGTTATTAAAAAATACCATGAATTTTCTCCTCCTCCAATATTTCTATCGCCATGGGTTAAAAAAGCAATTTTAGTTTTGTTTCTCATCATGCTAAACTAATGTTTTAGATTTTTAATAAAATTAATTAATCCTTTAAAAATATTGACTATAAATGAGGTTGGTGAAATTAATAAAGCATTAAAAATATCTATCAAAATTTTTTTATTCAGGGTGAATTTTCTGAGATGATATCTTGAACGTAATAGGTGAAATAGTACTAATTTCGATCGAATAATTCTTTTATCTTTCTTTGAATAATGATTATTTTTTAGTCGTCTATTAAATATCTCAATCCCTTCATCTATTGCTATTAAGGTTTTTGTTTCTTGTCGAGCATGTATTCTAAAGCCTAATAATGGCTCTTGGATATTCATAACAAGCCTAGATGGGGTTAATAATCGCTCATACAAATCAATATCAGCTGAGACACGGAATTTTTCATTATATCCTCCAGCTGCTAATAAATCTTTTAGTTTAATTAAAATAGAACCATGAACAATAGAAGGATTTCGCAACATAGATTTCTTTATATCGATATCATTTTCAGGATTTTTTATTATATTTTCGATAATATTGGGATCATCTTTAAATACCCAACAATTGGTTCCTATGCAACATACTAATGGATTAATCTCTGATGCCTTAATTTGTTTCTCTAAACGAGTAGGATCAGAATAATCATCAGCATCCATTCGGGCAATCCATGTAGTAGATATTTGATCTATCCCAACATTGAGTGCTGCAGTTTGACCAACATTTTTAGACAGATGGATTAATTTTATTCTAGGATCACCATACGACTTAATAATTTCACATGTATTATCTGTTGACGCATCATCAACAATTAAAAAATCAAAATTTTCATATGTTTGGTTTAATATACTCTCAACAGAGGCTTCTATATAGGGCCAACCATTTCTCACTGCCATTAGAACTGTAACCAATGGTTTAATACTTACCATCTATCTAACCCATATAATTTTTTTCAAGTATATTTCCCCCGTGATAACTGATTTGTTCACCGTCAATACCTAAAATTAATTTTCCGATATACCATAAATATTATCTAGCGATTTTGAAAGAAACCAACTAGTTGGACAAGAATATCCACAATTTTATTTTCCCCATCTATATTTACAGATACAATAAAAGAATCAGGAAATATTTAATTAAATACATAAGAAGAAAATCGTGTTCTTCCTCCATCTAGTATTTTTATCGGATTTGCTTATAATCCAATATTTTTTGAATATTTACTCAGAAATATGAATCTATCTTTGACACCAATAGAGTCATTGATTAAATATTCAAAATCATACAAGTCTTGCCAACTAATAGTAGAAGATATACCAATATTATTAGCCATTTATTTTATCTTTACTTATTAATTTATTAAAATATAAAAATTATATAACAACAACAAAAAACTTGAATCATCTATTATCAAAATTTTTCTTTAAAATAAATAATTGTACTTCAGAAATAGATGATCCTTTCCCTTTATAATATTCTTTAAGTGTTTTAACAAATTTTTCCCAATCATACTTTGTTTTTTCATCATTAACAAACCAGGTAAAAGGAGAGATATATTTGGGTAAAGAAGTATTCTTTGGAGAAATATTACAGCCTACTTCAATAACTGTACCAGTGCTTAAAGATGTACCGATAGCAATTTTAGTATAATCCCCTATAAAGCATCCAATTTTATTCTTTTTTGTATTTAATAATTCACCTTTAATCATTACCGTAATATTACTATAATTATTTTTAATATTGCTGCAAGTTGCTCCAGCTCCAATATTAACCCACTCACCTATATATGAATTTCCAATATATCCATAATGTATTTTATTTGTATTTCCTTGAATAATAGATTGTGATATCTCTCCTCCAATTTTTGAAAATGGTCCAATGGAAGTTCCACTTTTTAATTGTGTATTTGGTCTTATAATTGAACCCTTACCTATAAATAGAGGGCCTTCTAATTGACAAAATGAATTTATTTTTACATTCTCTTCAATAATAATTTCACCATTACTTGCATCAAGCACAGTATAAGGATTAATTATTGAATTTTCACCAATAAAAACTTTATCTTGATCAATAAGTGTTACCATATTTGTGTGTTGGAGATTATTACCTTTATTATATTGCTTACTATCAATCATAATTTGTCTTGGATTATACTCAACAGCATCCCATAAATAGTTAATTACAGGACTAGATAATCCATTATTAAGTTCAGAGATTAACCCAAATTTATTTTTCAAAGGGCCTCCACTATCAACCCATTTTTGACCTTTTTCCCTGCCTAGATTCATTCCAATTATTTTATCAGCATTTACATAAACCTGATACCCATTATTGATTATATAATTCAAATCATCTTTTTCCCAAAGGACATTACCTAAAAGCCACACTCCATCATTAACCGATATGGGATTAACATTATTTTCAGGATAATTTTGTTTCACCATATCAACGAATTCATTTCTAACAAAAAATGAGAATTCTGCATCAGGAAAAAAAAGTTTTATGCGTTCTAAGCCAGTAAATATACCGCAATAAACCTCAAAAGCAGGCCGTGTGGCTGAAATTGGTGATAAGTTTATTGCGTCCTGATCTTCAAAGATATAGATATTCATTATTCGAAAGAAATTCTATTGCTAGTTTTATATTTTGGATATAGAGTCATTAATTGAACCAATTATAAAAAGTTATACTCTAAAAAAGTTATCCAAGAACTGAACTGGATCAATTTTACTATGGCGCTGTTCAAGATATATGTGTTCCGAATTGTTAATAATATATCCAATGATTCCCTTGCACGGTGATATTGACTTTCTAATCTCAATTGAAGCAGGCTTCCCACCTAAAAAGTTTCCTGGGAAACAAAAGGATGTTATTAATATCCACATTGCAAGAAACAAAAACTTTTTTTCTGAAAAAAGCTTCATTGTTCATCCTAGATCGTTAGGAAAATTTACATTTTTAGCTGTACTTATTAAATATTTTTGACGCTGTAACTGGGCTCTACTACAATTTTTTGCCCATGCTAATACTAAAGCAAACCATATCCAATAAAAATAAAATTCATCTGGAGCGGCATTCATATATATAACAAAAGCAATAAGACCGGCAAATAGTAAAGCGCCAATTTCTTTATCTTTACCGTTAAATTTTATTTCGTTTAATAGCATTTTTCGAGAAATAATGATAATTGTAATAATCAATCCCACATAAGGAATAAATACTGCCAAACCGTTAGAAGCAAGTACTTCAATATAACGGTTGTGCTCATTAACAATCATCATTTCGTTAAAACCTACACCAAAAAGGGGACTTTCAGAGAAGGCCGAAATACTCTTTCTTATTACTTCTATGTGAGGGTCATTGGTATAGGGTGAATTGTAAATATTATATTTAAATGCAGTATTTGTTATAAATTTTGATGCAGAAAATATTTTCGCAGAAGCCATAGGCCCCAATATTCGAAGCAACACACTAATATTTAACCAAATTGTACCAATAAATACCATAATTATTGTTATATAAGTAAAATACTTCTTTTGACTAAAGTACCACAGAAATATAAAAAGTCCAATTATTAAAGAAATAAATGCTGCCCTAGACATCGTTGCAAAAGCAGCATATGAAATAAATATAGTTGACGCATAGTAAAAATATTTTATAAAGCCTGTGTTTTTCAAAGCCATATAAAGCCCAGTCAAAATCAAAGGGGGTAGCATGCCAGCATATGTACTTACTCCTAACCCTGGCATACCATGTCTAAAAATACTACCAAGAGTGCTTTCAAAAACCATTGTATCAACAAAGCCCCCTCCGACAAAGTACAAATATTCTACATAGAATGTTATTATTAATCCACCCACAAAAAGTAGTTGTAAAACTTTTTTTATATATTCGTTATCATAAAATGTTGTGACTATAATTCCAAATAATATCACTGGTATAAAAATGACTAGTGAATATTTTCCCAAATAATGCATACCTTCACCATGAGAAACCAAAGATATGAAACCAAAAATAAAATAGAATAGACAAAATATCTTTACGCTATAAATACTATCTTTTCTAATAAAAATAGATCGATTCTTAATGACTGTTCGCATTGCAAGAAGCGATAACAAAAAAACTGTTGGGAACCAAATTTTTATTATGTTACCACCAAGCAATTTCACAAACCAATGATGGTGAAAGATATTAAAATAATTAATTATAATTACTACAGCAACTGAAGTATTTATAAGATTCCATGAAGAACGGTTAGTGGTGACTGTTAGATGATTAATCATAATATTTTAATATTTACTGATTTTTCAAAAGATTTTGATTAGAATTTTCTCTTTACGGTATTAAACAAATTTTAACTAAATCAATTGAGTCAAGAAATGCATTACTTTTTCCAAATCTTTTGGTGTATCAATAGAAATAGAAGAACCTGATACCTCGACCATTTTTACATCATATCCAAGTTCAAGAATACGCAAAATTTCTATATCTTCTATTAATTCTAAAGGTGTTTTCTATTCCTGTGATCCAAAGACAATTAAAACATCATGTGGATACGCATAGATGATTACTGATTCGTTCATCATCAGTAGCCACAAGTATTTTTTCATGATCTACCACCTGGGCGCATTTTCCCCATACTCTTTGCGGCATAGATTTCCCATGAATATTAGCAAGCGGTTTCCCAAGGAAACGGCTGGAATTATACCTGGCTGGTATTACAATTAAATAATTATTCAACTAGACTATGTGTGGTGAAAAAATTGAATTTTGATTAATGTGGTATGTTGTAGGTGTTAGAGCAGTTATAATCATACTTTTATAAAGTGTTGTATATTTTAAAAAAACATCATTCATTTCATCCTGTCGAGGATCATCAGCAGTGTAACCATCAAAACCAACCAAACTAATTTTCAATGCACCAGCTTGGGTAACTATTGAAAGGGCATAAGCAGCTGCTAAGGTCCACTGTAGCTGACAACCTTTTGGACCAATGATAAACTTACCTTCTTTAAGAGTAAGTCCATAATCCAAGATTTCCAATCCCTTAATTCGATCCTTAATGATGTTACCAAGCCTAGCTTCAGGTAAAATGATCGGATGCTTAAGACTATGATATTGTTGGGAATCAAAAAAAGCCCGGGTCTCATTGGAAACAATAGTGGCTTTTGCCATGGAATTTGGTAAATATCGATTAATATTCAGGAAAAGTACGACTGGATCGTTTTCCCCAATATACTGTAAAATTCCTTCTCTGTATTTATTTACCGATGGTCCTGCACCTACTATAATTACTTCTTTACCATCCAGCCATCCAGTGGCATCCCATTTACCTAAAATATTTGTTTGGTTTCCATAAATCGCGTTCCGCATCGCCTCTGTGCTGTAGGAAATTGATTTTTGATCAGCAAGAAATTCAAGCGCACTCATTACCTGTTGATTATCATATCTTTTGTCCGTAAGTAGAGACTGAACAAAGTTAGGATGAATTCCATGATTGGCAGCAAAATGGTAATAGAGATTTGAACCACAGTTATTTTCGTTTTTCAAGACTGTAAAATCATCAACGGCAGGTTGCATCATATTTGCATTACCTTCGTGACATCCCAGTTCTGATAACTCTAGAATCAAACTTTCCGTTGAAACATTACCTGCACCACGACCTATACCAGAGACAGTACTATCGCACCAGGTCACACCATTTTCCACTGCAGTAATTGAATTAATCAGTGCTAGGTTTTTATTATTATGAGTATGGATACCCATATTGCCTTCCCATCCTCCACTTAAAGCCCGACAAATATTTTGTACATCAAGAGGTATCATACTACCAAATGAATCTGCAAAATAGAGTACATCAATAGTTTTCCATGAAGCGATATTTTTTGCTGTATCAGTGAAATCTTTCTCACTCTTTCCACTGACTTGCATCATATTCAAACCAACCAAATAACCCATATCTTTGAGTTTTTTAACAACCGATTCCACTTTCAAAACATCATTGAAATTAATGGCAACTCGAACTAAAGTTATCGCGGAATTTCCCTTAGCTTGAAATAATTTTTTTACAAGTGTCTGTGGATTCTCTGAATTACCAATAAATTCCTTACCATTTATCATAACACCATAAATAGGTCCTTTTGGTAAATCCAATTGATTAATGAATTCATCAGTCGTATAGAAGTAGGGTCCCAAAAACCTATCTTTTGGAAACGAACGAAACCCAAGTTCCACCACATCCACAGATGCCGCATCCACAGCAGTTAAATAATATTGAACAATATTTTGGTTGAAATCCCAACTATTGTAATAACCTCCATCTCGGAGGGTACAGTCAAGTATCTTTATATTTTTTTTCATTTTTTACTTTAGTAATAAAATAAACCATAAAAATTTATAAATACTTTAAAGAAATACTTCCATATCATTTTCACAATGATTAGTAAAATATTGGTTTAATATAATATGACTTAATGCATTAAAAACGTTCCTTTCATTTCTTATTTATTTTAATAATGTTATCCGACTGGGCTTTTCTTATTTAATCTAACTTGTTAATAATTTGCAATTTTATATGAATAATAAAAAATTGAAAGTTTTGATTACTCGTTATAGCAGAAGAAAAGGGAGAGGGATTGCCAAGAGTAAAACGGCAAAGTTGCTAAACCTGAACATTAGATACATACAAGCTGATTTAGCTACTCTTTTTGGGATATCCAAAATAAAAAAGTTAATTGAATCCAATAATCCTCCCATATCAATATATTGTTTAGGAATTGAAAAAAAATAGCGCTTTTACTGATATAACAAGAAAAAATTATGATCTTGTGATGAATGCCAATATCACCTGCCATGTAGAACTTTCGAAGGATGCCTTCCTTGCATGGTAAAAAATATATGGGTGTTGTATTATTTTTATCACAAGTATATGGGATAATATGGGAGCTTCACAACATGCAGTTTATACAATGAGCAAATTTGCTCTACATGGTATTACATCGAGTCTAACTGACGAATATGGAAAAGATAGTATTAAAATAAATTATGTAGCTCCTGGTTTTGTATATATAGATGAGACATCTAATCCAGGATGAGGTTTAGATAGAAATGAATTTTTATCAAGCAAAGTGCCAACTCAAAGATTATGCAATCCAGAAGAAATAGGTAAAACTGTTAAATGGTTAATCTAGCAAGAAAGTGACTATATATCAGGAAAATTAATATTTATAGATGGCGGTTTTCAAAATAGCGGATCAAGAGGAAAAAAAATTTCTCAATTGTCCCATTCTGCAATGAATATAATCAATTTCCAAATTGGCTGACCAGATAATATCACTTTTTTAACTTACCTTGAAACCAATGTGCTAAAAGATGGTTGATCATAAGATGTAAATCTTCGACTGGACCATATTCCCCAGCTAAGGTAGGCACTAGTATAGAAATATCACAAATTTTTCTTAATTCACCTCCATCAAATCCAAGCATGCCCATAACTTTTCCTCCTTGAGATTTTACCCACTCTGCCGCTAAAATAACATTTTTCGAATTACCGCTCGCTGAAATAACAACGAGTTTATCTCCTTGCGTGTAATGAATTTTTAATTGATTAACAAATATATTTTCATAACCAACATCATTAGCTATGGCAGTAATAACTGAGTTATTATCTGTTAGAGAAAATATTTTAAACGGTTTATCAGTACCGGTTTTTTTAATGATATCAAAACCAATATCGTTGGCCATAGTTGTAGCTGTGGCGGCTGAGCCTCCATTGCCTGTAATAAAGATAGTATTATTTTTTGATCTAGCATGGATAAATTCTTCTGCAAATTTATCCAATTCATCTTTATCTATTTTTTTTTGAATTTTAGTTAGATAATTAAAATATTTAACTGCAAAGTCAGAGAAATTTTTTGATTTATTGAAAGAAGTATTTATGTTATTCATAATTTTTTCACTTTTAATTTGATTATTTTATAATATTAAAATACTATTGTTTTTACAAAAGATTATTATAACTATTTCTAGTTTATAATTTTTTTTAGTAAAGCTGCTTGCTGGTTATCCTTCTTGAGAGTTTCAATTATAACTCTAATATCATCTGGCTCATTTACTGATGGTGTACTTTGATCAAAAGGAATTGATCGAAAGTTGTATCTATTTTCAATAATTCTCATTTGTTCAATAAACTCAACTTTTTCAATAGTTGTTGGCTTAAGATTTGCAAGTTTTATTAGTACTGATTTGCGAAAAGCTATAATTCCGAGAATTTTTCTTATATATGACTTTTGCTGATTGATATCACCATAACTAGGAGACTTTCTAAAACAATAAAGGATATCATGATGCTCTGTTACTGCACATTTAACATATGAATGCTTATTAAGTTCATGAGATTTGTTAATAGGCCCAGTAGCATTCCAAGCATCTATATCTGGGTGTCCTATTAAATGGTTTACAATCAAATCCAACTGCTTTGGCAATAATAAAGGCTCATCTCCTTGTATAATTATTGCATGTGTACAATCAATTTTTTCAATAGCTTCAGCTACACGTGTTGTTCCAGTCAGATGTTTATCTGAAGTCATAATAACATTACCCCCATATTTGTTAACCTCATCAGCAATTTTTTTATCACATGTGGCAACAAGAACCTTCGAAATTTTTTTGCAGAGTAATGCTCGTCTTCGCACATGTTCGATCATTGAAAGATTAAAAAAAGGATAAAGTATTTTTCTAGGGAAACGTATCGAATTAAGATGTGCTGGAATAACCGAAACTATTCGGATTTGTTTATCATCATTCATTGAGGTAAAACTCCACAATCTATATTGATACATTGGCCAGTAATTGCAGAAGCTTCATCGGAAGCTAAAAATACACAAACGGAACCAACCTCTTCTTTATTAGGCAATCGACCAAGCGCTGATTGATTTTCTGCAAAGGTCTCTAAAAAGTTTTTTATATTATCCTTAGCTGGCGAGAAGGGACTATCCAAAGCATCAATTAAACCTTTTGTACTTATCAAAACAGGACAAACTGCATTAACACGAATTTGTTTAGGTCCAAGTTCTTTAGATAAAGCTTGAGTGAGACCATTCACGCCAAATTTTGAGGCGCAATACATAGAATTATTTACAGTACCTCTTTTCCCCGCAATACTTGATATATTTATAATTGTACCATTTGGCTCTAAATAATTTGCGGCAACCTTACACCCCCAAAAAGTGCCCTTAAGATTTACATTAATCATTTCATTAAAAAACGCCTCATCAATATTCTGAATTGGCCTCCACTCAGAAAAACCAGCATTATTTATATATACATGTACATTACCAGTCCAATCCATAGCAGTTTTAATCAGTTTCTGGTGCCCCATTTCATCCTTAACATCCATAAAGACGAATTTAATATTGCTATCGAACTGATCCTGAATACCAGTATCGCTACGAGCACCAACAACAACTTTATAGCCACTTTTTAGGAACGAACTAGTTATACCTAATCCAATTCCTCTATTCCCGCCAGTTATAATAGCAGTTTTCATTATTAATCAAATGGTCATAGCAGAATATCCACCATCAATAGAAATTTCGGCTCCAGTTACAAATGAAGCTGCATCAGAAGCCAGCCATATAACTGCACCAATAAGTTCATTCGGTCTTCCATAACGGTTCATAGGAGTATGCCCAAGAATGGCCTTCTTTCTTTTGTGATCAATGAAGTGCTTTTTATTCCATTCATTAGGGAAAAATCCAGGTCGCAAAGCATTTACACGAACACCCTTCGTAGCCCATTCACGAGCAAGATTCTGCGTAAGGTTTTTGATACCAGCTTTGGCAACTGAATATGTAAATGCTTTCGAAAGAGGAGGACCAGAAGAGGCAGAACTAATGTTAATTATAGACCCACTTCCTTGATTCAACATTTGCTGACCAAATACTTGACAAGCAAAAACTGTCCCTTTTAGTTGAACTGCCATAATATTATCCCACTCATCTTCAGTAATTTCCAGGAAAGGTGTCGGTGCGTTAATACCTGCACCATTAACCAAGATATCAACTTGGCCAAACTCAACCAATACTGTTTCCAAAGAATCTTTAAAATTCTCCTTATGGGTTACATCTATCTCAAACGCCATAGCCTTTCCACCATTTTGACAAATATCATTTGCAACAGCTTTAGCAGCTACTATATCAGCATCTAGAAGAACAACTGCAGATCCTGCTTTGGCAAAACCTTGAGCCATTTCACTACAAAGGTGGCCACCAGCTCCAACAACAACAACAATTTTGTTACTAAGACCAAATAATTGATTGAGGTAATTGCTCATCTATCTCAATATAACATTAATTCAATGGATTTTTTCCCTTAACATTTAATATCTACCATAATGGATAAATATCTTTAGAATCATCATCTTTACCATTCTTTTTGAATTGTTTCTTCGCAATGAAGTTTCCTATAAATAAAATAAGGAAAAATATTCCTATAGCAAAAAATATTATGACTTTATTATTCATAATTCATTATCTATTAATTGATAGATTGCATTTGCTAATAGCTTGTTCCCTAGCTCCGAAAAATGCATACGATCTGTAAATAAAGAAAAACGTTTTTTGTAATAATCTTCACCATGATAATCTGAAAGATATTCTTCAAAAAATGGATTCACATCTAAAAATGATACATTATTATTTTTACAAATGCTCTGGTAATTTTCCTCAATAAGATCTAAAAATTCAACCCATTTATCAAATCGACCATCCATTTGGAGATCGATATCAGAAAATAATTTTGCATCATTACCGGCTTTTTTATAAACTGGACTTATTGTATTTAAAATAAAAAACTTTATTTGATTTTTTTTACAAATCTGAATCATATCATTAACATTATTTTTCCATTCATTTAGCCAAGTTAGATCATCAAGATCCCACATAGAAGATTTTTCTTTCTTAACTTCAGACCTTCTATTCTTTTTTTTGTAAAAAGTCTTTCTTACTAGATTAAATCTAAATTGGTATAACTTTTTTTTTATTTCGTGAAATATAACACTATAATCCAATAAATCTACAATTTGATTATTATTAATTACATTACTCAAATAATGTACATAAGGGTTATACGGCTGATGTATTTTGTATCCAAAAGATTCATAATCATTATAACCACTAAATAATATTATGGCATGTGGTTTATGAGGTAATAATTTATATTTTAATAATAATAATTCATGGATGGATCTAGCTCCACCTAAACCCGCATTAACACAACGATAGCCTCTAGGTTTAATCAAGGTATCTAATTGAGCGGGATAATGTCTATCGTGGGCACACTCAAACCCCGCTGTTGTACTACCTCCAAGACAAAAAATTATTTTATTATTCTTTTTTTCAGTTTCAAGATTATCAGTAAAGAGAAAACCATTTTGATCTGTCCTCAGATCAACAAAAATAATTTTTCTAGGAGCGTTCAAAGGTGGTTTGTTGGGATTACTATATTTAAGGTTTGGAGACATAGTATATCCAATATTTTTATCAAATTTATAACAGGAGAACTTTTTTTTTATTAAATAATAATTCATACCTTTTTTTAATGGATAAACTATAAAAGAAATGATTAGATCGAGGCAGATGTAGGATAAAAATAAAATACATACGGAATAAATAATCATTACCTTAATTTAAATATACTAATCAACAATTTATTTTTATAAACTTTGATTATACTTATCTTAAATGGTATAAGTAGAGAAATAAAAATCTTTATTTAAAAGTTTTCACAGAAACTATTGTTTATAATTCTCTTTGGTAATTACTTTAGTTGACCTGACATTCCAATAACTCTTTTTTGAAAGATCCCATTTCATTTCTAGAAATCTTTTCCCAAATAAACTAAATATCAATCTTATTAGTGGAAATATTAATAAAAATAATAGGTTAAAAATAACTTGCACGATATATGATACTACTATTAATGCAAATCTCATAATTCTTAATATATTATTTTCGGGTTGTAATATTTATAAATATTCTGAATAATCAATCCAATTCAAATTGACTACGCCAGTCATAGTCTCCAGACAGTGGTTTTTGATCTGATTTATCCAGCAAATAATTGCCCATTATTAGATAATCCATCTCTGTACGCATAAAGCAAAGGTAGGCATCCTTTGGAGTACAAACAATCGGTTCACCCCGCACATTAAAAGATGTATTTACAATGACAGGACAACCATATTTATTATTGAATTTTGTAAGCATGTTATGATAACGTGGATTTGTGTTTTTATTCACCGATTGAATCCTTGCAGAATAATCCACATGGGTAATTGCTGGTACTTCTGAACGAACCAAGTTGAGTTTTTCAAGGCCAAAAAAGGAATTTTGTTCTCTTGATATTTCAATCTGTTTATTTTTATTCACATCAGCAACTAAAAGCATATAAGGACTTTCCCTATCTATTTCAAAGTAATCAGTAATATTTTCTGCTCTCACCGATGGAGCGAATGGACGAAAACTTTCACGAAATTTAATTTTTAAATTTATTTTCCTCTGCATTTTTGGAGATCTTGCATCACCAATTATAGTTCGAGATCCTAAAGCTCTGGGGCCAAATTCCATTCGCCCTTGAAACCAACCGACCACTTTTTCTTCAGCAATTAAATCTGAAATTTTTTCAGGCAACTCATCATCCTTAAGAGTGTCATAAACATAATCGTTCTTTTTTAGAAATAATTCAATGCTATCGTTTTCAAATTCAGGACCAAGGTAGGCACCTTGCATTTTATCAGATTTGTTATTAGCTTTTCTTTGATTATTAAAATATTGATGCCATGTAAACATAGCACTACCAATAGCACTACCAGCATCTCCTGCAGCAGGTTGAATCCATATATCATCAAATAAACCAGACCTTAATAATTTTCCATTAGATACACAATTTAAAGCGACACCACCAGCTAGACACAGATATTTCATTCCAGTCTCTTTTTTTACATGCTTTGCTATCTTCAATACGATCTCTTCTGTCACTTCCTGAATTGAACGGGCTAGATCCATTTCTTTTTGAGTAAGTTCACTTTCTGGCTTACGGGGCGGGCCTCCAAATAGGATGTCAAATCTTGAATTTGTCATTGTACTACCAGTACAATAATTAAAATAATCCATATCCATTCTGAAAGATCCATCCTTTTTTACATCAATCAGATTCTCATAAATCAGTTCTTTGTATTTGGGTTCACCATAAGGAGCTAAGCCCATTACTTTATATTCCCCTGAATTAACCCGAAATCCTGTATAATAAGTAAATGCAGAATATAAAAATCCTAATGAATGAGGAAATTGAATATCAGCTAATAGTTCAATTTTGTTGTTTTTACCAATGCCAAAACTCGTTGTAGACCATTCACCTACACCATCCATTGTAATGAAAGCTGCTTCCGAAAATGGTGATGGGAAAAAAGCAGATGCAGCATGAGATTCATGATGTTTTGAAAAAATGATTTTGGAGTCATAATTGAGTTTATTCCTAATAATTTTTTTAATGTGTAATCTGCTCCCCAATTGGTTTCTTAATGCTTTATTAAAAGAAACAACCCCAATAGGAGCAAATGCAATATAAGTACTAATAATCCGATTAAATTTTAAAATTGGTTTTTCATAATATGAAACATAGTCGATATCACTAATTTTAATTTTGCCTTGTTTTAAACAAAATTTAATAGCATTACTAGGGAAAGAATTATCATGTTTTTTTCTAGTAAATCTCTCTTCTTGTGCTGCTGCGATAATTTCTCCATCTTTAATTAGGCATGCTGCACTATCATGATAGAATGCTGATATTCCGATTATATACATTTGGAAAGGTCTTAAATAGCTAGTTCTATTAAATCATTAGCATTGATGATCAAGTAACTCTTTTACTTTTTTTACCCATGATGAAAGGACAAAAAGGTCGGATGCTAAAATTACAAATGTGTATCCTAAATCAAAACTATCTTGAATATTTTCCTCAGTTGGTTTTTCAATTTGAGTTCCACAGCTTCTTCCAAATTTTTCACACGCCTTTATTACTTTATGTGAAGCTTCTATTACTAATTGGTTTGATGTTTCTCCTGGTACGCCTAGGGATCCAGAAATATCATATGGACCAATCATCACACCATCAATCTCATCAAACTCTAATAATTTTTCGATGTTATTGACTGCTTCAATTGATTCAACCTGAATTATCAAAGTTGATGATTCATTCCATTTTTTAATGTAACCATCAAAATTTAATCCATAGTTATGGGCTCGATTAACACCATAGCTTCGAGAACCGATTGGAGGAAATTTTAAATGTTGAATTATATTTTCAACTTCTTTAGGCGTATTCACCATTTGTACAATTAATCCATCTGCACCTGATTCCAGCAGGGGTTTAATCCAATCATTTGAATGAGAAACAGGTCGCGGAAAGCACAGTGTATTATCACCCTGACAAGCAGCAATAATTCGCTGAGCCTGTTCAACAGAAATAGTAGTATGCTCCATATCAATACCAATAAAATCAAATCCAGCCTTAGCAAGAATTTCTGTTATTGATGGGTGGGATAGAGATACCCATCCTCCAAAAATTTTTTCTCGATTTTGAAAACTTTTTTTTAATTCAATCCGTTTTTCGTATAACCGATTCATTCCATCCAAAATAAGTTGTTTCTATTAATTTATGATAGTGTCAAATATATTATTGATGAATGAAATTTTATCTTTCTAATAATATTTTAATAGCAGGGTGAAGGTGTAGTAAACCCAATAATTTCTGATCTTTATTAACTACTGGTAAATCCCACACATTTTTTTCGCCCATAATTGTTACAGCATTATAAAGTAAATCACTTGCTTTACAACAAATAGGCTCAGTTATAGAATGCAAAGATGCATCATCGACAAAAAAAGCAGAAAAAGGCTTTTGAACTTTTAGTAATTTCCGTCTGATGTCACCATCAGTAAGAATACCACAAAGTTTATTATTATTATCTACAATGCATACGGTGCCTAAACCATAATTTCCCATTTCTTCCAATGCTTCTTTAAATAAAATAGTTTTTTTAATTATAGGGAATTGATCAGGTGTCATCATAACATCTCTAACCAATATTCTATTATTTTTCGGGGTGGACATTATCCTCTCCTAATTTCTCTAATATTTCCAGTCGCTTTTCATGTATGGCTTTCGCTTGGTATAAAATGTTCTCTAGGTATTGAATATCAAGTACCGTATTAGCATCTGAAAGGGCTTCGGAAGGATTATCATGAACTTCCATAAATAGGGCCTGTATACCAGATGCAGTTGCAGAGCGAACTAAATATGGGATAAAATTTCTCTCACCACCAGAGATATTACCCATTGATGTAGGCAATTGTACAGAATGGGTAGCATCATAGCATACTGGGTAACCAGTTTCAGCCATTATTGGAAGACAACGAGGATCATTAACTAGCATATTATACCCAAAAAAGGTCCCTCGATCAGTCAATATAACTTTATCACAGCCAAAAGCTTCAAGCTTTCTAACAGAGTTTTTCATATTCCAAGGACTCATAAATTGACCTTTCTTCAGATGAATTGGTCTTTTGGTTTCTGCGGCAGCTCTTAGGATAGATGTTTGCCTACAAAGGTAGGCTGGTACTTGAACCAGATCACACACTTCACCAGTAGCAGGGGCCCATGAAGGATCAGAAAAATCTGACACCACTGGAGCACCAAATTCATTTCTTATATCAGACAAAATTTTTAATCCATGGTCAACACCAAGTCCATGAAAACTGGTTGGTGATGACCTACAATCTTTATCATAACATGATTTAAATACCCATGGAATATCTACCCGTTTACAAATTGAACCGATCTCATATGCCATTTTAAATGCATGCTCCCGACTCTCAATTGCACATGGACCTCCAAAGAACACTAATGGCAATTTATAGCCAATCTTTACTTGATTTACATTTCCATAACCAATCATAAATGATTTATTTATTTGATTTTCCACTACTTACCTTTCAACCTGTTTTAATAAACATATTTATATTAATAATAACTATATAGACCACATTGGTGATAATACTGTTCAAAACACAAATTATTTTCAAAAAATTTTGCAAGTCATAAATATAGTATAAAGTTTAAATTGTTGTCTAATCATTTAATATAGAAACATATTATTTATAGCCATAATTAATGTTTACACAACTTCATTGAACCTTTCATTTTTTCTGCGCTCAAAATTAGTTATAAAATACATTAATGTTGTTATTATCAATTTCTGAAAAATAATTTAATGATACATTATTACTAATTGCTTGAAATTTATTTTTTTCTCCCTTTTTCATACTCAATACTGAGTTTACAATATCTATTAATTCGTTAGTATTATAAACGGGTTTTAAAGGATAATCATACCAAGCAAGCGGATCCAAAAAGATATTATTTTCTGGTACAATTCTAATCAAAGGAACACCTTCAATAATAGTTTCAATAATAGTTACAGAGCCTCCAGTTGACAACACCATATCTGTATTTGACAACCAGTCTTGTATAATTCCATTCTCCGCATATTCAACATTACGCATGCCAATTAATTCTAAAAAATATTCTAACGCTTTATAGTCTAGTAAAGGATGTCTCCTTATATAAAAATAATAATTCGGAAAATATTTTGAAATTATTTTCGCTTTATGAATTAGATCAAATGCTAGATCAATATCAAATGCCAAAGGTAGAAAAAAATTAGGTTTTTTAATATTTAGTCTTTGTCTAGAATGTTTTGCTTTTTTTGGTATAAAGCGCAAACTAGGACCAGAGACTAATTTATGGTTTGGAAAACCAGCATTTTTTAAAACTTCAGTATATATAGGACCACTGCAAATAATCTTATCTGGGACCGGGTGAAAAACAGCTTCATTATTTCCTAAAAACATACCTAACTGATTTTCATACCACATACTATGCTGGTATGCTATAACATCCGAATTAGGAAAATAATTTTTACAGCCTAGAATAAATAGTTTTTCAATCTTATTATTCTCAAACGGGTAATAAAATCTATCTATATTATAACCTATATCTTTTAATCGCTTTAATAATGGATAACATAAGTCTGAGAAAACATCTATTCTAAAACCTTGTTGTAATTGGATTTCGCGAAATATTAGTGTTAAATCTAACTCGCCCAATTTAACATTTTCTAAAGGATTGATAATCTGTTTTAAACCCAAATATATAGGTTTAAAGTAATCGATTAATTTCAAATAATGATATTGACATAAAAAAGAAATATCCTGTTGCTTCATCATTAAATATGTTTCGCTAATAGATCCGATATTAAAAAATATTGGCAGTATAATAACTTTAGTCCCTTTTGTTTTAAGTACATCTGGTAAAACTCCAAAATTTCGATCTTTGTAAATACCATCATTTTTTAAAACACCTTTAGTAATCCAAGACCTAATTATCACATACTTGTGTTTTTTAATATCATTTAAGGGTAACTTGTTGAAAATTAAAAATGCTAATATTCGATTATTAAAACTTTGATATAAAAACCTACCCACTCTATAGACATATAATAAAATCAATGAAAATAGATATACTGTTCTAGCTATTCTTTTTCCAGGTTTAATAATATAAATATTTTTCTTGGAACATATATTTGAAATACTATCTATTAACGCGCGACTATCCGCAATAAAAATTAGCCTTATTTCATTGTCACTATTGAAATGGTCATCGATTATCTTTTTTGCGCAAAACAAATATGCAATGTTTAGTTGCAATGGTATTGAAGCTGAATTTCTTGACGCAATTTCAGATTGCCACCAATGTAAATAATTATTCTCCTCACTCAATTTAGAGAATAAATCTAAGTAGGGTATCTGCATCTTTTTTATTTCCTCATTAAACCTACTATATAGATTTAAAACTTTGCACCCATCAGGCATAATTTTATTTAATCGCAGATATGATCTATAATCTTTTGAAAGCAGATAACATAAATCATTATTTTTTATAATTAATGGCAATTTTGAAAATGCTTCTTTTTTTTCTAGAAGAATTAGTTCTTTAATCAAACTTCACCATAGTTAGAATTGAAAACTTTT
Organism: Fidelibacterota bacterium; assembly: GCA_002718285.1. Next base: position 49,518 of record PBAR01000007.1, read on the forward strand.
TCTTAAAATATTAAACCAGATTCTTGAATTAGAATTATTAAAACTATTCAATGGAATTCTATGCAAATATTGTGAATTAACATTATTATTGATCATAGGAAAGGAACTGAATACTTTCTTCGATCCAATTTTTAGTATTAATTCTATCTGTTTATTTGAAAAACAAGTTCCAGGTTGACCAAACGGAAAAGCAAACATATTCCTGGAATTAGGGTATTTCTTTAATTCTTCATCATTCTTAAAATAAGATTTTAAAAATTCTTTATCAGACATTAATAACGAAACATCATGATTATAGAGGTGGTTACCAAAAAATACTAAATTATTTGATGATACTGATTTTAGGTCATTTTCTGTTGCGAAGTTTCCAACATAACCATTGACTTCATCTTTATAAGTCTTGTTCTTCGTTCTTAAGAAGGAATTAACTATATTCCTGGAACAATGTAGAAATAGCGGTTTTTCCTTTAGATTTACTTTAATTTTTGCAGCAACATGCCGATTAAAATCAGGAGAGTTTTCAGAAAGATATGTAATTAATCCTGACCAGAATATTCCCCCTTTTATAGGTTCCATATTAAGAAAAACAATAGAAGGTAAGTTATGCTTTTCCAATATAGGAATCGCATTTGTGAAATAACTCTTAAAACCATCATCAAATGTTATCAAGGCTGCATGTGCAGGGATTTCCCCTAACAATAAAGCATCTGGGCTAATTACATTGAATTTTTTATTAATATAATCGATCTGATATTCAAAAATGCTTGGGGGTACATTCAGATCATGGTTATGACTAAACTCACTGGGGTTATTTGATATATCATGATAGCAAAAGATAGTTAATCTTTTTTTAGTAAAATATTTACCTAAAGGACTAAATACGCCACCAACCAATGATCTAACTATAGATTTCAAGTGTTCAAATGAAAATCAATCAAATATTATCAGAATCACCTATGGTAAAATGCCAGGAAGTACAATTATTTATTTCTTTTGCAAACTCATTTTGATAACAGATAACGGGAACATTTCCTCTTGCAAAGAACCCTTTTTTCTTCAAAAGTTTAAAATATGAACCATCATCAACGCACCACAAACCCACCTGGTTTACACCAATTTTAAAAGCATAATTTATTATATAATTTATCCCAACATAAATAGCATTTTCCTCACCAGGCAAGGTAAGATAATCAGCAACCATAATATTTTTGTAGATATCATCACTTATTAATCTAAAAACCATATAACCAATTAAAGTTTTGTTCTTTCGCAAAAGAATTAATTTATATTTATTGGGATTATCTAAATAACGCCAAACCATAGCCTTTGCATCTCTATTTATAATAAATTCAAATTCTTGTTTGGCTTGATTCCAAAAATCGTCCCAATCCCGAGGAACCTGGTTTATTTCTTCGACTACTAATGTTTTATCCAAGAAAAAGAAGATGTTTTTTATCTTAAAATACAAAAAGGAAAATATTGAAACTATTGAACTGATTATGCTACCTGGGATCCAATGACTTCTTTTTTGAATATTAGGCTTGATATTAACAGGAAAAATCAATGACCTTACATGAAGATTTTTAATAATATCAAAATTGGCTTTTTTCTGGTACCCTGGTAGAGACAATTCATTAGGAGTGCCATAGACAAAATTGATATCTTTACTTTCTGCGTCTTCTCTAGTTTGGTTAATAAGCAGAGAAAACATTCCTTGCCTCAAGTATTCAGGATGTGTATATGTATCACCAATTTCTGCAGCATTGATAACTTTGCCTTTATATATTAATAATTTTGGTGTGACACTAGTAATTGATGCTATTCTATTTCCATCTTTAATTAAATTGATAATACCGGGCTGGATATAGTTATCAACAATTTTCCAATTGAAAAAACCCATATTCCCATAATCACCTATCCCCGAGAAGAGTTCCTTGAAAAATAAACCAATTTTTGATAAATCTCCATGTTCATATAGGATATGGTTCCATTTCTTTTTCTGTATATTTTTTTCATTTGATTTTTCTTCATTCAAAATTATTACCTTGTCTTATATTAGTGAAAGTTTCTTTAAAAAGATGGCATCCTTAACTACTGAATAATTTTCTTTTGTAATTATCCTGTATCTTACTCCAAGATACAAAAAAACCGCCATAAAAATAAATTTTAGGGCTAAGGAAAAAAGGTATGGCGTACCTAGTAAATACAAGAAAATGGTAGAAAAAGACCCAATAAAAAATATTGTCAAAATCTGACTAATTTTTTTCCATTCCCAATTAATTTTATAATAGTGTTGAGCAACAATTATACTTATAGGTGTTAATATTGATGCAGATAATAATGTAGCCCATGCTGCACCAATTGCACCATATTTCATAATAAAAGGTATATTTAATCCAATATTTAGACCAATACCACATATGTTAAGAAAAGATATAAAATGTGTTTTCTTCATATAAGTAATCTGCATCCCAAGTATTTTTTCAAAGAAAAAAGATATGTAGTATATACATAATATTGTAATAATAGGTATTGCCCCATGATAACTAATTGGCGTCATTATTGTTATAACTTCTTCTGACAATAATGCCAAAATAAATGCCATTAGAATGGTTATATAAAAAAATGGAGTCAGGTACTTTCCAATTGATTCACTCCCCTGCTCATGTTGCTCAAACATGCGTTGGTAGATTTGTGGGCCAAATACATTTGACAATGCTGTCATTAAAGAAAATAAAATATCTGTGACCCTTCTGCCTATATGATATATCCCCACACCTCCCATTGTAGCTAATAAACTAATTAAATATTTGTCAAATTGAGAACCCAATAACCTTAAAAATATACTTGGGGTTAAAGGGTAGCTTATCTTTAATGATTCCAACAGGATATTTTTATTGATTGAAAAATTAAATTTCATTAAAAATAAATAGCTTAATAATATGAATAATATGATACCAGTAATCATCTGAGCTATAACTAACCCAATAATACCGATTCTTATATATGCTACCAAAAAAAGAGATATAATAAAATATATAATAGAGCTTAAAATTCTGTATAAAACATAAGGTTTTGCTTTTTCCTCATTCTTTAAAAAGATGAAAAAGAAATTATTAATGGTAGAGAAAAATAACTGAGCCACACATGATGTCAATATCAAAGTACCATACTGTGCAGATCCAGATAGAATAATAGATATATAGCTTTTGAATAAATAAGTTATAAGGGCTAATACAACAAAATTTGTAATCACAAAAACAAGACTTGAATAAAGAAGTTGTGCTAGTTTCTCAGAATTATCACTATATTTAAAATAATTTCTTTCGAAGGCAAGTGAAATACCAAAATTTGCCAATCCACAAATGAAGGATGAATAAAGGAAGGCTATGGCCAAAACACCATAATCCTCAGGACTCAGAATACGGGTGAATATTGGAATTGTTATAACTGGCAACAGACTACTTATACCTAATGGTAACATATAAATGAAGGAGTTTCGTATCTGTTTTGACTTCTCAAGCATTATTAGATATCGCTTTTTCGATATTTAATGAATAATACCAACCTCTTAGTTCAGTTTTACTTTTTATAACAGGAATGCCATGGCTTGTATTTATTTCAATTGAACCAAGAGCATCATAATAAATACTTGGTTTACCCATTTCCTTAGCAATTATAGCTGTAGATGTAAATGGCATAGAGATTACAAGATCGCACATTTTAATTATTCTATGTGCTGAAATTCCTGGATCGATAGAAATAACATCTATTTCATCGATAAATTGATATAGTTTTTTTATGTAACCCCTATCGGTAAAATTAGTTTCATGTAATCTTTTTTTCTTCCAAAATATAGTTATATCGTTTTTATTCTTTAGAGATCCTATATCTGAAAAAAATTTCATAGAAAGATTAGTTGACCAATAGGGGCTCTTAGCGTATCCTAGTTGTGTATAAAATGTTGGTCTTGTAGGAGTAACATCAAACACAGCTATTATTATTCTTGAATTATGTTTTATAATATTGAGTCCATTATCAGAAAAAGGAATCGCACCAACTATCTGAAATTTTGCATTACTCCGATATTGTTCCACATATTCTTTTTGCTGTTTATCCCAAACAATTATATTATTCCACTTAAATATCTTAAATCCATAATGATCATTTTTTTTATATCCTTTATAATTGAATGTCTCCATATTAACAGAATAATAATAATAATTTACTTGAGAACCTTTAGACTCTGCTTCATATGTCCATAAAGGTTTATAACAGTGGTACTCTCCATGAAAAAAATAATCTTTGGCTAAATCTTCCCTATTACAAAGACTAACATAGTTAAAATAGACTGATTCATCATACAAAAGTCCATACCACCAACGGCCGCGTAATAGTCCTAAAAAAGAAACACTAAGAGAAAAAATAGATTTACATATAAATATAATATAGATCAACCAACTATTATAATTAGGAAATATATTTTTAGAGACTTTAATAACATCTGACACAATCTGATCAATTTTATCACCCCTTACCTGCGCCCAAATTTCTTTTATATTCGAACGCTTAAGATTTGAATTATTAAACCAAGATATAAGCGTATTATGCTCCTGAGAACCAGATAATGGAAGATTATTTCTTGATAATCCTATAAACACAGCATAGGGTTTCTCAATGCGATGAGATATTTTACTTTCATATGTTAGTAAAATAGTTTTGGCAATACCTTTTATAACACAATATAATGAATATCTATACAATGCAACTTTGCTGGAAAAACGATTTATATTAAACCCCTTGGATTCTAATAGTCTAATCCAAGGGATTGGAAGGGGTACAACCGCTGGTTTTTGAGAACCAATACTTTGAATTAGTTGGTGAGCAATTAGCTTAGCATTGTTAAATAAAATTTGTCGAAGTAATATCTCTCCAATATTCCGATGAGAGCCTACTAAAGTTTTAGATATTTCCTTTTCTTGTATGTTTAATGGAATAACAGTTAAATCGCTTATTACTTGTTCTATAATATGGGGCCGACCTTCTTCCCTTAGTTTTTTGGCACCTTTTAACGTAATTCTAAGACGTCTAAAATGTTTTTTTCTTAAAATATTTTTATAAACTGACTTGATCCCGCTTAAACCTAATCAATGAATCTTTATAGCATTCTAAACTAATTTTAGCGTTATATGCTTTTTTTGTATTTAGCGATAGATTTTTTTCCCGCTTTGCTACAAACTTGTGGTCTTCTATTACACCTTTATTAATAAGGGATTTATCAAATCCAAAACAATGTGCGAGCATTATTCCAAAATCATATTTAGAGCAGGGAACTGGTGACCCTAGATTAATAATATTAATAAAATTTTTTTTAATTAACTCTAAAATCTTTTCTCCTAATAGTTCTGTGTATATCGGAGAGAATATATAATCAGTAAATAAAATAATTTTTTTTCTATTTTTTAATGAAAAATATATCCACTCAGCAAAACTGATTCTATTAGGTTTTACATTCCAACCAAATATATTTGTACGAACAATAATCGCTTCAGGACAATATTTTAATACTTTTTTCTCACCTAATAATTTGGTTTTACCATAATTATTTTTAGGCAATAAAATATTATTATCTTCTGAGTAATCATTTGTTCCTCCATAGATTTGATCACTAGATATATAAATTAATTTTATATTATTATTGCCACAGACTCGAGCAATATTTTCAGTAATCTGAACGTTAGAAGCATATGCCAAATCTTGATATTTTTCACATTGATCCACATCAGTTAAGCTTGCACAATGGATAAATATATCTGGTTTGATTTTTTTGATAACTGATTGTAGAAAATCCATATTTAACAAATCAAAACTGAATTCATCTGTACATTCTGAATAAAATTCCTTGTCTCGATGAAAAGCATAAACATCGTATTTTTTATTATACAATTGACAAAGGGTACTCCCAAGCATACCATTCGCACCAGTAATAACGAACTTCAATTTTCGTATTATTTATATATAGTTAATCAAAATAATTAATTTATAAAATAGAAACATTGGTTAATCACAATTGATGGTGATTATAATATATTCCGACCTAAGATAAAGGCTTCACAAGAATCAACACCAACATTTGCACCACGCCATTTAGATAAATATTTAATTCCATCAATTGACCTTGGATGAGGGAAGGTTCTCATCTCTTCAACATATGCTTCTAATGCCTGTAATTTAATTTCTAAAGTATCTGAAATATCTATAAACCAATTTGGATGAAATGATATTATGGATTGTGGAGGCGTCCATTCTGTACTGGAAGCAATTTCAAAAAAAAGTAATGTCTTTACACAATTACCTGGTTGAGGCCTTGTAGCAGCAAGAACAGCATCGTGTACAATTTTATGATCTATGTTAACATCCCCACGATGATGAGTATAAACTATCGAAGGTTGATACTTATTAATATAGAATTCTATTGTGATAATTAAATCCAGTAAATCTATCGAATCCAATCGATTATCAGGGAAATCGTGTAAATGAATGGAATTCGCCCCAATAATATCATTTGCAATCTTTGCAGCTTTTGTTAATTCAGATAGTTCATTTTCACGTTTTTCTCTATCTCGTTCAGAATCTCTGCTAGTAACTCCTTCAGCCATTATTAAGACATTTACTTCATCTCCTTTTGTAACATGTTTCGCCATAGTTCCTCCACATCCAAGTATTTCATCATCAGGGTGTGCTGCAACTACTAATATTGATAACGGAGAATTTTTCATAGCTATTTTTTTAATTGATGATCTCACTTTTTGATAAGTTACCTGACATAATAATGTCCAAACTTTTTTCACCGTAATTCATTAACAAATCTAAAATACTCAAATTTGGAATAAAATCTCCAAAAATCTGATTATATTGAGGATGTATATAATCTTGGAAAATATATCTCACACCTGCTTTATTAAATAAGTCTAAATCCACATAATCTTTTCCATATTTACCGAAAATAATAGTGTCTGCCTTTAGTATATTACACATTTCTAAAATTCCATCTGTTTTTTCTCCATTAATTTTCATATCTGAAGAGAAGATTATTTTTGTATTTAATCCAATCATGGATAAAAAATATTTTAATAAAGTATAGTTTAGATCTGCAATGTACTCCCAGTCTCTTTGATAAAGATTATACAAAAAATCTTTATATTTATGGAAATACTTAGTCCTTGCATAATTCATTTTTATAGTATTCCAATGATTTCTACGCCATGAAGCAGTTTGATCAATTTTTAAATCTTTTAATTTGATACTTAATGATCTAGCTCTTCGAACTGGAACAATTAACTGATGCTTTCCCTGGCTAGTCTTTATAAAATTTCTTGCAGTATAATCATGTGCTGAATGTTGAACATGATCATAATAAACGAACTCGTCAGCCAATGCAATTTTATGGAATAACCCAAGCCATGGTAAATAAACTGGTTGATGGGCAGTAATAATCATAAATATAAAAACACTTTATTAATAATATCAAAATTTATTTTTTAATCTCTGCTACAAAATCCCAAGAACAAGATTGATAACCATCAGGCTTAGTAATATAATGAGTATTTGTTTTATGATTTAAATGAATTATTTCAAAATCACTTAAAATATCAAGTAGATGCTCTTTTGTAAAAAAATGAGCTTTACCTACATTTTTAAATTCACACCTATCTTCAGTGAATAAGCGAGTATATCCATCATCTATTGGCTGACCCCATTCATATTCAGTGTGCTTTGTGGAATACCAATCCACACCCACTAATCTACCACCGTCACGCATTATCTGCTTAACTTTCTTAATTGTATTTATAATATCATCTGTATTATTACAAGTTAACCCAGCTCTATCAATCACAAGATCAAATTTTTCTTGAAAAGGAATATGTTGCGTAAAATCACACTCAATTAAATGCTCACGAAGTTCAGGATATTTTTCATGAAGCATCTGAATTATAGTTCTACTTCCATCTACGCCAAAATAATCAACTTCTAAATTCAGGAAAAAAGGTATATTCGCTCCAGCTCCACATCCAAGCTCTAATACTTTTCCTTCTTCACCAATATGAGACTTGCAATACCTCATAATCAAAGCAACAAGATCTGTCCATGGCCAAATACTCAAATGTTTGTTTGATTTATATTGCTTGTCCCATTCTTTTGAAAAAACCATAAAATTAAAATAATTTTAATTTGAACCAGTTATATTCACTACAATCTAATATATAATTAAAAAATAAATCATATTAATTAAAAAATAAATCATATTAATTAAAAAACTCATAAAAACGATTTTTGGTAATGCCTACATTGGTAAAGAATTTTTTTTGGTTTTTTACCATTTCCTTTCTAGCTACATGATTTTCAAAGATAAAATTGAAAGTTTCACTAAAACTATCAAAACTATTAATATTTAAAGGTAAGCTCATTTGAAGATTAAACGCTTCATTTGCAGACGGAATTTGGTTATCAATAAGGGCACATATTAATAAAGGCCTACGTAAATATAAAACTTCATATAAAGTTGTTCCTGCTCCAGTAATAACTAAATCAGACCATTGAATTAATTTAGATACATCGTTACTATGTGGGATTAATTCTATTTTGAAAGGAAATTCAGTAATCAATCGTGATAAAATATTTTGATCAGAATAGCCAATTAATATTTTAAAATGTATATGAATTGGGAGATCTAGATCACCTAAATAATTTATAACAGTTCTAAGTTGCGATGTAATGTCACCACCACCTAAAGTCAAAAATATTTTATTTATTTTTGGCGATACTTGAAATAAAGCATCTTCATTGTTTATCTGTCTAAACTCGCGTCTCCATAACCAATACTTTGGACCCAATAATAATTTAGTGGAATGTCCTATTGAATAGTTTAGATTTAAAGATCCTAAATTCTGGTTAAGTACATAATCGCATTCAAAATGCATTTGTGCTAAATCATCAATACAAAGAACTTTTAATCCTATTTTTCTTAATGCTTTATGATAGTTTGTATCAAAATGATATCCATCAAGAATGATCAAACCTATATCATCTGAAGATATTAAATAGTTTATAGTCAATTTTATATCATCTTGCATATTTTCTACTTTAAATCTTTCAATATTAATATACTCGGCTTTTAGCATATCTAATAAATATTCCACATTTGTTGTCGTTAAAAAATCAACTTGGATATTTTCATCTTTTAATAATTGGGCAAAAGCAAAACACCTCATAAAATGCCCAATTCCCATAGTCTCATTACCATCTACTCTAAAAACTACACGCAAACTTTTCTATTATAATTAAACTATATTATTTTTAAAGTAATTGCTCATATACATCTACTAATACCTGATTCATAAGAAAATGTGATCCAGCCCCTTTACCAAAGAAAGTTGCATTTTGGAGTTTTTCTTGAATATAAGATAATTGAGTTTGAGCATCTGTTATAAATTGATGGGTCATTAATGGAAAACCAGCCTTAACTATATCAATTTTATGGTATATTAAATTTGACTCTGGCTCTACAATACCAATTTCTAATAATTCTCTTTGGATTGTCTTAAGCATAAATTTCAAATCTGGAATATCTTTTGATATTACTTCAACAGTTAAATTATAATTTGAGTTATTTGGCGACTTCTGCAAATTGGGATAAAGCGTAATTCTAAATGTGCAAAAATCAGCTTCATGACATTGAACATAGTAAACATCTGTCTTAAAAGGTCTATCAAATACCATATGTAATAAAATAGTATTTAATCTAATTGGAGGATCAGTCTGAATCGGCAAAGAAAGATTACATGCTTTAATACATGGTAATACAGGGATAGTCCAAACTAAATATTCACAATCCAATAGTGTTCCATTATTAAGTATTATTTTATTTATTACACTATTTTTATGAATGATCTTTTTTACATAATTCCCAGTTAATACAAAGATTCCCATATCTAGCATTTTTTTATTCAGCTCTTTAATCCATTGACCAATACCGCCTGAAATGGGATAATAATTAGATAGATTTGATACTCCTTCATTATAGGAATGAAAAGCAAATTTTTTATCAAAAATATTGGATTTTTTTACTTCACGAGTAGCTTGAGCTGTTAAACCTATTAATCTTCCTAATTGAAAATAATTGTGCGAACCTGCAACAAGCTCTTTTAGGTCACAACCAAAATATTTTCTTTCTAAAATTGGTTGAAAAATATATTTAGTAAAAGTATCACCAAAAGTTCCTCGAAGCTCCTCATCTAGATTTAAATATTCTTTTGAAGGGTCAGAAGAGTTCAATAATTCTACTATACCTTTGTTATATATATTTTCTGGTAACAAACGAGCATCTAAAAAAGCTGTTTTACCATTATACTTTGAACCAAAATACCCACCTCCTTTAAGATTTCCAATTTTTTGCCATTTTTTAGGATCAAATTCGCCATAAAGCAACTGGTCTAATTTTTCCACCCCTGTATCTCTCAATAAATGAGTACCATAATCGAATGAAATTCCATTTTCATTTTCAAAAGATCTTAGCAGCCCTCCTAACTCAGATTCTTTTTCAATCAAATAAACTGTTTCAAATTTTTGTTTTAATATTAGAGCACTTAATATACCAGCTATACCTCCACCAACAATAACTACAGTCATAATTATATATTTTCCTTGAATAGTAATATAGTTATTTAATAATACTAATAATTGTATAACTATATCTAAAAATATTTTTCATAATATTTTTCTTTTAAAACCATTGGATTCCCATAGATCAAAGAATGTGGAGGTATAGTAATACCATCAACTATAGTTCCTGCGGCAACTACTGAATGGTGTCCAATATGAACACCACCTTTAATGACACTATGTGACCCTATAAAAACATTATTTTCTATAGTAATATCCTTTCGTTCTGTTTTATCAATAATACCAAGACAGCGCTTATGCGAGTCAGCACAATTTATTGACACAAAGGAAGCTATATCGCACGATTCTCCTATATAAACATTTGCTCCCTTCGCATTTATTATAGATAATCCACCAATATAAACACCTTTTTCAATTACGGGATTCCCATTAATCCAAACTAACGGATGAAATCGGTTTATAGGAAACTGAATTAAATTAGAGAAATGCTTTTTAAATTTTCGGATTCCCATTATACAAAATCTCCAAACTGGATTAAATCTCCTTTTTTTATTTTTCTCGTTGCTTTCTTTTTTAAAATAGTTTCGTAAATAGATGAGTTTAGACCAGTACCAGGCCTGCGCAGACCAATATTAGCTGTAGTAAAATTATCTTTTTTTTGGATATCTTCAATTGCTACAACACTACGACGCGCTAAATCTTTCATTTCTTTTTCTAATTTAGTAGGCCGCACAATGGGGCTACCCAAAAGTTTATATGCATCATGAATAGAAATTACCCATTCATTTAATCCATCTGGATTTTCTGAAAACCAGTGATCTGGCCCAGGTAATTTTTTATCAAGTGTAAAATGTTTCTCTAATATACATGCTCCTAAACCTGTTGCCAATGCAGATGCCAAAGGTCCAATTGTATGATCAGAAAAACCAATTGGAATCATAGGGAATGATTCTTGAAGAGTGTGTAATCTTTTCAAATTTACATCTTCGATTGGCGTTGGGTACTGTGAAATACAAAGTAATAATATAACAGGATAATTTTCAAAAGCACCCACTGTTTCTAAAGATGTATGAATTTCAGCTAGATCAGCCATACCACAAGATAAGATCAAAGGAATATTGGTTTTAGCATATCGTTTTAATAGATAAAGATTAGTAAAATCATCCGAACCAACTTTAATAGCTTGCATATTAAGTTCCATTAATATTTCCAAATCTGAAAAATTCTGAGGTGTAGATAGAAAGGTTATCCCTACTTCAACACATTTATTATAAATAATATTCCAGTCATTATTTTTGAACTCATAACGAGAGAATAAATCTATCATTGATTCTGTTACTTTTTTCCCTTGAGATTTATAGGTAAATGTTAAACTAGGATCAGTAATAACTTCCTTAGCCTTAAAAGTTTGAAACTTAATTGCATCTGCACCAGAAGTTTTTGCAACTTCAATCATCTTTAGAGCTTTTTCTAATTCTCCATTGTGATTAATTCCTGCTTCTGCAATAATGTATGGCTTCAATCCTCGACCAATGGTGTTATTTCCAATTTTTATAAAGCTCATCTAATATTACAATGGATACGGTTTCTTACGAAACTCAATTTCATCTATCTGTTCTTCCCAAGGTCTTAAAGTATAAAATCTCTTAGTCTCATCATGCGGAACAATACTGGTAAATCCAAAAATTTGTTTTTGTTTTTCTGTTAATTGGTCAAATTGTTGTTTTGTAAATACTTTCGTATAATCTATAGAAGGTTTAATAAACCAAGGGTTGTAGGTAGGTATAAATAACCAGCGAGATTTACCATCCTCATTCCTGCTTGCTTTATGCAATAAATTAGAATTCATTATAACAATATCGCCAGAATTTCCCGTTAATTTTACCTGAGGCTTCTCTTCTTGACGGTCTCCTTGATCGTGTCTATGCGTTTTAGGTATAATAATTGTTGGACCATTGTTTTCCGTAACTTCATCCATTAACCAAAAAACGATCATCCAAAAATCAGCATCAACTATTACTCTTCCATCTCGATGAAATGTATGAGCACCATCATCATCTTTTTTATGTGTTGGCCTACGAAGTTCTGTTTGAGATAAAATACATGGACACCCCATTATATTTTCTAATAAATCTATAACAAAAGGGTGGCTGATGATAGGATCAAAAATTCTATACCGTCTGGGTGAATTATAATAATGTGTACCAGAAAAATTATAATAATTATAATCATAATCTTTATCTCTATGCCCCTGTTTTTCCCTCTTAGTTTCAATTGTGTGAATTTTATCTATACTTTTACGGTATTTTTTTACTTCACCTTGTCCTAATACGGAAGCAATTTTACAGTATCCTTCTTGCATTACTTGCTTAGTAAGCAAGTCATTAGCTAATGGATCATCTAATAAATTTTTATAGGTAAACATAAACTACAATTTATTATAAAGTTATTATTTCTAAAGATTTAAATCTACCTAAGTCACTTTATCTAGTTTAGTCGATTAAATCCACTATGACAAATAGGACCTTCAAGGAAATCATCAATATTATTTTCTAATTCGCATTTAGAAATCAATGAAAAAATAGGTTCTAGATTTTGAAAATATTTATCAATCACATTATTAGTATGGTCTATGCAAACATATATAGAATTAGTCGCCAGGATACCTTTTTTAAGCATTTCTTGGGTAATAAATGTCTTATATTTCAACCAATCTTTGGTCCGTATAGAAAATCCTGTCAAAGCTGGAAGACCATGCACATTGACATCGAGATTATATTTTTTTCCTAGTTCAAGCCAACGTTTATTAATTTCTTTTCCTATTTTTGTAATTCTTTCCCATGATTTTTCACGTTCCATAATTTCAAGCGTTTTTATCCCAGCCGCAGAGCCAATTCGTTCGGTCCAAAAGGTACTGCTTATAAATGTATCTTGTGCAGCTTCCATAACATCCCGCCTCCCAATAACTGCAGTTATTGCGTAACCATTACCCATTGCTTTACCAAACACTGCCATATCCGGTTCAATTCCATATTTTTTATGTAATCCTCCAAAAGTTTCACGAAAACCTGATGTACATTCATCAAATATTAGAACAATGTTATTTTTATTTGCTATTTCTCGGACACCCTTTAAAAAACCAGATTTAGGAGGCATGGATCTAGATACTTCCATTTTTATAACACCAATATCATGATTGCGTATAATATTTTTTAATTCATCAATATTATTATAATTAAATGTTAGTATAGATCCTTTTAGTCCTTTTGGTACACCTTTAGGCTTGAGTCCAGAAATTAGATGATTATCTAATCCTTTCTTACTATTTAGATTTGTAGCTAAATACCAGTCATGCCAACCGTGATATCCACAAATTACCACTTTATCTTTTCCACTACATGCTCTAGCTATCCGTATAGCAATAGCATTAGCTTCACCTCCACTTCGCGCAAAGCGTACCATATTTGCCCATGGATGCAGTTCAATCAGTTTTTCAGCCAGATAAACTTCCTCAGGACAATTAAGAGTGGACATATTTCCTTGGTTAACTACCCTGCGAACTGTTTCATCTACTTCTGGATGACAATAACCCAGGATATTGGTACCAATTCCCATGGCAGACATATCTATATATTTATTGCCATCTAGATCCCAAACATTACATCCTTTTGCCTTATCATAGTAGGCTGGCCACTTATCTGGAAGAAACATTTCAGCCCGCTTAGAAAGTAACATATTACCACCAGGTATAATTTTTTTGGCACGTTTCCAAAGTTTCTGCCCATAACCTATCTCTATACCTTCGTTCCTTTTCAAACCTTCATTAGCATTAAAATATTCTGGTTTTGATTTTTTTAAATCAATTATTTTGCGCCATGAAAAATTTAAATTTGGAGTAAAATGATTAATAATATTACTTATAACCTGAAAATCATCTGGTTCATCTATAGTCCATCGCAAATCAGAATAATTAACATCATTTGAAAGATTCTCTTTTTTAATACCAGGGTTGGTACGAATAAATGGAGTTACATGTTCTCGTTCAACTTTATTTTTTGCTTTTTCATACGCTTCTTCTAAAGAAATAAAAGAAAAAACCTCAGTATCAAGACCATCAGGAAAAGTAGGGGGTTCAATGTTACAGGCATAGTCTGCATGTTTTTTATTATAAAGATTAATTACATCATCTACGATTTGAGGGTCAATCATGGGACAATCACCTGTGATTCGAACAATCGTCTCTGAGCAATACTTTTTTGCTGCATTATAATATCTGCCTAATACATCACTTTCATGGCCTCGAAAGACATCAAACCCTAAATCTTCTATAGATTTTGCTAGCACATCATTTTCATGAGATTTAGAAGTTGCCAAAATAATTTTATCAATTCTTTTTGAAAATGATAATCTATAGAATAATATCTGGATAAGCGGCTTACCATCGATTTCTTTTAATACTTTTCCTGGAAATCGAGTTGATCCCATACGGGCTTGTACAATGGCTAAAGTATTATATTTCATATAAAGATCACTGATCTGATAAAATATAACTTTGACTATCTATCATCAATGTGATCTTTGTAATCGGGAGGCCGAACCGTGATTGCCTTATAAATAGGCATAAAATCATCGTAATATAGAGAATTCTGGCTCAATAATTTTTTCAATGACATGCTCCCACCTGAATAATTGTACCAAAGTTTTTTTACTATAGAAAATTGTTTCACCCACTTTTTCAATTTTTCTCTATATAGTTTATAACCGCTATGGATCGTTTGAGGTAAAAATTCAGCTCCTCCGTGTTCAAAAAACTTAGACATCATATTTTTTGCCATAAAATACCATAACCAATACTTTATTATCTTTTGAGCTTTATCAATGCTTATATTATCCTGACGAACTAATTCATCTACTAAACAATATCTCATACGCTCATATTTTTCACTAAAGTGAGCATCGGT
This sequence comes from Fidelibacterota bacterium, assembly GCA_002718285.1. The sequence continues at coordinate 65,162 of PBAR01000007.1, forward strand.
TAACAGATCAAAAAAATCTGGAGCAAGAACCATTTTTTGTTCACTTGTCTCATCTAGTATCGGTTTATAAGGCATTTTATTATCCATAATGATTGGCACATATCTACCATGTGCTCTAGTTGCATCATTCGTACTATCGATCTGCCGGACAATGTATAACTTATCAAATAATTTAATATTTCCTGTTAATAGAAAAAGAAGATTTAAAAGCATTTCATTATTAGAATGGTCTAATCCCAAGGAAAGCATTTTTTCGTGAATTCTCAAAGATATTGAAGTTTTCATTACAGCGTAAACCAATTTAGGAGCTGAAAATTCTGTTTTCTGAGACATTCTTGTTTTTATTCGGTCTGCTGCAGTTGAACCAAATATAGAATGATCTACCATATTTAAATGATAAGTTTTAATTCTAGATGAATATGGTCCATTTGATCCTGTAGTAAAAGCTAATTGTTTACCTATAGCAGCAATATAGGAAGGATTTGATTCTAAAAAATCAATACATATTTTAAGATTCCCAGGAACAATGAAATCATCTTCAGCCGTACACAATGAATATTTAGTTGAGATATCCTTTAAACAATGATATTCAACTTCAGAATTATCAATTTTATCCCCAAAAATTAGATGCTCTATATGTAAAAAATCAGTATATGATTCAATTATCTTTTTATTTTTCTTAATATTTTTTTTATTACTTGCATCACCTATGATGATGGCACAATCCAATTTTTGATTATAATAATATCTTAATAATCGATCAATATAATCAGGACGATTATAAGTGTTAAAGAATATGGTCAATAGATTATTAATTTTTCTCAATTAATTAATTTTTCAGAAAATGAAAGTATAAAAAACTATAATAGTAATTAAGTATTATTTAACTGATCACATATTGCGACAATATTTTCCTCAGACAAATCTGGGAAATTACCAATATACCATCCAAAATGATGAATGTGTTCTACTTCAGGATAATTTTCCCATTTCTTTTCTTGGATAATGCCCTTAAGGTACGGTTGCCTCATTTGGTTCCCACCTCCAGCATTGCCTCGGCGAAATTCTATACCATTATTTCGCATATGGTTTTCTAGCCTATCGCGAAACTGAAAATCGGGCACTTTTAAAATAATAGGAAATGCATAATTAGAACTACCATCAAGTATAAAATCAGTACGAAAGATCCTTTTATCTAAACAGTCCAAAAATATAGATAGATTTCTGCCCCTTTTTTTATTGTTCTTATCAAGACGTTTTAGTTGGTTTCTGCCAATCACTGCACCAATCTCTGTATTCCGTACATTATATGCAGGAAATGCAAATATAAATTCAGGATTTAATTCAGGGTATTCTAATGCATATTCTTGTTTTTTCTTTTCACTATTCGATTCACGAACCATCCCATGGGAACGAAGCATACGCAATATTTGATATACATTATCATCATTAGTACAGACCATGCCTCCTTCTACGGTACTCATATGATGTGCGTAGTAAAATGAAAAATTTGAAATAAAACCATATGCACCCAGCTTTTTCCCTTTAAACGTTGCACCATGGGATTCACATACATCTTCTATAATAGGGATATTCCTTTCTATAAGTGCATCTAACAAATAATCAGTTAAGCCATTGAACCCTTGCACATGTGTAATAAATACAGCACGAGTCTTGCTTGTAATTTTTGAAATAATTTGTTTATCATCCATACAAAGCGTACGTGGATTAATATCAACAAAAACTGGGTCAAATCCATTCTGCAAAACAGAAGCAATATCCGATACCCAGGTCAAAGGCGGTACAATAATTTCTCCACTACTATAAAATTGTTTTAAAGTAGTCATTGTTAACAGATTTGCAGATGCACCTGAGTTTACAAAAACACTATATTTTACTCCGAGCCATTGTGACCATTCATCTTCAAAAGCTTTCACATTAGATGATTGAGTCAGAATAGGGTCTTCTTGCTGCAAAAATCTAATTAATACATCAAGATCATCTCTTGTTATATTATTTTTCATTAATGGATGGTTAACCATAATATATTATTATCTTTAATTTTACAGGATAATAAGAAAAAGTATATTTCAATCCCCTAATAATTTCCGCTTTAGTTTTATTTTTGTCATATTTTTTATATTTGTAATGGCTGTGTAACCGAATTTGTTGTAAATCATATTTAAAAACCTGGGATTTTCAAAATAAGTATGGAAAGCATAATCTCTAAATCTTAAAACTTCTTCAGATGTCAATGAATAGGTTCTAGTTGGTAAATGCTCATATGACAAAAAGCCATATTCTTCATATGATTGCGGGAGATCCCACCCATCCCGCTTCGCTTTCAAATATAACGGGCTACCTGGCAAAGCAGTAGCACAATACATATTTGCATTTTCTGTATTTAAATCAAGAGCTAGGCTAAGAGTTTCTTGCATAGTATCCCAGGTGTCATGACCAAGTCCAAATATGTAGTTTGCGCCAACATTAATACCAGCATTTTTTATCATACTTACAACTTCTCTAATATTTATCTCTTTAAACTTCCCTTTTGTGATCTCACTCCTTATTTCTTGATTACCAGCTTCTATTCCAGGGGCTAACCAGTTGACACCAGCAGTTTTTAGTTTTTCTAAATATTTAGGTTTTATGGTATCAATTCGAGTATAAGCCCAAATATTAAAATTATACTTTCTTTCTATAATTAAATCACAAAGAGCAAGAAAATGTTTTGGATTTAATACCCACATTTCATCTGCAATTTTAAGTTGTTTTACACCATGATCTGCTAGATAATCTAATTGTTTTATAGTAAAACTTGGATCCCAATATCTAAAATGATTGAAATCGGAAGATGCCATATTCGGGTTATTATCTGTTCTATTAATGATATTTATCATACAAAATTCACATTTATAAATGCATCCAAGTGATGTATAAATGCTAGCAAAAGGGCTTTTTTCTAAATCATTATAGTTTGAATGCCAACTACTTGTTCTGTATTTATCTAAACTAGGCATTAAATCATAAGCTACTCCTGGTAAATCTATTTCTAACCTATCTTGTGGAACAATTATCGAAGGACTGGTAATAGATAGATTGCCATCTGAATCTCTATAACAAATACCTTTTATATTTTTTAGAGATTCTGGTAAAAAATCCGTACTCAAAATATCCAATAGAGAATAAACACCTTCATTAGTGAAACCAATATCAATAAATGGATGATTAGTCAATGTTTCTTTAGGTAACGCATTAATATGTGGGCCTATAAATGCAATGGGATATTCTGATTCATTATCCTTAATCCATTTTGCGGCTTCAACTGCTCCCGACATTGCTGATGTTGATGCGTTAGGGTTTTGCCCTGTAACAACAAATAGAATTAAGCGCGGATCAAAGTCTTTGATTGCTTTATTAAATTCATCCTGATCAGGACGCTCGATTTCCATATCATATATAAAAACACCATAACCACTATTTCTAACAGCATTCGCAAGAAGACCAGCCCATATATTTGGCTCTCTCGCAGAAAAATCGTCAGCTAATTTTTGGTATAGTTTTCTTGAAGAAGGTGCTATTATTAATAGATCAAGTTTCCTATTCATCCATTATCTTCTAATAGTTTTTCTATAAATCCAATTATATCTTCAGAATCTGGCGGGAGATTATCAACTTTATTATGGAAACCGGCAGTTCTGTGTTGCAATCCAAGTGTATAAACTTTTTTATTAGATTGGATCATTATTCTCTGGGCTATGCTGCTAGCCACTCCCTGCTCATAATCATCATCTAGAACCAACCCTCCATACTTCGAATTCTCCAAACAATGAAGCCATTCTTTCTTAAAAGTAAAAGGTTTAATCCAAAGTTGATGTATTATACTAACACTTAATCCACGCTCTTGTAATATTAACCTAGCTTTTTCGGCCTCAAACCTCGTTACTGATATTGGAAACAATACAAAATCAGAATTTTTGTGGATTATATCATTGAATTCTATATCACTATCATAACTTAATCTATGTTCAGATATATAATATACATCATCATTCATGATGAAATCATCATATGCGAATTGATATTCATTAGGAGTCATAGGAGACAATATTTTTGTTCCAGGCATTCTCTGATATATAGAATGATGGGATGACCCTGCAACTGGGCCTATGCCACCTTCCATGGCTATACTCCTTATAAATATTGGACAAGAAATACCCCATATCTCTTTTGATTTTGAAGCATAATTAATAATCATTGGAGCATTGTACCATTGAAATCCTTGGTATCTCACAACATAAATTGGTTTTATTCCTGATAAAGCAGCACCTACAACAAATCCTCCATTTGCAACATCTGCAGTTGTTAATTCAATCATACCATTTTCTTCATACAGCTCAGGAAGAGTACCCCCTACCCAACCAACAGCAGTTAGACATTGACCAAAACATTTACTATTCAGGTTGACCAGATGATTATAAGTGATTTTCTTTATTCTTTCTCTAACTGTTGTCGCCATAGATTTTTTATATATATTTTTGTTTTTTCATGAATTTCTTCAGCAATAGGTCCAAGTTTGTTCATTTCATCTAAATATCTATCAAAAACATCTTCATTATCAATCCCTGCCCCTGCATGCCAATATTTTCTAATAGTATTAATATTTAACAATATTGGTCTAGTAAAAACAGAATCTAAACAAACTTTAATTTCTTTAGGATCATCTGAGATATTATGCGATAGCATTCCAAAACCATTCGATACTTCATGCATATCCCAACTTCTACGAACTATTTTTTCTGTTAAAATGGATAGATTATTATCTTCTACGATAAATAGGATGGGCAGATTTTTTGTTACTGCCCAACCTATTGAACTCAAGACATAATCTTCTTCTGCTGCTGAATCCCCAACAAATACTATCGTAGGATTTTTGGTTGAATAGCAATATCCAACTGCGATAGGGACTTGGCTACCCATCATACCATCATGCCCAAATATATTATTTTCTTTCGATTGTATAGATGCTGACCCACCCATCCCCTTTGCACAACCCGATCCTCTTCCTAAAAGTTCATCTATCAGTTTTATTGGGTCCCCATTAAATGACAAATAAGTAGAATGCCCTCTGTGTTGGATAAAAATATATGGCATAACTTTTTTTTCAATTACAGTAGCTATTGTAGCAGGTATATATTCTTGGCCTGCAGAAAGATACACTGGAAACTGAATAACTTTTTGCGTTATTTTTTTGAAAGTTTGTTCTTCAAAGTTTCTGCAAATTGAAGCTTTATTAAAGACATTTAACCTAAACTTGCTCATTTACATTTATGCACTTTAAGTGAACCAGTTGTATAATGAGAATAAAGAGATTTTTTATCTAGAATATTATCATCAATTGATCTATTACTACTAATTAAATAATCCTCCCCAATAATACTTACTTCTTTAAGGTACTCTTTTTCACGATCAGCGTGAACATCATGATCACCAACGCATACAGTCGTATCGATGGAAACCCTCGTACCACAACCTTCTTCTCTATGCGTAGCATGAATTAAAGCATAATCACTTAGGTGTACTTTATTTTTTATAGGTTTTAATTTTTTATTTATTTGATAATAATCCAGGACCCACTGCATTTCTTCATATGTTGACGCATTATCAAGGAATCTCTTAGAAAATTCATTATTATCTTTTAATGTCCAAAATCTTAAATTATTATTTTCAATATCTCCAAATGCTGGAAAGTAACAATTCATCGACCAAGGCCCCTCAACCCATGCATCTGAATGAGGCCAAGCTGTATTTAATGTTCGATTAATATTTTCTTCAATTTCTTGGGCAAATTTCACCCGAATATTTGGTGTTATACGGTACTTCGTAATTAAACTAGGATTATTTTCTACCATATTTTTTACTATCTTAGACCAACTTCTTAAAACAAGATTATATTCAAGTTGGTATTCTTTTTTTGGCACAATACCGCCATTAGGTGTTACATTATCTAATCGTTTATAATTACCATCTAGCCTATGAATAAACTCTTCCTCATTTGAAGTAAAGTCAAAGTATAATGCTTTGGAGATATAAAGCATTAGTGCAAATCTTAATTCATTTAAATCATTTTTTTGAGGAGAATAAAAAACTAGTAATTCATGTAAACTATTGAGCCGCCAGGCATTTTTAATGGTTTTAAATCGTTCTACGCGATAATCATAAGAATTACTACTCATAAGTTTCCTTTTACATATTTAATTGTATTATTCCAGGACTTAAAACGAAATCCTTTATCATCAATATAGATGATTGCTCGAGGTTTCTCATGGGTAACATCTGAAATACAATCTAATAAATCATAGTTCTTTAACCATTCTATAACTAACTGCTTTCCTGTTTTACCATTCACAAGGGGTCTATCTGGTTTACATTTAGCAGTGAAGATAATAATATTGTACTTTTTTGATAACAATTTTATTGCCCCTATGGCTCCTTCAATAGGTTTACCATAACAGGTTCCATCATGCCATCCTTTATCCCAATTATGTATTACTCCATCAAAATCAATTGCTATATTTTTCTCATCTTTTTCAAAACCTGGAGGTACTTCTTTAATCACTTTTTGCCTTACTGATCATCATTATTGTTGTATTATTATAAACTTTGGGGAATAAAGCAATTAATTGTTTAATGATTTTGCAAGACACAACATCCCCTGCCTGTGCAACCAGATTACCCTCATCTGTAACTATTCCACCATTTAAGAATACTATATTATCTTCGTCATCCTGATTTTCAAAATATTCAATATCTCCGATAGTCTTTAATTCAATATCACAATTTGAAAAATTATAATTAAGAGTATAATCTAATTCAGGTTCTACTATCCATAAGCAGTCATTTTTCTTTGGAACCTCAAAGGTACTATCTTCGTATGGTGCTCCTTCCCGTCCATATTTATCTTCTAATCTCACTAAATCATGTTTATCGACAGGAGTCTCAATTTCAAAAATATGAGCACCATTTACTGAAATAGCTTTGGTAGAATGGAAAAGGCCTTTCCTAATCATCGTTTTAGAAACTGGCTTTGATAAAAAACTATTACCTAAAAATGATATTTCAACTTCTCCATCTAAAACTATTAGGCCTGTTGTTTTATTTGGATGACAATGCATTGAAGTTTGATGGCCAGATCCAATATGCAAATACCATAGAGCAATATTATTATTTTGATAAACTAAGTACTCATAACCCCAAGGTTTACTTACTATTGTTTTTTCATACTGCATTTTTTATATGTTAAATATTATTATTTAGAACAAACCCTTTGATAAACATAAATAATATGCTGCTATTCCACTAATGGAAAAAAAATCTCCTTTATTAATCATTGAAATAAAGTCTGTTCTACTCAACAGCAAAACTTCGTGGTCAGAATTAGAATTAGTTAGCGACAATTTGCAATTATAACCGAAAAATAAATTTAATGTATTATCAGATCTACTTGGAAAATTCTTAAATGATCCTAAATATTTTATTTTATCACAAACATACCCTGTTTCTTCAATTAATTCTCTTTTAGCTGCAATAGTAGATTCTTCGCCTTGTTCAATATAACCAGCTGGAAGCTCTAACATTGAAATTCCAATTGCTGGTCTGAATTGCCGAACTAAAATTATTTCTTCCTTTTCTGTGATCGCTAATATTTCAACAGAATCTGGAGTTGAAAAATAATAATAGGGTTCTCCATTAGATGATTGAAAAGAAACTGTATTTAATGAAAACCATTTAGTTTCAAGAATTTTATTCGGATTTGACATTTGTGTTTCTTACCCTCTGCCTAAAAAGTACTAATGTGAATAAATAATTAACGCTTTTTAAAATAATCCTAATTAGAAAAATTATTCAAATTAATTATTTGGACATTCGAAGGGTGTTTAAAACCGCCTTTACTTTGCACTTTTTTACTCATTTTATCTGGAAAATGGAAATATGTTTTACGACCAACATTTAAAAATTCTGAATTTGTAATAGTCTCCTGGTATCTCAGTTTTTTGACATCAATATTATCAATATCAGTTTTTGCAAAAGATTCTAAATCTGGCATTTTCATATCAAACCCAGTATCAAGAGAAACTCTTATACCTGCATTATTTTTTCTGTAGGATTGATGTATTATTGAGGCATCAGCAATAATTAAGTTGCCTTTTTTAGGTGTATAATCAATTATTTTATATTGTTTTACTATTTCTGAGCCATCTCTAGCACTTTTTAAAGGTTTTAGCCAATCTTCACTAAAACTATCTGGTGTTTGTGCATATCTTATATGATTATTATTAATGTCACCTAAAATAAAACAATGAACAGCAATCCAATTTGGGTTTGCACCTGTCCATGTATCAGAGTGCATATTTTCTGTTGGATGTTTTCTATTTAAATTTAGTTTATTTACATTTCCATATTTAAGTCTTAGGTTGGGAGGAAAATGAAAATTATGTATCAGGTCTTCAATATCAAGAAAATTAATAATATTAACATAAGCTCTAACTAGGATGTTAAACTCTAAACTAACCCTATTTTTTGGCACCACTATACCATTTGGTGTAATATTTTTCAATAGATTTTTTCTTACTAACAATTCCTTTATCAACTCTTTTTCATCAAGAAATACACTATTTGAATCCATACACTTTGAAATATATGTTTTTGTAGCAATAGATATATTTTCAAATAATTCATCTGGAAGTTTTACTTCAAGCATTAAGTCAGTTATTTTTTCACAAGCAAATCTTTTTGCTAATTGATTAATATAGTTTTTTCTCTTCTCAATGCTCATGAATAAACCTTTATTGTTATATAAATCAATCTGTTATTAGATATGAATTCTTAATAAATAGGATAAGAACATCCTGAATTATTATGTTAAAAATAAATACAAGAAAAATATTGTATGCTCTACAATTAAACTTCGGGAATTAATAAGGGGTCTTCTTCGATACCATGTTCCGCTTTTGGATTATATTTATTACTAGTAATTATATTTGAATTATATAAAGGTCTATTATGAAAAGCATCAAATACACTTGCAACTTGCGGTGACATATGCTTTCCTAATTCTGTGAGAACAAAATCAGATTCATTAATTCTTACCAATCCATCCTGTTCAAATTCTTTTAAACTATTCATTTCTTTACTAAAGTAATCTTTAAAATCAATACTATAGTTATTGTTAATTGTATCATAATCAACTAAAAAATAAGTTCGAATTCGTTTAATAATATCGCGTCGTATTTTATCATCTGTTGTTAGTTTATATCCTCTATAAACAGGGAATTCCCCTTTATCTAAGGATTTTTTATATAAATTTTGTTCATAATAGTTTTGAAAGTAATAATCATCACCCAGAGACCCATGGGCTGAGCTCCCCACAGCAATGAAATTGATTGCTTCTCCAGTTTGAGTACCTAATGAATTATAATAGGCATTCCCATCATCCATCGCTTTAGATAGCGGATCACTGGGCTTAGCAAAACTTTCAAAACCAGCACGTTTATAGCCAGCTTGCATCAACGACTCTGTTGCTTCAACAAATATTGCTTTTCGTTCATAGAAATCTGGCATTGGGTTATTCCTCACCATACGGGTCATATATTTACGGACATCGGGTTTATAGTGAACATACATAGTCTGAATCTCATCTGGGCCAATATCCACAGTATGGCGTATAGTTTCAGCAATTTTCTCAGGAGTTTGCCTAGGTAATCCTATTAATAAATCAAAATTGATTACGGGAAATAGTTCCCGAATTTCTGGGGTTAACAACTTTGCAACCATTTCTGGCGGCTGTATCCTATTAATTTCTTCCTGCACATCATGATCAAAATCCTGCACACCAAATGAAAGTCTATTAACACCACATTCATGATAAAATCGTAAACGATCCAAATCAACTCTTCTAGGATCAATTTCAACAGTAAATGTTTTAACCTTATTAAAATCAATAAATGATCGCATTTTATTTAAAAGCACTTCAAATTCTTTTTCATGGTAGTATGTTGGAGACCCTCCACCCATATAAATTTCTTCAACTGATGGATTTAGCTTATTTTTTTCCATCAACTCAATCAATAGGTCAAGTTCCTTTAATAAATAATTATCCAAATAATCTTTCACTTTATTATAATCATTAGTGATTTCTTTACTACATAAACAAAAGTAACATAATTCTTCGCAAAAAGGTGTATGGACATAAAAAAGGCAAGATTTATCTTTATTATTTGGGATCCAATCTTTTAAGGCATCTCTATATTCTTTATCACCCGCTGAATAATCCCAATTTGCCTTTGTAGGGTATTCAGTATAATCATAAACTAGATTGTGATGGTATTTCTTTAAAAGATTAATATCGGTGAGTATTTCTTTATTCATAGTTCGATTGCCTCTATGGAGTTTGTTGATTAATTGTTAAAAAATATCTCTCTTGTTATAAAAAAAATTCTTACAAGTCTACAAAGAATGTATTTCCCCAACAAGATTTAAAGTCGCCTTCATCCAAGGCCCTAGATCTTTATAATGAGCGGTTGTAACAATATTGCTATCAACAACGGCTGGCTCATCAGTATATGTTGCGCCAGCATTATTAATATCATCTTTTATACTATAATATCCAGAAATATTTTTCCCATTTACAATATTTGCTGAAATTAGCAACTGCGCTGCATGACAAATACTTGCGATAACATTACCAGTAGAATGAAAATCAGATATAAATTTTAGTATTTCTTCGTCTTGTCTCATGTATTCCATAGATTTTGCACCCCCAGGTAAAATTAATAAAATGTAATCATTTACATTTAGATCGGGTATATCTTTTGTAGGGACGATTTTTGACCCTATTATACCATTTACCTGTTTACCTCCTCTAACAGCAACATCTACATCATATCCATCTTCTTGAACCCTATAAAACGGATAAATAAACTCGTGATCTTGTACAAGATTACCTGTTAAAATAAGTGCTTTCTTCATTATTTAAATCCCAATTTTACCTAAATTTAATTTGAAAATTTCAATTTTGTAAATAAATAAGATTCCTATCTCTATTTGTGACAATTCCCCTGTCCCCACCAATTCTAAAGTTTATACCATAGTATTTTCAAATAAATGCTTAGGTTTCCAGCCTAACTTAAAAAGTTTTTTTGCACCAAATGGAATTAGAGGAATTCTAATTCCTTTATCATCAAAACAAGGATCTACTACAAATGCGGCTTCTGCAATTCTTTCTGTGCCATTCTTGTGGTGCGAAGAAGTCATTAAAACTTTACCACCATGCCGCTCTACTATTTGGCAAATTTCATCACTGTCAGTGGCTACAAATACTTCATTCAAAGATTTAGCGAATTCACATCGTTTGAAAACATGAACAATCATAGGAAGCCCACAAATATCAGTCAATGCTTTCCTTGGGAGTCTGGAAGACTCTAAACGAGATGGTATAATAGCAACTATTCTAGTTTGATTCATTGATCTATTTGGTTCTGTCAAGAAGCAATTTTAAAAAATTATCAATTGAATTATATAATATTGCTGAATCGACATTATATGTAACAAATTTTATACCCAGATCCATAACAAATTTAGTTTTTTCGATAGATTGAGGCACAAATCCACCAGCACATTTTCTAGAAGAAGTACATTCATATCAGTCTTCAAATTATCAGTAGTATAATACCCAACTATCTTTTCCCCACAGAATAATCGGTCTCCATTCCTTAAAGCGAATAATTTTGGTGTCAATTGCTCTTTACCCGTATTTAGCACCTTATTGAAATAGAATTCATAATAATCGATGTTATCATGGTTTATTATTTTTTTATTAGAGCTATCTATCATTGAACTTGAGATACAAAATGCCCTCTTTAATATTTTATTTGGATTATTTTGAGATTCTAATCCCAGACTGCCATATTGACCAGGCTTATATTTCATTTTGTAGGCATCCGGGTAAACCCTTATTACCCGCGCTTCATTGCTACTATATATAATGTTAACGGAAGCGTTATAAATATTTTTGGATTTCCGCATTAAACTCAATCATAGTAGGGTATGTATACTCAGTCTCTTTTTGTAACTCGGTTTGTGAGCATAAGCCCGTTTCCAAACCGATAGTCTTGGCAGCACCACCCATCTTCCCCATTTCCATATCGGACACTGTATCACCTACGTATACTGATTGATCAGGCTTTACTTTCAAAGCGTAGCATGCTTTTAAAAAACCTTCTGGATTCGGTTTCCCCTTATTAACATCATCGCCTCCAATAATAATATCAATGAATTTGTTCAAACCCATTTTTTCTATAATCATGTTCGTATTTGAGTGGCGATCGGAAGTATAAATAGATATCAATAGTCCTTTCACCTTCAGTGATTTAAAACAACGCCTAACACCATTTAATAGTTGAATTTTAAAGTCACCTTTTTTCTGTTGCATAGTATCAATTTCTCCATATATCCGAGATACTTCAGAAATTGAAATCTCTCTGTTTACTTTAGTGAGAAACTCAATAGTATGATTAATGACGATATTTCTAGGATGATAACCAACAGGCCCATCGTTTTTTATTTTTCTGGAATTTGAATCTATTCCCATAGCCCAAAGAAACTGCCCTTCTAGAGAAGGTTCAAGGTTCAAATAATCAATTAGGTATTTAGCCCTAAGTTGACAGTTATAATGCCAGTATGCATGTACATCAATGATAATTCCATCCTTATCAAAACATAAGTGTTTTATTGAATTATTTACCAATACACTTATAAATAGTTAAGTAAATTTTGTAATAATATACTTTTTTTAATCATTTGGTGTAAAGATATACCTTTGATCCAATTGATAAGTTGTATGAGCCAATGAAACAATTGGCACACTATGTTTATGTTTATTATAACTGATAAATTCTTATTTATTTGAACATTCCGTTAAGAAAGATGATTTAAACCACTTGTATGTTTCTTCTAAACCTGATTCAATCTTTACTGAGGGGCGCCATCCCAAATTAAAAAGTTTTTTTGAATCAAGAATTTTTTTTGGCATACCATCAGGTTTTCCAAAATCGAAATCGATAGTACCGTCAAATCCTACGACTGACTTAATCTTTTCTGCAAGTTCAGAAATGGAGAAATTTATTTCAGTACCTATGTTTATAGGTAAATCATCATTATAATTCTTCATAAGAAAAAAACAAGCGTCCGCTAAATCGTAAACATAAATGAACTCTCTTCTAGGTTTACCAGTCCCCCACAGCTTAATTTTTTTTAGCCCATTATCTTTTGCATCATTCATTTTTCTTATAAGGGCAGCCACAACATGCGAATTTATTTCACTAAAATCATCCTCTGGACCAAAAATATTTGCTGGAATAGCAGAAATATAATTAATACCGTGTTCTTTTCGATAAGATTGGCATAATTCAATCCCTGCTAGTTTGGCCATGGCATATGCAGAATTGGTGGGCTCCATAGGCCCTTGCATAAGCATGTCAGGACGCATAGGTTGTTCAGAATACTTCGGATAAATGCATGAACTCGCTAGATATAAGAGCTTGTTTACTTGGTATTCCTTGGCGATACTGATTACATTACTGATAGTATACAAATTATCGATCATAAGGGTAGCTGGCATATCCTGATTAGCTTTTATTCCGCCAGTCTTTCCAGCAAATAGAAAAACATAGTTAGGGCGTGTTTCATCAAAATATTTTTTTAGCATCATATGATTAGTTAAATCAGGTTCAGGCTTCTCTAAATTGACAATTTTTCTATGATTTTTTTCTAGTAACAGTTTTATTAGCACTTTACCTTCCATTGTATTTTCACCAGCAATAAAAATTTTAGAATTATAATTCAATTATAATTCCTTTATATTAATAAAGGGCCTATTCTTATTTTCATCTTTATATTCTTTATCCTGATCGTAAAATATAATTTGACTACCACTTGATTCAAATTTGAATGGTACATGCAGTAGTTTAGAGAGCTTATTTTTCACATTAGATTGTTTTTCAATTGGTACATAAAAAAGCAAGAAGCCTCCACCGCCAGCACCAGAAAGTTTGCCCCCCAATGCACCTGCAGATAGAGCCATGGAATAAATTTTATCCACGCGCTCATTGGATACTATTCTACTTAAACTACGTTTTTTCTGCCAAGTTTCATTTAATAAATATCCAAATTCATCTAACTCACCTTTTTTTAATATTTCTATTGCATCATCAACCATATCTTGCATAAGTAATAATTGTTCACTCTTTTTTTGAATATCTTCCACATAACTTTTTGCTACTTTTTCAGCGGTTCGCATAATACCAGTGTAAAAAAGCATTAAATTATTTTCGAGCATACTTATGCGATCAGACAATATGGTAATGGGATTTACATTTATTTTTCCACTTTTCAAAAACTTAATATGGTTCAATCCGCCATAAGCAGCATTGATCTGATCCTGAGAGCCCACTACTTCTTTTATTATATTCTGCTCGATGTGAATACTTTTCATACCCAACTCATGTGATGAGATCATTTTCCCTTGATACGCATTAAGCGCATTGAGCAGTCCAACTGTAAAGGCTGAACTAGAACCTAAACCACTTCTTCCTGGTAGGTCACCATCATAGTGTATTTCCAAACCTTTATCAATGCCAAGATATTTCATGACTTCCCTTCCAGATGGATGCATAAGTTCATCTGCACTTTGACATGCTTCAATTTTTGAATAGACTAAGCGTAAATTATGAGGAAAAAACGGCGGTAGATACCGACATGTTATATAAATATATTTATCTATAGTAGTTGAAAGTACTTGTCCCCCATTTTTTAAATACCAATCGGGATAATCTGTACCTCCCCCAAAGAATGAAATACGATATGGTGTCCGAGATATAATCAATTATTTTTATGAATATTTTATTTAAATATTTGAAAAACTATTAGGCTTAATAATATTATAACCCTTAATCAATTCTAAAATACCACTGTCAATAGTATTTTCAGGAACCCAACCCAAAGTCTCAAGTTTTTCATTACTGACGATATAATCTCGTTTATCAGGGTCTTCACCTATTTCTGCGGAATTAATATACAAATCTGGAACATATTCTTTTATTTTTTCGGCGAGTTCACGTTTTGTAAAATTAGCAGTACTAAGCCCAACATTATAAGGTTCGCCTTTCATTTTATTATAATTATTTATTCCAAATATAAACGCCTTAGCAACATCTCTTACATGTATAAAATTCCGACGAAAATGTTCCTCAAAAAGAACTAAGGTTCTATCTTTTATTGCTTTATATACGAAATCATTTACCAGCAAATCCATTCTCATCCTAGGACTCATTCCAAAAACGGTCGCTAAACGAAAGGTTATCGCGTTTCCTCTATCTAGAAATTCAGCCTCGATTTCTACCTTCATCCTACCATAATCAGAAATTGGTCTAAGGAGAGATTCTTCAGTACAGAAACTATCCTTTTCACCTATACCATAACCACTATTTGTTGTGGGAAATATAACCAATTGATCGTTTGATATTGACTCTACAATATTCATTTGTGCTTTATAATTAACTAAATGGGTTAATGCTGGATTAAGCTTACATGCTGGTGCACCAACAATTGCTGCCAGTGGTATAACAATATCAGACTTTTTAATAAGTTTCTTTATAAGCTCAAAGTTACATATATCGCCTCTAATAAAATTAAATTTTTGATAATTGCAACAATCAAGTAAAGATGACTGATCGTATAATAAATTATCAACAACAGTGATATTATAACCATTATTAAGCAATGCAGGCACCATTATAGAGCCAAGATAACCTGCTCCTCCAGTAACTAAAATATTATCTTTCATTAAATTGTACTATTTATGGTTCCTTTCAATCCAAGATTCTTGATCAATAAACTCAATTATCAAATCTTCATATTTTTCATTAATAAATAAAAAATTTTTTAAACAACCACCCTGCTTGAATTTGAATAATCTATGCAAAACTTTTGATTTTTCATTGGACTCTGCATAGGCACTCATGAGATTCAGTAAATTTAATTTAGTAAAAGCTATTTTCAGCATTAACGCGAAAGATTCCGTCAACACAGTACCATGGTTATAATCCTTATCACCAATTACTACAGATATTTCAGCATAGCGGTGGACCCAATTAATGCCTGAAAGGGAGATTATACCAATATGTTTATCATTCCCCTTATCTATAATTGATAAAACAAGCTTTTCTTTATTATCTTTAAGTGATTTATAAAAATCTAGTTGAGTATCTTGCGAATTTGGCCAGTGTCTTTCAGTCAAGTACTTTGTAATCTCCTCATCACTAAACCATTCATACCAGCCGCCATATACATCATCCTCAATGGGGTGACGCAAATAAACATTTTTTCCTACAATATATGGATTAACCATAAAACTCAATTTAAATTAGATATGAAATTATTATTTTTTATTACTTAAAATATCAGTTACTACTAACATTATTAGTTTCAAGTTAATTAGTTCTATTATTTCATTATCACTAAAATTAATATCTAATTCTTCTTCCAGAGCAATTACAAAATTAATATGCTTAAGTGAGTCCCATGATTCAATTGTATCTGGTGATGATTCATCATCAATTTTTGAAACAGGTATTTCAAATACCGAGGACATTATGCTTTTTATTTGATTCTCCAGATTATCAATCATAAACAACCTTTATATAATCATATTTCTTTCGATTATATTTTTTTACATCCAAAATGTAGTTTCTAACTTTTTCTTTTTCATCTATCAATACAAAAGAGCAATTATCAAAAAAATCTCTCACCTGCTCATTTTTTGAAGTTTTTATGTATCTTGCTTTAAGGTTAGGTATCTTTCTCTTTTTTATTTTTTCAATAATGAAATCTAAAAATGCATACTCGATATTTCTCCCAATAACTCTACAACTCATTAATAAAGTATCAATTTCATACTTTTCTTTATTGGCATTTGAGGTAATTATACTCAAACCCGTTATTCCATAGTCCCCAAACTTATCAGAAACAGAAAAAGCAAAAACATCAGAACCATTATCTTCTATAAATTTTAGAATATCGCGTTCCGTATACCTTTTTGTGGTAAGATTAAATTGGTTTGTTTTCTGAGTCATTTGAGACATACGATCGATCATGGTATCATCATCTTCAAATATAGTTACTTTTAGTTTTAAGGATGAAAGATAGTCTTCAATATCACTGAATTCTTTTTTTATTGTTTCTCTTTTCAACTGCTCCTTATACAACTTCATCTTTTTTGAATCTTCATCAGTAAATGAAAAATTGAAAAATAGACCAAGATTCTGGCGAAGTAAACCTGGATAACAATGTAAATCCTTCGGAACTTGTAAAACTGTAATTTGTGGTAATTTCTTTTTTATTAAGTTTATTTCAAAAGATGAATCATCTATAAATACAAAGCTCTCCAAACCAATATTTAGCTCTTTTGCTATTTGACTCAGATTTGTGACTTTATTGGACCAGTTACTTTTATTAATGATAATATTCTCTTCCCTTAATTGCATATCTGGATGAGATTTTATTACTTCATTAACATCTTTAAAATTATTTTTGCTACATATACCAATCAATATACCTTTCTTATTTAAGGCCAATGCAATAGATTGAATTTCTTCAAAAATTGCTCCGTACTTTGTTCTAGATGACATTTCAATATTATCAAAACCATCTTCACCTAGGATACCCTTCCATAAAGTATTATCACAATCAAAAATTAGAGCCTTTTTTAATTTTCCATTAGCAGACATAATATAAGGGCTAACATACTCTGCATATGCTTTAAAAAAATCAATTTTGTACAATGCTTTAGAAGAATAATAATATCTAAAATCAAGACAATTATCAAGTCCAACATTAACAATTACTTTTTCTAGATCAACTAATCTAAAGTTTAAATCAATGCTATTATAAAGATATTTATTTAAATGGTCTGCTAATTTTTCAAAATTATTTTTTTTTAGGGTTGAATTAGAAAAAGAAATAGAAGTGAATTTATTCATTATCACTAGTGATGTGTTCCTAAGATTTTTTATTATAAAATCTATTTCAGATTTGGTGTTCTGAAGGATTTCGTCAAGATCATTTTTATTTTTTATTTCAGCCTTATATTGCAACCCATCTATAATATTACATAATTCCCAAAAAATAAAAACTGCATTCGAATCATAGTATTTCTTACTATCTTGCAATATATTATTATAGTCACCAATATTTACAATAGCATTAATACCCCTAGACCTAATTTTATATTCTAATATTTCTTTTATTTGATGAATAGTTATATTTGATAGTATGGCAATATTATAAGGACTTGACTTCAACTCTTCGCCAATTCGTTTATTAAGATTTAAGATTTCCGAGTATTTAAAATTCTTCACAACATTACTTGTCCACCATTTACCCTGATTGTTTCACCAGTTATATAATTTGACTTATTAGAAGCAAGAAAAGAGACTGCATTGGCTACATCATCAGCGGAAGCTAAAGTTCTTAAAGGTGTTTGTGCAGCGGAGAGAAGCCTTGCCTTTTCTGGGATATTAGCAATCAATGATGTATCAACCATCCCTGGAGAGACTAAATTAATCCTTACACCTTGAGGTGCAAGCTCAAATGCCGCGGCTTTTACAAATCCATTTAAAGCTGATTTAGAAACTATGTAAGGAAACCATTGCGCATTTGGTTTTTCTGTTGCCATTGTTGTAATTCCAATAAATTTTCCAAAATTTTGCTTTTTCCAAACTGATAAAAAAATATTTAATAAATTGAAAGATCCTTTAATATTTGCATCCAATTGAGCTTGGATATCAATCCATTCAATATTAGAAAATTTTATATTTGGAATTGAAGTTGCAGCACAATTAACTATAACAGAAATATTTCCAATATTACGAATTGACTCTTGTTTCATTTCTTGGACATCCAATAATGAAATAATATCACCTTGGACAATAATGGCTTTTCTACCAATCTTCTCTATTTGCATTTTAAGCTTATTTGCTCTTTTTTTATTCTTGAAATAATGAATAGCTATATTAAAACCATCCTTTGCTAATTGAATACACACAGCACTGCCAATACCTCCAGTACCACCAATAATCATTGCATTTTTTATAGGTTTAGTTTTTTTCTTTTTTAATTCTGGGATAGTACTTTCTATTAATTTTACTTTTGCTGTTCCAGTAGTGACTTTTTCTCTATTTTGGTTAAAAATATCTGTTTTTAAAATAATTGTCCTGGTCCGAGCTATTTTTTTTATGACCTCAGCCATTACCCGCAATTTATCACCAACACGAACGGGTAGTAAAAATTCGAGGTCTTGTCCATACCATAAAGCACCATCTCCAGGTAATTTTGTACCAATTATGGTAGAAATAAATGATGCTCCAAGCATACCATGGGCTACTGGTTTTTTAAAAGTAGTTTCTGATGCATATTTTTCATCCACATGCAGTTTATTATTATCACCTGTTAATTCCACAAACTTATTAATATCAGTTTGAGTAATAGTGTGCACTAACTCTGCCTTATCACCTATTGATATAGTATCGTACTTTTTTATTTTGAACTCCAATTTCTTGGATCAAGCCAGTATTTATTGAATTTAAACCTTAACGAATCAATAATGGCAATATCCTTTTTACTATATAAATCAAGATCTAGCAAATGCTCAATATGTTTTTTTGTATCTACCCCAATCAGGAAATAATCGATGTAATCATTTAAATTAACAAAGGAGATAGCAAAACGAACTGGATCTAACTGATGTTTATTTAATTTTGAATGATATTTTTTTTGAATAGAGATTAGTTCTTTAGGAGAACTTTGTATCAAACTATTTTTTGATGCTAACAAGCCTTGTAGAAGAACAGAGCGGGCAAAACATTTATTACTAGTGATATTTAAATCTTCAAAACGTCTATCAATTACATTAAAAGGGAATTGGTATGCTAAATCAAAATAACATGACCTTTGTAATTTTTTAATTTCGCTAGTTTCATATACTGATATACCAAGTGTTGATACTGGATTTTCCACTAAAAGATTTTCAAAAAATTTTGATTCTGTAGACAATAAGTTGGAATCTAAAGGATCATGAAAAAAAAGTATATTAATTGGGCATCGTAGATTTTCCAAAGATGATTTAAGGTAATTGTTAATACAAATCTGAAAATTCGATGTCTTTTTCAAAGAAGGTATTTTAGTCAACACTATCACATCATCCTGAATACCGTTAGCAACAATAAATTCGCCCAACAATTTTTCTGATGAACCATAACCTGGCGCAGTATCGAACCTTCTGACGCCTTTTTCCCATGCAAATTCAAGAATTTTAAAAGCATCTTGCTTCGCTGGTTTACCAAAAATATTAGCTATACCATAATTCATACCTAATTGGGCTGTTCCCAGGACTATTTTTTTTTGAATTTCTGATTGTTTCATAATCAATTAGATTTAAAGAAATTTATAATATCTTCAACGACTTTCTCTACTTCTTCGTCTTTTAAAGATGGATAAAGCGGAATAGATATAGCTCTTTCATAATAATTTTCCGAAATAGGGAAATCTCCGTGTTTATACCCGAAATTTTTTTTATAATAATCCAAATAATGTACTGGAATATAATGTACCATAGGTAGATAATCCTTACTCTGAAGATAGTTAAACAGATCATAGCGATCATATCGAGAATTATCCTTAACCTGAAGGACATAAATATGAAAATTACTGTCAACATTTTCTGCTTCGTAGGGTAAAATCAATTCATCTATATTAGAAAAATGATTATTATAATATTTAACAATTTGGTTACGCCTAAACTTGTTTTTTTCGATTTTTTTTAACTGACTGAGACCTAGAGCAGCCTGAAAATCTGTAATACGATAGTTAAAACCCAATAATTCCATATCGTATATCCATGAACCAATTCGTTTTTTTTCACTAAACATTTCCTCACGACGATCAATACCGTGTTTACGCATCAAATGAATCTTCTCATATAGATTTAGATCATTTGTAAGTATTGCTCCTCCCTCACCAGTGGTAATATGTTTTACAGGGTGAAAACTATAAGTGCAAAGATCAACATGCATACAATCACCGCAAGCATATTTTTTATCTAAATGAGAATAGTTAGATCCTATAGAATGTGAACCGTCTTCTATAATTCTTAGACCATGCTTTTTTGCAATTTCTTTAATTTCTGGCAAATTTGATGGATGACCTCGAAAATCTACTGGCATAATTGCTTTTGTATTTTCATTGATCTTTGATTCAATTAGGCTAGGATCAATATTTAAAGTGTCTTTATCAATATCTACAAATTGGACTTTTGCACCTTGATATAATGCAGAATTAGGTGTGGCACAAAAGGTCAAAGGAGTAGTGATAACTTCATCTCCTGGTCCAATATCTAAAGCTGCTACCGACATGTGTAAAGCCGCTGTACCGCTAGAAACCGCTACTCCATACTTTGCACCAGTATAATCCGCTATTGCTTGACCAAATTTTTCAACGATGAATCCTTGCGTGATTGGGCCATCTTTTAAAACATTTAATACTGATTGAATATCTTCATCATCTATATTATGTAAACCATAAGGAATTTTCTTTTTTTTAAGAATCATATATTTAACTCTTGAAGGTTTTTATAATCAGATGATTCAACATATTTTTGCAATTCTTCTATACTCATCCATTTCTCATTATTATTACTAGAGTATACAAAATCATCATGTACCTTAATTCCATTCTTAATTCTACCAGGATCTAAATACCATTTATTTAAAGTTGGTAGAATCTTATAATACCACTCATATTCATAAGTACACATTGCATCTTCTTCATTAATCATTACTTCATGAATTTTTTCCCCTGGTCTTATTCCAATAATTTTTTGCTGTGCATTGGGACAAATTGCTTTTGCGATGTCCTTTATATTCATTGATGGTATTTTATGAACATATATCTCACCGCCCAAAGCATCATCTATAGCATGCCAAACTAATTTTACACCTTCCTCAATAGTAATCATAAAACGAGTCATTCGCTCATCAGTAATAGGCAATATACCTGATTTCCCTTTTTCTTGGAAAAAAGGTATTACCGAACCACGACTTCCCATAACATTACCATACCTGACAACTGAAAAAGATGCATTCAAATTCGATCGATTTAAATTTGCTGCAACAAATAGTTTGTCAGAAGCTAACTTAGTAGCTCCATATAAATTTATAGGATTACAAGCCTTATCTGTACTAAGCGCAACAATCTTTTCTACACCATATTCAGCTGCTGCATCAATTACATTCATTGCACCATTAACATTAGTTTTGATACACTCGAAAGGATTATACTCTGCTGTAGGTACTATTTTAGTCGCTGCAGCATGTACAATACAATCAACTCCTTTTACTACACTATTTAATCTTTGCTTATCACGAACATCTCCTATAACATAATCGATTTTTCCATTTGGATCAAATTCCTGAAATTTTTCTTCCATATTCCATTGTTTCATCTCATCTCTTGAAAAAATTATTATCTTTTTCGTATTATATTTTTCTAATGTCATTTTAGTAAATTTTTTACCAAATGATCCTGTCCCCCCAGTTATCAAAATAATTTTATTATCTAACATATAATATATTTGTTCCTTATCACTAATCTGAATTAATTAAAACAATTATTTTCAATTATTGATGACTTTAATAATTAGAAAATTATGTTACTTTTTCCAAGGAATTAACTCAATCAAATTTTTTTGTATATTGAATTTTATTTCTTTCATTTTTTCTTTTTCTTTTTCTTCACTATTATTAAAATATTCCAGAATAAAACCGATTGCTAATCCAAAAAAAATACCTATAAATCCAGCCATAATAACCATATTTCTTTTTTTAGGCTTAGTATAAAATAGTGGTGTTTCTGGAGGGTCAATTACTATTACATAATCAGATTCTTTTACTTCTTCGATTTTGATTGTCTCTAATTGTTGCTTTAAAGTTGTGAAAACACCAGTTAAAACTGCCACTTCCCTAGTCAACCTTTGTTGCTCTAGTTGCAGAGAAGGAGAATTTTCTATTCGACGATTACGAACACGAAAAGCTCTTAATGCTTCTTCAGTAGCCTGTAATTCTTTCTCTGTATCAATAATGCGTTCTTCAACAAATTGGCGACCTTCACTAGTTTTGGCCTTATTGTATTTTCTTTGATGGGTATCCAATTCTTCAATTAATGCTGATGTTAAATCAGATGCAAATTTAGGCTCAGATGCGCTTAGAGTTATGGTATAGATCCCAGTCTGAAAATCTTCTGAAACCTTAATAATATCTAACAAACTATTAATAGCATAGATTTCCAATGTGTCTAAACCCGAAATAGTTTGATTAAGACCTCCAGTAAGAATCTCTAATAAGGTTCTATTAGAACCAAATTCATTGGTGTCAAATTTTCGTTCGAGCATGGCTCTGGCTAATATCCTGCTTTTAATTATTTCTGGATATACCCATTTTTGTTCTGATTGGCCAAAGGGTAAACTAATACCGAATTGAGCCGCTAAACCCTGCGCCTGGGAAGCGCTACTTCCTCCTGATGAAGATGTAATTTTTGCGGATGACTGATAGACAGGAATAGCAAAATATTGTACATATATAATAGTAATAGTACAAAATATCGTTGGTATAATTAAGACAACTTTAATCTGGCGTGCTATAACTAGTAGAATATCAACAATGGAAATCGATTCTTCATCTTGGAAATATGGATTTGGTATAATTGAGCTTTGTGATGATTTATCAGACATTGGCTTCTCTTAATAACTGATTATTAAGTTTTATAGGGATTAATCTACAAATTAAACTTTTTATAATTTTACCAATATTAAAAAAAAGACTAATGCATTTAGATATCTGTATTGCATATAAAGAATTATAAACTTTCTAATATTCAAACCAAATAACTTATATGAGTAATAATAATTAATCTTTATCTGTTTTTTTTGATTTCAATCTATTCTTAAAACATCCAATATTCTATTTTGAATATTCTTTCCAATATATGGGTGCATGGGTATAGAAAAAATTCGATTAGAAATTCTTTCAGCAACTGGAAATTCACCTTTTATATAACCTAGACTCTTAAATACTTTCTGAAGATGTAAAGGAATGCGATAATAGACCATAGCTGGTATATTTTTCTTTTTTAGTTTTTTTATTATACGATTCCTATGCCCATTTGTTTCAGCTAAGATGGAATATTGAGCCCATGACGAAATATATTCACTCGAAATAAAAGGAGATTTGAAATTTGTATCTAAATTGTCTGTATAATATGATGCAATCTGATTTCTCTTTTTTAATTCAACATCAAAAATAGCCAGTTTTTCTAATAAAATTGCAGCTTGCAAAGTATCTAAGCGTCCATTAATACCTATGTAGATATTATCATATTTATCTTTCCCAGCACCGTGTATACGGATAGACTTCATCTTTTTGGAAAGTTGATCATCATTCGTAAAAATTGCACCACCATCACCATAGCAGCCTAGAGGCTTAGAAGGAAAAAAAGATGTTGCAGCCGCATGCCC
This sequence comes from Fidelibacterota bacterium, assembly GCA_002718285.1. The sequence goes on from PBAR01000007.1 coordinate 89,841, forward strand.
AAATGCACCTGCTTTAATCCCATTTATGGATCCGCCAAATCCTTGAGCTGCATCTTCCAGAACAAAAAGATTATTATCTTTCGCAAATTTTTCAATTAAGGAATAATTAGCTGGTAATCCAAAAAGATCTACAGGTATTATGCCTTTGGGTTTCAAATTTTTATGCAAAGCAATATTGTATGCATTTTGTAAACCATCTGGGTTTATATTAAATGTATCTGGATAAATATCACAGAAAACAGGTGTTGCACCGAGTAGACTAATGACTTCCGCTGTTGCAATATAAGTAAAAGGTGTAGTAATAACGGCATCACCTTTACCAATACCTTGAGCCATAAGTGGTATTAGTAAAGCATCTGTACCAGAAGAACATGATATGCAGTGTTTAACCCCTACATATTCAGCTAGTTTTATTTCCAATTCATTTATTTCTGGTCCCATAATATATCTGCCATGATTAAAGACATCCTTGATGCGCGCTTCGACCTTTTTTTCTATAATTGCGTACTGTGCTGCTAAATCAATAAACTGCATAATTTCTAATGGATAATAGTTTACATATTGTGACTATTGATTTCTTGGTTATCAAATTCAGGTTCATATTTAAATCTCAGTTTATATTATAAAGATACTTAATGAAAAACATTTCAATAATTTTTCTTACCATTTTATGAAATTAGAAATATTCTTATACGATGCCCAGAAACAGCTCCGCCTCCTGGATCCCATTATCATTCCCAGTAAGAAAAAAATCATGTTGATTAGAAAAAAATTGCCGAATACACTAATTCAGCATAGATTATTTTCTCAATGAGATCTCTTCACCCCATATTAACAGAGCATGGTTCATGTTTAACTGAATCCATAACTTCTGTAGTTCGTCTTCGGTTAGCACTAAGGGTCTAATTTTGCGCGAAATTTCTAGACCTCTTTCAGTTGCAATACGATCGAGTTCTGTTTTATTTATATTTCCTACTAGAACTATATCAATCAGACCAGAATCAATACCTCGGGCATAATCACCAATCAAATAAGAGGTTTTAACATCTCCAAGTTTTTTTACAAGTTTATCAATTATTTGATCAATACCCATATACTTTTTTACTAAGCTACTAATATCGCTGAATAATGGATGATGAATATTAGCTCGATATTCAATGGTCCTACCTGCATTTTCGTATGTAAGAAATTTTGCATCTGATAAACGGTTTAGTTCTATACGAATACTATTTGTAGATTCATTAAACTCCTTGGCTAACTCTCGAAGATAAGCCCTGGTTCCCGGATTCATAAAAAACTTCATTAAAAGTTTTAAACGAGTCTTTGATGTAATTAAACTGTCTAACATTTTATGATACATTTAGTATAATAAATTTACTCTAAATATGTACAATAAGAGTATTTTATTTAAAAACTATTACAGTAAGTGAGTTAGATTTTTTTATAGATAGTTTATAATAATTTAAATAAACAGTGATTTGTAAATAAGTTAGAAATCATAAAATATATTTTATAATGAAATGAAAAAAATGATTAAAATCTATAACTCCATAATACTATAGATTTCTCTTCCTCCCAATCGTTTTTTACCATCAAGTTCAGTTAGTATAATTAGAAAAGCTAAAGCTTCAACCTTACCCCCTAATTTAGATACTAAATTATTGGCAGCACTGGCAGTCCCGCCAGTTGCTAACAAATCATCCATAATTAATACTTTACTCTCTTTCTGTATTGCATCCAAATGTATTTCAAGTGAATCCGTACCATATTCTAAATCATATGTTTCAGATACTTTTTCTGCAGGAAGTTTTCCTGGTTTTCTAGCAAGTGCCAAACTGCAATTTAGTTTCAAAGCCAAGGGCGCTGCAAAAATGAAACCCCTACTTTCTATACCCACCACAATATCAATACCTTTATTTTTATACTGCTTGTAAAATATCTCAATACATTCATTAAATATTTCAGGAGCCATAAGGAGTGTGGATATATCCTTAAATTGAATTCCAGGGTTGGGGAAATCAGGAATATTTCTAATACTATTTTTTATATGTTCTAAATCCATTTATATTAATTTCCATAATGTATTATTTTAGAGCCAGGATTACATTTTCCAAAAGTTTTTTTACTTTACCCACATTTTCTGACATTACAGCATAGATCATTTCCATAGTAACATCTTCCTCGCTTTCATGCCAACAATCATAATCAGTACTCATAGCAATAGCCTGATACTCTAATTGTAACTCACGAGCTAAGATTACTTCTGGAACCGTAGACATATTTATGACATCACAACCCCATGAACGAAACATTTTACTTTCTGCTTTGGTACTAAATCTTGGGCCTTCAATAGTAACTAAAGTTCCACTATCATGGTAAGCAAAACCTAATTCAATACAAGATGCTACTAGACTGGATCGCATTTTAAAACTAAAAGGATCAGACATCGAAATATGTTTCACATCTGAACCATCAAAAAATGTATTCATACGTTTTGAGGTAAAATCTATAAATTGATCAGGAAAAACAAAATGTCCCGGCTCTATACGTTTTCTTAGGGAACCACATGCAGTTACAGCTAAGATATGTGTACATCCTTCCTGCTTCAATGCATAAATATTTGCTCTATAATTGATATTTGTAGGGTTAATAGTGTGCCCCAAACCATGTCTAGATAGGATCACCGCAGGAGAATCCGAAATATTACCAATAATCAAATCTGAGCTGGGACTCCCATAAGGAGTAATGGAACTTTTTGATGAATAATCACTGATAAATGCAGGATCTTCCATACCTGAACCACCAATGATTCCAATCTTGATTTTATTTCTCATTTCGCTGTCTTTTCAATGATCTATCATAAGGATAATTAGCAACACCTTTGTCCGTGATTATACCAGTAATTAGTCCTGCAGGTGTTATATCAAAAGCTGGTGTTGAAACTTCAATATTTTCAATGGTCAATTGCACACCTTTAAGATTAATTACTTCATCGGGGGAACGTTCTTCAACAGGAATTCCACTTCCTGTCGGGGTATCATAATCAACGGTGGAAAGTGGTGCAGCTACATAAAAAGGAATATTATGGTGCTTAGCCAAAACAGCGAGACTATATGTACCAATTTTATTTGCAGTATCACCATTGGCAGCAATGCGGTCAGCACCTACAAATACGCCGTTTATTTGAATATTTTTCATGGTTTGCGCTGCCATACTATCAGTCATAAGAGTAAAAGGAGTATTAGTTCGCTTTAATTCCCAGCAATTAAGGCGTGCTCCCTGTAACAATGGCCTAGTTTCACAAACATGTACTTTCAAATCCCTTTTCTGGGCATGAGCATATTGAATTACTCCTAAAGCCGTACCGATACCGCTAGTGGCCAAACCACCAGTATTACAAATTGTTATTACATTTGCATTTTGAGGAATAAGACCTGCACCATTCAAAGCCAATTTATGACACCTAGCAATATCGTCTTCTCTAATATCATGCGCCAATTTCAATAAGTCTATCTTCAGCTTGTCTAAACTTCCTGAAAAAGATTTTGCTTTTTCTTTCATCTGATTCACTCCCCACAAGAGGTTAACCGCAGTGGGCCTTGTAGCGCCAATTTCATCTGCTTTTAATAAAAACTCATCTAGAAAATCAGTTAATTCATCAGCTTGAATCTTATTTGCGGCCAAAACACATGCGTACGCTCCTGCAACACCAATTGCAGGAGCACCCCTAATACACAGTCTGTAAATGGCATCACATACCACTTGATATTCATCTGTTTCAATATATACTTGTTCAAAAGGTAGTTTGGTCTGGTCAATCAATTTAACTTGATTGCCAATCCATTTTATGGTAGGTGTTAAGGGTATAAGCGTATTCATCTTTACTTAAATTTATAAAAAAATATTTCTCAGAATTAATTAAAAAAAAAATTGATGGATAAAAATTAGAGTTATAATATTATTTTATGAAAAATCTATGGAATAAAGAAAAAGCCAAAAAATTTAGTAAAGATGATTTAAGTATGCGCGTTTATTCATCTAGACTTTTAGGTCAAAACCCTGAATTGGTCTTACACGGTGGAGGAAACACTTCTGTAAAAGGTATTTTTACAAATATTTTTGGCCAACCTATTGAAACATTATTTATAAAAGGAAGCGGTTGGGATCTTATAAACATTGAAAAAGAAGGGTTCGCCCCAGTTCAATTAAAATATTTATTAAAACTGGCAAATCTTGCCAAGTTGAGTGATACAGAAATGGTTAGAGAACAACGTCTTGCAACTCTAGAACCAAATGCTCCAAATCCATCAGTTGAGGCAATTTTACACGCATTAATACCTTTCAAATATGTTGATCATACTCATGCGGATGCCATACTTACTATTACTAATACTCCAAATGGAATTCGAAAAATAAAAGATATCTATGGATCAGAAATATTAATTGTTCCTTATGTAATGCCAGGATTTATACTCGCAAAAAAGATTGCACATATGACTCGAGATATAGATTGGGGACAATTAAGAGGGATGATTCTAATGAATCATGGAGTTTTTAGTTTTGGTGATAACGCAAAGGAAAGCTATGACAGAATGATTGATATAGCAAATATAGCAGAAAGGTATTTGAAAAAGAAAAAAGTATGGAAAAAATATTTAAAATCACACTCAAAACCAAGTTTAATAAAATTATCAAAAATCAGAAAACTTGCATCTAAATTGGCAGGCTCTTCTATTATTTGCAAATTAAATAATTCACCTGAAGCCATTGGTTTTTCCAACCATCCAAAATCTGCATCTTTAAGCCTAAGCGGAACACTTACTCCTGATCATGTGATAAGAACAAAACCATTTGCTTGGATAATTGGAAAAAACCTTGAGGCTTCTATTGAAAATTTTGCTAATAAGTATAAAAAATATTTTGAGAATAATAAAACTACTGGTTTAACAATGCTTGATATTGGACCCAAATGGGCACTGTGGCCAGGAAATGGAATAGTTTGCTTTGGCAGATCAAATACAGAAACAAATATAATAAGAGATATTAATAACCATACATTTCGTGCAATGCAAATATCTGAAGCTCTTCACAAATGGAAACCTTTGCCAATTAGTAAACTTTTTGAAGTTGAATATTGGGAATTAGAACAAGCTAAATTAAAAAAAGGAAATAGTTCACTTCCATTCCAGGGTCAAATTGCTATTGTAACTGGGGCCGCCAGCGGCATTGGGAAAGCTTGTACAGAAATAATGTTAAAAAGGGGATGTTTAGTAATTGGTTTAGATAAAAATCAAAATATTGTACGATTATTCCATAAAAATAACAATTACCAAGGATATAAATGTGATTTAACCAAATCCAGGCAGGTAAAAAAAATAATTGAAGAAGTAATATTGAATTTTGGTGGTATAGACATATTAGTTAGTAATGCAGGAATTTTTCCTAATTCAACTCCGCTGGAATCTATATCAGATAAAAAATGGCGAAAGGAAATAGATATCAACCTCACCACCCATCATTATTTATTAAGGGAATGTATCCCTTATTTAAAAAATGGTATAGAAAGTTCTATTGTTTTTATAGGTACTAGAAATGTAGGTGCACCAGGACCTGGTGCTGGTACCTATACAATTGCAAAATCTGGATTAACCCAATTAGCGCGTCTTGCTGCAATAGAACTTGCACCATATCAAATTCGAGTAAATATTATCCATCCAGACTGCGTTTATGATACTTCAGTATGGACCAAAAAGATACTAAGAGATAGAGCAAAGCAATATGGAATTAGTGTGGAAAACTACAAATCACGTAATTTGTTAAAAAAATCGGTTCATTCTATGGATGTAGCAGAAGTTGTAAGTTTTTTAGCTAGTAAAGAAGCAGCAAAAACAACTGGAGCTCAAGTACCTGTCGATGGTGGGAATGACCGTATTATATAAATAATCATAACGAATACATTGGGCTTGAATTAAAGTATTAACTACCTTAATAATACTATTTCCCTATTCTGCCTAAAATTTCCTGCTTTCATTGTATAATAATATAATCCGCCTGCTACTAATGAATCATCATCACTGTATCCATTCCAACTGATTGATTTATACCCTATATTTTGTAAACGATTAACTAGTTCCTTTACCTGCTTACCCATTACATCATAGATGGTAATATTGACTAATTGATTTTTAGGAACTCCATAATAAAAGGTTTTTCTTGAATTAAATGGATTAGGATACGGAATTGATAATAAGTATTTGATAGAATTTGGAGAGTCATTTATCATTAATGATGAAGTCAAGGTTCAGGATGCAACATTGTTTAATATTTGACCTTTATTCCATCTATGTTTTTCAATTAAAACAGTTGTTTCGTCCTCGACGAAATTGTCTTTAAATAAAAAAGTCAATGTCGCAAATGAATCAAAATTAGGATTAGGTATAATATCAATAGCACCAGCTAATAATAATTTTTCATTATAATAGAGTGATACTATAAGAAGTATAATAATAAGACATAGGGAATTTTAACTTTTGATCATAGAATAAATGCCAGTTATATACTCGCCAATAGCTAAAGCACTGGTTGCTGCAGGTGATGGAGCATTGATCACATGGATCATTGTATTACTATCATTAACCACAAAATCATCTATAAGGTTTCCATTTTTATCTAAAGCCTGTGCCCTAACACCAGATGGGCTAGGTAAAATATCATCGGACTTAATATCGGGAACCAGTTTTTGCAATTCTTTTACAAATGAGAATTTAAAATTTGATCGATAATATTCAAATAAAGCAGTTGACCAATATTTTCTAGCCATACGCCAGAAACCTATATATGATAAGTAATCCCATATTTCTTTAGCATTAAAATCGTATTTGTTATAACCTTCGCGAGCCCAAGCCAATACAGCATTAGGTCCTGCTTCAATATCTCCAGCAATAGTCCGAGTGAAATGCACACCTAAGAATGGATAGAGTGGATTCGGGACAGGGTATATGAGATTTTTCACCAAGTGACTTGCCTTATTTTTAAGCATAAAATATTCTCCTCGAAATGGTATAATACGCAACTGGCGTTTAATGCCCGCAAGTTCTGAAATTTGATCTGAATACAAACCGGCGCAGTTGATTAAAAATTGAGTTTTGTAATTACCAGTTTTAGTAAAAACGTTAATGCCATCTTTCCTTTCTTCAATATTTTGGACTGCAACACCTGTTACTATTTCACCTTTTTCCATAATAATTAAAGATAATTTTTGACAAACCTTAAGATAGTCAATAATGCCTGTTTCTGGACAGTAAATAGCTTTAAGTCCTGTAGCATATGGTTCATGCTCCTTTAATTCTGTTTCCGAAAGCATTTTAAGACCTCTAATACCATTGTCTTGTCCACGCTTCATCAGCATACTTAGTGTGCTTATTTCTTTTTGGTCTGTTGCGATAATAATCTTACCACACATGTCATATGAAATAGAAAAATAATCACAAAATTGCAATAAAAGATCTATTCCCCTCCTACAAGTTTTCGCCTTTAAAGATCCAGGTTTATAGTAAATCCCTGAGTGAATCACTCCACTATTATGGCCAGTTTGGTGTTGTCCCAGACGCTGTTCTTTTTCAAAAATGATTATTTTTAAAGATGGGTTTAGTTTAAGCAAGGCATGGCCTGTGGCAAGGCCCACAATACCACCACCAATAATGACAACGTCAAACATAATAAACCAGATTAGTTAAAAAATGATATTATTTGACTGCAGCTACAACAACTAGGATTTGAGCAAAATCTGCCAAAATTGAAGATAATTCTTTAGCAAACTCAGTGGTATCAAAAGGTTCTTTTTCTTTTTCTTTTCCAATTGTTATAATTGAGCCATCTAAAACTTTTGGATTGGATAACCAACGATTATAATGCCTGGAATCACCATCAGGGAAGGTAATCCAAATTTCTTTTTTCTCCGCATCTACAGTATAACCGCCTGCCATCCTTATATAATCATTAACTTTCTTCCCAGGTACATACTTGTAAATTCCAGGAGAAACTACTTCACCAAGTATTTGAGTCATATCAGGTTTAAGAGCGACAAAAATCTCATCATTACTTTGAACATTTACGTCCATATCTGAATTAGGTTTTGCTATGATTTCATCGAGGGAAATGCGAATGATTTGTCCATTCCGTGTTAAGGTGGAAGCAGCAGCATAAGCTTTTGGACGTAAGCCACCAGCTCGATTTATAATATTAGTGATGGTCTCATCCGGGTGTTTAATAGCATATACACCTGGAAAATAAACCGCGCCCATAACTACAACTTTTCTCTGCATACGAAAATAAGGGTCTGGACGGATAGAAACATGATCATATGGTTTAAGATTAAATTCGGTTCTTTCTATAGATACACCATCAGAATCAGATTCAAAACTATAATTAATATCTTTTATTGAATAATCATTAAACATTTCCAATTCAATTACTTCTGCGTAAACTGATTCATCAACTTTTTTGGGATCTATACGAGCAATTTCTATTTTATAAAGGAAAACATTTTCAGATACTCCTCCAGCTTCTAATATCAGATCTTTGATAGTCATGCCATTCTTTAGCGTATATGATCCAGGATTGCGAATAACACCATCAATATTTACATTGTAAATAGAATTGAATACAGCCTTTGAATAAACTCTAATTTCATCACCAGATTGAAGAGTAAAGTTATGTTTACTGTTTTTTTTACTTATAACATTTCCAATATGAAAAGGAATAATATCTTTATTTATTCGGTTTGGATCATAACGTATCAAATCAGCACGATGCTTAAAAGTCTTTGCTTTAAAATCTTTATCGATAATACCACCAGCTGCAAATAACAGATCATAAACATTCATATTATCTAGTAATTGGTATTTACCAGGATTTTTCACATGACCGTTAATCGTAACAAATGCTTTGGAGGTTATTTCATTAATACTATAGATACGTATACGGTCCATTGCATGAAGTTCAATATCATTTTCATTATCTTTATCTAGAACTTTTTTGAGGCTCAGTGTAATCAATTCTTCATTAAGATCTGGACCAATTCTTATTACATCGAATTGATCTAGAAATGCATCTCCTAAAATTCCATCTGCCTTGGAGATCAATTCACTTATTCTGAGGGAATCTCCTAAATCATAGCTTCCTGGTCTCGTAACAGCACCTTGAATTTCCACTACATTTTTGCGTTGATTTTGAATAGAAAATACCTGGATATGGTCACCATCTTGCAAGGGAAATTTTTTTCCCATTTCTAGAATCTCTTCTAAGTTTACATCATTGACCACACGTTCCATACCTAATTCAGCTCTTTTATCAAAGGATACGATACGGTCAATTTGAGCTCGATCCAGATAAGCTGTTATTTTAAGCTCACCTGCCATAGTTATTAAATCTATAATGTTTTCATCAGACTTTAGTTCGTAGATCCCAGGACGATTCACTTCTCCTTCAATCATCACTGTTTTTAAACGCCTAGGAATAAATATAACATCGTCAAGCTGAAGTTTCTGATCTTTGGGCTTTTTCCCGCTAAGTAAATAATCATAAAAATCAATTTTAGTGATTTCGTTACCGCCACGAATTAAACGAATATCACGGAGTGAACCCATAGTGGTTGGTCCATTAAAATAATACAGTGATGAAAACAAAGTTGCCGAAGGACTTACAGTATAGGCTCCAGGCTGAGAGACTTCCCCTAAGACCTGGATTCGAAGAGGACGTAGGTTTCCTAAACTAACATCTAGAAATGTTGTAGGTTTGCGACCTTGCGGATTCAAACTAGCATAAGACTGAGACAAAACCTTAAATAATTTAGATTCTAGAAGATTCAAGTTTAATCCATTGACAAAGACTTGACCAATCTCAGGAATAAATACAAATCCTTCCCTATTAACTTTAAGTACCTGACGAAATTGAGTCTCCCCCCAAAGCATTACGATTATTTCATCACCAGGGCCTATAAGGTAATCAGGATCCACAATTCCTATTGAAGTAGCTTGGAATATAGCTGGGTCACGACTAAAAATATCATAACCAAAATAGCTTACAGGATTTTTTTTCACATTCGTTACATCTTTAAATAACAAACTTTTTGGATCTGGATCGTCCATCGTTTCAATGAGATTATTTTGTTCGACCAAATTACTTTTCCCTAATTCTGGAACATTTACAGAATTATCTATTTCACTTGGAGTATCACCAATTGACAGCTTTTTTCCTTTTTCTTTTTGCAATACTTCTTCAATTTGATTATCTGAATAACCATGCGATTTTGCAGTAGCTTTAGCTTGATCAACTGACATACCAGAAGTCCTTAACATTTTCTTGGCTTGGTTAATCTGATCATCACTCTGTCCCAAAAGTAGACCCATCATAATTATAATTAGTAAATTATTTTTCATATTTTTTCCTTTTAATCTAAATATTTCTAAAAAGCGCCCAGATAACCACCAGGGTTATCATCAAAATAATGACCCTCCACTGGATTATAGGAATACATTGCAAGCCAAGCTTTTTTTTGTTCTTCCACGCTATAATTCGTATTTATACCATTTGCGAGCTCCTGTCCTATAGGACTACTATCATAGATACATATAATAATATTAGAAAATTCCTTATGTGAATCAGTTAATTTTTTGCAAAGAAGTTCTAGACTTGCGACACTCGGATTATTATTAACAGTAACATAAATTTTCCCTTGTTCAAAAGAGCTAGAAAGACGATCAATTCGAACCACTTTATAATCTGGTAATACTGGAATAGTAATATTTGATTTTGTTTTTTGCTTGATAACTTTAATTGAGTCAACTCGGCTATTTTTAAATTTTATTCCTGCTGGTATTGATTCTTCCTGCGTTTTTTTCTTTCGAATATTTTTTTCATTTATCAAAAAATAATTATCCTTTTTTTCAACATTTTTTTTCAATCTAGTTTTTTGAAAGCTAATCGAAAAAAATATTGTTAAAAAAATACTTAGAGCAACTAAACTAAATGATTTTACATTGGAAGAAAGAAATGAAGTAATTTTTTGATTTTTCAAATTTTCTTCGATTTTATATTTATTATCTAATTCGGAACGTTTTTTTTCGGCTTCAGTTAAATCTCGAGTACCTAATGAGTGAAAAATCCTTTTATCCTTTTTACCAGTATCCTGGTTATAAACATAAGTCTGATAATAATAATAACCATCGCGACCTTTTTTATAAATACTGCTCATATTAGTTATGCATAATGTATGCTTTTAAGGAATTAAGCTACTTACCTCGGTGTCCTAATTTACATAAACCTATAATAATGTCAACTACCATATAACTACCTATTTATAGCTATATATTTAGCATATTGAACTGACTAATATATTATTTGTTCCATTTTTTAACTTTTTAATTAAATTAATAATTAGTATGACATACAATTAATAATTAATTATCTTATTTCTGTTCGGAAAATAAAATAATAAACAAGCTATAAGTTTGAGTTGATTGATTTGTTAAATTCTATTTTTGGTTTGATATTTTTTACAACTACCGCTTCACTACCATTTAGAATTTATATAATAAAAAGCATAAAATTTGGTTTCCCATTAAAATTCATGAATAAAAATTTTAATCATTTGATAAATAAGTACCTTCACCATCCATATTATCATTTTTCCATTGACTTTCATATTTATCACCATTTGAATAGGTAAAAGTACCTATACCATTTCTTTGGTCATTTTTCCATTCTCCTTGGTATTTATCACCATTTAAATATGAGAAGGTACCTTGACCATCACGCTCATTATTTTTCCAATAACCTTTGTAAGTTTCTCCATTTAAATAGGTATATGTTCCAAATCCGTTCCGCCGATTATTCTGCCACTCTCCACTATAATGTTCTCCATTTAAATAAAAAACCATACCTTGTCCATGAAATTTCCCATTCAAAAACTTTCCATCGTACCTGTCCCCAGTAATATAGTAATAAATTCCACTTCCTGTTCTTTTATCTTTATCCCATTCTCCATCATACCTACTGCCATCCACAAAATACATTTTTCCATAACCTTCTCTTTTATCCCCTTTCCATTCACCATTATAACTTTCACCATTTGAAAAAGTAAACATACCCTGACCTTCTTTTTTTCCATCAATCCATTGTCCTTTATACATATCATCTCCACCAGCGATTTTAAATATTCCTTTTCCATGGCGCTTACCATTCTTCCAATCACCTTCATAGATATCTCCATTAGAATAAATCATTTTCCCTGTTCCTTCTTTTTTATTAGCCAACCAGTGACCTACATATTGGTCTCCAGTTGAATTAATAAAGGCTCCTTGTCCTTCTTTTTTTCCATTTTTCCATTCACCCTCATATTTTGTACTATTTAAATAGGTAAAAACCCCTTTACCATTTTTGTAATTATTTAACCATTCACCAACATATTGTTCACCATTTGAATAAATAAATGTTCCATTCCCTTCTTTTTTTCCATTTTTCCATTCACCCTCATATTTTCCTTCGTCTAAATATAAAAAGGTACCATCACCATGAAATTCATCATCTAAAAATAGACCATTATAAGTATTGCCATTATTATACTTGAATGTACCTTGACCATTAAATTTCCCATTCGAAAATAATCCTTCGTATATATTGCCATTTAAAAAAGTAAAAATTCCCTTTCCATGAAATTTTCCATCTAAAAACTTACCCTCGTAAATATTCCCATTATTGTATGTATATACACCTTCCCCTTCTCTTTTATCATTATTCCAGCTACCTATATATTTATCGCCATTTGCGTAAATTAACGCACCTTCTCCTTCTCTTTTATCATTATTCCATAAACCATCATATTGATTTCCGTTAATAAAAGTGTAAACACCATACCCTTGCCGTTTGTCATTTAACCAATCACCTTCATATTTATTGCCGCTTTTATAAAGATATAAACCATTCCCGTGCATATTTCCATTCATCCATTCTCCTTCAAATATATCACCATTAGCGTAAGTGAAAGTACCAATACCATTCCGCTTGTCATTTAGGTATTGCCCTTCATATTTTTCGCCGTTTGGATATAGAAAAATACCCTTTCCATTTCGTTTATTATCAACCCATTCACCTTCATACATATTCCCACTCTTAAACCTATATGATCCTTGACCCTGGAATTTATCATCTAAAAAATATCCTTCGTAAATGTCGCCATCTAAATAGGTAAGCTTACCTTGGCCATTCTTTTTATTATCTTTCCAATATCCATCATATCTATTCCCATTCTTAAACCACTGTATACCCATACCGTTTTTTTTATCATATTTCCACTCACCTTCATATTTACTGCCATCAGCATAGATGAATTTTCCAGTGCCATGAAAATTGTTATCTAAAAATTCTCCTTCATATTTATCACCATTTTGGAAAAAATATATTCCTTTACCTGTTCTGCGACTATTTTGCCAATCACCTTCGTACTTTTCACCATTAGAATACGTCAATATCCCCCGATCATGAAACTCACCAATTAAGAAAGTTCCTCTATAAATATCACCATTCAAAAAAGTAAATATCCCTTCTCCTGTTTTTTCACCATCAGACCAATCGCCTTCATATTTCTCGCCATTTGAATACGTCAATATTCCCTGGATATTAAATCTCCCATTAAAAAATTCCCCTTCATATTTATCACCGTTTTTAAATCTATATATACCTCGTCCAATTCGATTGCCATCCCGCCAATCGCCTTCGTAAAAATCACCATTTAAAAAGTAGTATTTTCCTACACCTGTCCTTTTTTCATCTTTCCATTCGCCTTCATACCTTTCACCATTTGAATAAAGAAAAGAACCATAACCATCACGTTTATTTCCTATCCAATTTCCTTCATACTTTTCACCATTTTCATATAAAAACGTGCCTCTGCCCTGCTTTTGGCCATCTTTCCATTCACCGATATATTTGCTGCCATTTATATATGAAAAAGTTCCTTTTCCATCCTGTTTATTACTTTTCCATCCCCCTACATAGGTTTCACCATTTAAATAGCGAAGAGTCCCTTGTCCATCTCGATTATTTGTCTTCCATTCACCATCATATATATCTCCATTTGAATAGTTGTAAATACCTTGTGCATCTTTTTGACCATTCTTCCATTCTCCAATGTATTTTTCACCTTCATTTAAATTATGAAATGTGCCTTTTCCATTAAACTTGTCATCTAAAAACATACCGTCATATGTATTTCCATTTGCAAATAAGAATCTACCTTTACCAGTTCTTCTATCATTCGCATAGTCTCCAACATATTCATTACCATTTGCATATATTAAAGTCCCTCGACCTTCTCTTTCCCCATTTCTATAATCGCCTATGTATTGGTTACCATTAGTAAAGGTAAATGTTCCAGTTCCATCTCTTTTCCCCTTCACATAATCTCCGACATACTGGTTACCATTTGCATATATATATGTACCATTTCCTTCTCGGGCATCATCTACCCAATTCCCCTGGTAAACATCTCCTTCCGTATAAGTAAAAACACCATAACCATTTCTTTTATCATCTATCCAATTCCCTTCATACTTATTCCCACTTTTAAAAGTATAACTACCCTGACCATTACGCTTATCATCTACCCAACTACCTTCATATCTATTACCACTCCTAAATATTAATACTCCCTGACCATTGCGCTTATTTTCACTCCATTCGCCTTCATACTTATTCCCGTTCTTAAAAGTATATTCTCCTTTTCCATTACGCTTATCATCTACCCAATTCCCTTTATAAATATCGCCTCCTGCAACATAAAGTGCTCCCAAGCCGTGTCTCTTACTTTCATGCCATTTACCTTGGTATATATCACCATTTGAATATATAAATTTCCCTTGACCATTAAATTCACCTTCCAAAAACAAGCCATCATACTTTTCACCATTCGTGAATGTATAAATACCCTGACCAGTTCTTTTATCATCTTTCCATTCACCTGCATACTTTTCACCATTATTAAAATAATATACACCTTTTCTCATTCTAATTCCATCGAACCAGGAGCCCTCATACTTTTCACCATTTATATAGTTTAATGTTCCTCTTCCATTAAATTTCCCATTTAAAAAATGTCCATTGTATTTATCACCATTTGCAAAGCTGTATTCACCTTCACCAGTCATTTCACCCTCTAGCCAGTTACCATCATATTTCTCACCATTAGGATAAATAAAGGTACCTTTACCATGGAATTTCCCATTTAAAAATAGGCCATCGTACTTATCGCCATTATTAAAGGTATAGATACCCTTTCCATTGCGTTCACCATTTTTATAGTCACCTTGATATATATTCCCATTTTTAAAATAAAAAGTGCCTTTACCATTTTTCTTATCATCTGTATAATCACCTTCATATTTTTCACCATTGGGATATGATAGAATACCTTTTCCATTGCGCTTATCATTTTTATAGTCACCTTGATATATATTTCCATTTACGAAATAAAAAAGACCTATACCTTCGCGAATATCTTCCTTCCATTCTCCTACATATTTTTCCCCGTTTGTATAAATGGAAGTACCTCTCCCATTACGCTTATTATTAAACCAAACACCTGTATATGTTTGTCCATCTCGATAAATAAAAGTTCCTTCACCTTCCTTTTTTCCAGTTTTCCAGCTACCTATATATTTACTGCTGTCGGCATATACTATAGTTCCCATTCCTTCGAATTTTCCATCCAAAAACTTTCCTTCATATTTATCTCCATTTATAAAAATATAAGTACCATTACCAGTTCGTTTACTATTTATCCATTCTCCTTCATAAATATTTCCATTTATTTGAGTAAACTTTCCTAATCCTTCTTTTTTATCATTTTTCCAATTACCTACATATTCTTCACCACTTGTATAAGTATAAGTTCCCTTGCCCGTACGCTTATCATCAATCCAGTTTCCCGTATACTCCTCACCATTTGGATATGTGGAAGAACCTTGACCATTACGCTTATCATCAATCCAGTTTCCCATAAACTCTTCACCATTTGGATACGTGGATGAACCTCGACCATTACGCTTATCATCAATCCAGTTTCCCGTATACTCCTCACCATTTGGATACGTGGATGAACCTCGACCGCTGCGCTTGCTATTTTCCCATTCCCCTTTATAGCTCTCTCCAGTTGCATAAATAAACGTGCCCTGACCATGAAACTTACCATCTAAAAACATACCCTCGTATTTATCACCATTTATGAAAGTGAAAATACCCCAGCCTGTCTGATTCTCCTCTTTATAGTCTCCTCTATAACTATTACCATCTAAATAAGTAAAAGTCCCTTGACCATGAAACTTACCATCTAAAAATTGACCCTCATATTTATCCCCATTTGTAAAAATGTAAATACCTTTTCCTGTTTGTTTATTATTCTTCCAATCTCCCTCATACCTGTTCCCATCTGAATAAAAATATGTACCAAATCCCTCCCTACGATCATCTTTCCAATTCCCCTCGTATCTGTTACCATTTGTAAAAGTATAAATACCTTGACCATTACGCTTGTCGTTATACCAAACACCTTCATATTTGTTACCACTTTTATATGTATAAATGCCCTGACCATCCATATTCCCATCTTTCCAATTACCTATATACGTATCACCATTCGAATAAGTCAGTGCACCCCTACCATTGCGCTTATCATTTAAATAAGAACCATCATAGCGATCTCCATTGGAATAAATAAATATAGCGCGGCCACTTCGATTGTTATCTTCCCAATTACCTTCATATCTGTTACCGCTAACAAAATTATAAATCCCCTTTCCATGATATTTATTATCTCGAAAAAACCCATCATAATTCTCGTTATTTGTAAAATTATAAATTCCTTGACCATTTCTTTTATCATCTTTCCATTCCCCTTCATATTTATCGCCATTTATAAAAAAAAGGGATCCTTGACCATTTCTTTTATCATCTTTCCACTCCCCGTCATATCTGTTACCATTTGCATAATCAAAGGTTCCCTGACCATGAAACTTGCCATTTAAAAACAGTCCCTCGTATTTGTTACCGTTTGTAAAAGTGAATACACCAAAACCAGTCCTTTTACCTTCAATCCAACCGCCAGAATAGGTTTCTCCACTTTTTACATAAAAAATACCTTGACCGTGAAAACTATCATCCTTGAAGTCTCCAACATATTCATCACCGTTAGAATAAGTATACGTTCCCTTGCCCGTACGCTTATCATCCCGCCAGTCTCCTTCATATTGATCCCCACTTTTGTACACATATGATCCTTTCCCATTCATGCTCCCATTTTCCCATTCCCCAACATATTTATCACCGTTTTCATATGTCGAGATACCTTTGCCATGAAAATTTCCATTAAGAAACATACCCTCATACCTATTACCATTAATAAAGGTGAAAACACCTTGTCCAGTTCGAAAATCGTCCTTATAGTCTCCTACATATTTATCACCATCTGGATACGTAAATATTCCTCTTCCATTCCTTTTATCTTCGATCCAATCTCCAACATATTTATTTCCATTCTCAAAAATATAAGTACCTTCCCCATGCCTTTCATCATTCAACCATGCTCCAAGGTATACCTCACCATTATTNTATGTTATNGTNCCTTTACCNGTTCGCCTATCATTATTCCATTCACCTTCATATTTATCTCCATTGATCATGTAAAGAATNCCAATACCATNTCGCTTATCATTNATCCAATTACCCTCATATCTACTTCCATCTGAGTAAAAAAAAGTACCATTTCCATTAAACTTTCCATTTAGAAATAGACCCTCGTACCTATTACCATTATTAAAATCAAAAATACCATAACCATTCCTTTTACCACTATCCCATTCACCAGTATAAAATTCTCCAGATGTAACATAAAAACTACCTTGACCATGAAATTCGTCATTTTGAAACTNCCCTACGTACTTATTACCGCCATCAAATGAATAAGTCCCCTCACCNCTCATATCTCCATTTAAAAATAANCCTTCGTATTTATTACCATTCTTAAAAGAAAAAATACCNTATCCATTTATTTCATCATCTTGCCATTNTCCTGCATATACNCCACCATTTTTAAATTGCAA
Organism: Fidelibacterota bacterium; assembly: GCA_002718285.1. The sequence goes on from PBAR01000007.1 coordinate 107,993, forward strand.
AGTTCCATTTCCATGTCGCTTACCATCTTTCCAATCACCCTCATATCTATTACCACTAACATATTCGTATATGCCATATCCTGATCTTTTCCCATCAACTAAAGTTCCAATATAGCTATCTCCTTTTTGTATGAGATTTTTTGTTTTAACTTTATTTTGAGAATATATTACTGAAAATAAAAGAAAGGTTATGTTTAGAAAGAGTCTCATTCCGTACAAACTCAATTTACAAATAATTATTAAATAAAATCCTAAATTCAAGCTTCAATCTATTAATTAAATGTAAACTACTTAAATTGAGGCAAGATAGAAGATTAATGAAAATAATCAGAAAATTATTTTCATTTCAATGTAAAATTTATCATTAAACTATTTTTTACAATTAGATTTATTTTTTTCTATTAATGTTACATTCTGTAACATTTTATTACATAACAATTTTGATATTATACAATGTGATTCTCGAAGTCTTTGTTCATTTCATCAAATTTGGAACTTTTGGCACAGAAATTGATTATATATAAACAGTAATAAATAATAAAAAAATCAAATTTTTATATATACACACCCAAGACAAAAAAAGGCTCTAGTATCCCAAACTAGGGCCTTTTTCTTTTTATATTAATCATAATTTGTTTTAAGTATAAAAATGATTTCCTAATTAAGCATTATATTTACACTTGAAAAATGAGCAGATTCTCCTAGTCCATATATTTTAACTAGATTAAAATAAGGACAACTACCATCAAAACTACCAATTATATTTATACCATTATTTAAAGACAATTAATTTAAATTACATAAAAAAAATATAATATAAGTAATTGATAATATTGATTATATATTTAATAACTACCAATTTACTACCTTAAATTATATCTAAATTAAAACTATAACCTCATTCTGCGTATAAGGCTTTATTTACAATCAGCATAATATCAAATATATCAATGATGCCATCGATATTCATATCAGCTGAAAGAATCTGATCTGTATTAAACTCAGTATAACCTAATACATTGGCTACTGTCATTATAATATCTAAAACATTAACATTTTCATCTCCATTTAAATCGCCAAAATCTATATTCAATATTGGAAAAGCCCCAGCAGGGAAAATTATACGATCCAGCCAAATGCAATCATCTCCTGTACTCTGGGCCTGATCTTTATGGTATACCCATTTGAATGAACGTTCACCCGCAGGAACATTAGATACATAATTATTCCAATCTGTATTGCCACCAACATAGATAACCATATCATTATCAATATAAAATGCTAAGTAATCGTATAAATTTCCTGAAGCTCCTTGTTCTGTAGATGTTTTTGCAAAAAAAGAAATCACACCATCGTAAGGAATATTAAGATCCAATGATAACTCTGTAGCCTGGCTATTTTCTATTATACCTGATTTCGCCGCATATAAACCAGAAAAGACCGTATCTTCTTGGATAGTCCATGGTGCTGCTATTTCACTATTTTTCCAATCGAAGGCTTCAAAATTTCCTGATTCAAAATCTTCCATCAATAAGCCCATGCTAATAGAGACAGGTAAATAATATTCATAATTTGTATTTAAAGATCCGATAGCTAAATCTAGTATAGCTGTATAAGGGACAGGAGAATCTTCGCTAGCATTTATTTCTGAAGTAACTATAACCTGAGATCCAATATCCCACCAAAAAGCATTATTGCTTTCAGTTGACCCCACACTTAGATAAGGATCATTGCTAAAAAGATTAAAAGTTGGATAGGTAAGTGGAGCATGACCTGAATTTTCCATTATTAGCTGAACAGTAACAGATTCCCCTGGGTCAAGTGCGGCATTATCACCGTCAAAAACGGTTATGGAGTTAATCTGATGATCTGGAGCATCCACAAGTAGATTAATAAAAAATTCCCAGCTTAATTCACCAGAAGTTATTAACAAGATAAAATCAATAGCACTTTGATCTTCAACATTAAAGGAAACTTGAAACTCAAAGGGACCAATAATTGTATCTGCTCCCGCTTCTAATGATTCAATAGTTAAGCTATCTATATTGAAAGCTACCAAATCATCATTATGCTGTAGAGATACCAAAATATCATTGGAACTTTCTGCCCCTATATTCTCAAGGCCAATACTAAGATGACTTATCTGCCCAAAACCTAACCGTCCATTATTTCCTCCAGAAGTAATTGCCCAATCATCCATAACAATATAAGGTCCTGATGGTGCAATCACATCTAGAGAAGTTTCATACGGAAGAGAATTGTAAGCTGTCACAACCAAATTTAATTGACCAGGAATTTCAACAGGTTCATCAAATACGATAGTGGCCACACCAGTCTCATCGCTATAAGCAGAGCCTAAAAGTATTCCATTTTTAGAAATAGCTGCAAGCGCATCACTATTCCCAGTTTGAACTATAAATTCAGTTGATCCAACGATAATTATATTTTCATGACTGACAACTAGACCAGAAGGAACATTCGAACGAACGACTAAAGATGGATCACCGAAAATAGTCCAATAAAGGGTTTCCACATCTCCTGCTGATCCATAGTTATCATTCATATGCATACAACCATTGAAAGAAAGACCGCCAAAAGTCCGTTTTATGTTGTTCTCATAAGATTCAACAAAAATATCATTCATTTCATCTTGAGCATCCATTGGCGGGTTCCAGGCAGCATTTACAGTGGAATTGAATGAAGCTACTGCTCCAGTAGGTTCACCCTGTGCAGTGGCCCTTAGCCAAGTCTCAGCAAAGCAAGTACCAATATGGAACTCTCCAGTTACGCAAGCTACCGTCCATATAAATGGTAGTTTACCTATATTAATTAATCCGTTAACATCAGTATTATTCATAGGGCATCCATTACCCCATGCTGAGTTGGTACCGTGTCCAGTATAATTAATGATAGATCGACCTTCATTAATAGCTGCTTCTCCATCATTGACAGTTCCAGAAGGATCATAGACCTGATCTACTTCATCATAGTTGTAACCAAGTAGTTTTTGACGAATAATATCCATGTGCTCATTATCATATTCACCGTCATCCCCAGGCCCCTCATTGGAAGCAAACCCAGACCCTTTTCTATACCAATCACCAACGATATCAGGGTAACGTTCATAATTAATTGTACGAGACACCATGGTATTTACATGGCTTGTATCTTCGGCAGAAAAACGCCCAACAAAAATGTCAGGGTAATAATCATCACCAGCAATAAAACCGTAAGCTGGATCAGCTGGACTATTTGAGCCAGCACCTTCAGAAAATCGCATTGATGGAATTTGATCAATATCACCAACTAAAAGTAGATATGTCAATCCTTGTTCATAGTAGTAACTTTCTACAAATTCATCAATATCATAGGCTGTTTGACCAATAGAAGCAATATCTACCAATTCAGTTTTTATACCTTTTATATTTTTCCATTCCACCAACGGCTGCATAGCTTCCATGAATGGGCCATAACATATAATTAACATTCTGCTACCTTCTTCAACTGGTTCATAGCGAATTGATGATTCAGTGAAGTTTAAAAAATGCTGATCATAAATATTTTTATATTCCCTAGTGATATTATTCACCAGAGAGCGTTGTACTAGAGGATTTATTACGCTTAATCCTCTTTCATAAATCCGTGTCTTTATCTGTGTATAGACTCTCATTATTTGGGTAACTGGATTATATTGTAACGGTTGAAAAACAATTGCCTGACCTCGAACTGAACGGAGAATGTAAGGATCTCTTAAAAAAGCAATTTCTTGTGGAAAGAATAAATCCGTTTCATAAACCTTTCCATAAGTATAAGCAATTGAAGATGGTCTTACATTTCTAGTAATATTTCCTTTAGATGGAAGTAAACCTGATAATGGCACATCGATATAAGATACATCTGTGATCTCAAGTTCCATATTACTTAGGTCAGAAATAATTATTGATTTTGCAATACAAGGCAGGTCTGGTGACCCTTTTTCCAGTATGGGTGCACCTCCAGGAAAAGTAATCCGTGTTTCTCCTTTTTTTGCTAAATCAATGTAATATCCTGAAAGATTAAAAATAATTTTTATTTCATTATTATTATATGATTCAATATTCCATACAGGCTCCGCTGGAACATCACTTCCTGTATCTATCCATTGCCAAGCCAAAAGAGGCGTAGAAAAAACAGTAACACTTATTATTATTTTTATATATTTTAAAATCATTAGTCTCTAAAAAGTCTTTAATGTCTATTCAAAAATAAAACGTTTATGTTTATTGTTTGACTCACGGTCAATAGACATAATTTTTTTATACAACCTAAATCTAAGACATTTCATATTAGAGTCCAATATTCAATCTTTTTTGTAATCTCATGAGCTAATCCAAAGCGTCTTCTTTTGATTAACCCTTTAAGGTAAATTTTTAATTTCTTAAGTAACATTTTTCTGGCTGAATTGGCCTGGCTGGAATTTAATTCTGTCGTTTTTAAAATCTTCTCGATACTTTGTATACGGTATTGCTCAATGCCTCCAGAAATCTTTGATAGCTGCCCTCTATGTCCACCATACTTATAGATTAAGGATTCATCTAAGAATAAAATTGGGTGACGTGCAGCGATACGTAACCAAAGATCATAATCTTCGCATACAGGTAGTTTTTCATCAAAAAGTCCAATATCATCTAGAATAGATTTTTTCAAAAGTACTGATGAAGGAGAAATACGGCAAATATCCAAGCATTTTTCAAATATAAGGCCGCCGTATTTTTGGTGTTTTTTCCCTTGATTTATACGTACACCATTTCGAATCCAAGTTTCATTCGTATGACAGAAGAAAGAATTTTGATTTACTTTTAAAGCATTTATCTGTCGCTCAAGTTTATTGGGAAGCCATTCATCATCTGAATCCAGTAAACCAATCCAGTCGCCTCTTGCAATTTTTATACCTGCATTGCGAGCAGAACTAACACCCAAGTTAGGTTGATATTTATACCGAATTCGAGGATAATTATTTAAAAGCCATTCCTTTGTATTATCTGTTGAACCATCATCAACTACAATAATCTCAAGTGGATCATACGTTTGATTAAATACAGAATTTATTGCTCTAGGAAGCATATTTTTTCTATTATAGGAAGGAATAATAATAGATATTCTCAATATAATATTATTTATAGTTTTCCTAAAATAAGACTTGCTAGTGCATGATCCTGTATAGCATTTCCAACTGATTTAAATAATGTTATTTCACTTAAGCCATCTCTTCCTGCTAGTTTATTATCAGCGATCAGACCCAACTCTCCGTAAATATCTTTAAAATCCCATTGACCGCTCTTAGCTGGGATGATTAAGTCTCCAGCTTCTTCCTGACATGCATCTTTTTGGTCTACAACAACTTTTGATTTCTTTATTGTTGAAGTCGGAATTTCACGCATATGAGGCTCAAAAGAACCTATTGCATTTATATGCACGCCAAGATTTATATGGTCATGATTAAACAGTGGTTTTTCTGATGGTGTTGCAGTACAAATTATATCTGCTTGATTTAACTGGGATAATTTTGAACATTCTGCATCAACTCCAAATATTTTGGAGATCCATCGATGGAAAGATTCGGCATTCTTTTTGGTTCTACTGAAAATAAGAACATTAGTAATATTTCTAACAGCGAGAATTGACTCTACCTGAGTTTTTGCCTGTATACCTGTTCCAAAAATAGCCATTACCTTGGCTTCCTTTTTGGCCAATAAATCAGTAGCAAGTCCCGAAGCGGCACCAGTACGCAATGCAGTGATAGCGCTTCCATCCATAGTTGCAACCAGGCTTCCTTTGAAAGCATCAAAGACCTCTACCACCGAATGGATTAAGGGTAAATTTTTTTTAAGGTTATCATAATTTATGGAAACAATTTTTACCGTATAATATGGACTTCCAAATACGTAGGCAGGCATTACTAGCGCCGTTGCATTTTTATCTGGCATTTGAATATTTATTCTTTTAGGTACCGATACATCATTTCTGCTTAGCTTTATAAAAGCTGATCGCATAGAATTGATAGCTTCTCCCATGGTAATAATGGATCGAATCTTTTTCTCAGAAATAAACATATTAAAAATCCAATATATTATTAAAAAAGTCTTTCCGGATATATTCCTTTTTTAATCAACATTTGTATTTTTTTCAAAACAAATGCTCTATCTTTTTTATATGTTACACCAAACCAATCTGCACCACTTCTTAAAACATATACCTTCTCCTTACCAGAGCCTATCAAATTATTTATTACAGATGGGATTAAGTATTCACTTTTCAATTCATTTCCATCCTGCTGGAGAAATTCTATAAACATAGATTTCAAATAAATAAATAATTCTGGTGTAAAACCCCATACATTCATGGAGACTGGTTCATCACCATGCAATCGAATATTGCTCTTAGATGATATCCCTTTGGGCGTTTGTTTTATTTCTTCCGTTTCTATTACTGTATCTAAAAAGTCATCTTTTACTGAACATAATCCACGTGTGACTCCACCAAATTCAGATAATGTTTTATCCAACTGAAATGCGACCATAGAAAATCCACTACGCCCACTTTTATAAAAGTCTGCAATAACTTCAAATGATTCAAGGCCATAAAAATCATCACCATTAATTGCTACAAATGGTTCACGCATAAATTTAGAAGCTGTTAAAATAGCATGCCCTGTTCCCCAAGGTTTTTCTCGTTTACTCGGGCAGATAAAACCATCGGGAAGATCATTTAGGTCTTGAAATGCAAATTCAACCTGAATTTTATCAGAATATTTATTAGTAATCTTCAATTTAAATTGATCTTCAAAATCCTTGCGAATAATAAAAACCACCTTATTAAACCCCGCTCGGATTGAATCGTATACAGAATAATCAATAATAGTCTCTCCACACGGTCCAACTATATCCATCTGCTTAAGACCTCCATAACGGGATCCCATGCCAGCTGCCATAACTAGAAGAGTTAGATTATCCAATTTCATCCTTTAATATTAAATATTATTTTGTTCTAAAAATTCTCGAAAATTATAAATATAAAATATTTTTATATAAATCACAGACATCTAAAAAGGGGATATTAAAAAGGTGTTACAGGTCATCATTTAAACCAAAAATTGGTTTATTTTTCTTCCACTTTCCTCTTGTAAAATCAGGAATAGTTACTGAAGAACTACCCAGTCTAATAGACTTTTCTGAAAGAGGAGATATAACGCTCAAACTGGCTGCATCATAGACATCAATAGGAGGTGAAACATTTCTTTTTACGGACTCAATGAAAGCTCTTAGAATAAAATAATCCATACCGCTATGGCCAGAGCCCAATGCGTTTTTTTCAAATCGTTTCCATAAGGAATGATCATATTTTTCAAGGTAGCTTTCATCTGATTCCCAACGGTTTTTGTCAGGGCTTACTCCATCGATATAAATAGAGTGATTATCAACCATCCAAATTCCTTTGGTACCCTGAACACGAAAATTGAGACTGTAAGGCCTTGGAGAATTGGTATCATGATTTAAAACAATGGTCTGACCATTAGCACATTTAATTACAGTAGTTATTATATCACCTAATTTAAAATTAATTTTAGAATTAGGATGATCTAAGCCACCATGCTGTTTAATATAATTTTTTAAGCCTCTACTTTGTGTTGAAGTAGAAGTGAGCGAAACCATACGATTTCCTCGATTTATATTGAGCATTGTACTGATAGGTCCTAGACCGTGGGTAGGATAAAGATCACCGTTACGGTCTATTGAATGCTGTGTACGCCATTTTGATTCAGAATAACCTTTTTCACCAAACTCTACCCCACCGCCATATGGTTTGATACCATCATTGAATTTCACTTCACGAAGATCATGTTGATAGCCTCCATGGCAATGTAGCAGTTCACCAAATATACCTTGGCGAACCATATTCAAAATTGCCATGACATCTCTACGGTAACAAACATTTTCCATAATCATGCAATAGCGATTAGTCATCTCAGAAGTTTTTACCAGATCCCAGCAATCCTTGATCGTAAGCGCTGCTGGGATTTCGGTGCCAACATGTTTACCATTAGTCATGGCAGCAACAGACATCGGATGGTGCCATTCCCAAGGTGTTGCTATATAAACAGCATCCATATCTTCATAGGAAACCATATTGCGGAAATCTTCGTTTCCATTTTGATAAACTATTGGCTCTGCTTTTCCAGCATCTTTAAGAATTTTCAGGGCTATAGAAATCATATCCTGATTAATATCACAAATTGCCGGGATTTTTACTTCGGGGTATTTTGCGGCCAAGGAAAGCACCCATTGGCCTCGTAAACCAGTACCAATAAATCCCAACCTTACATCTTTTTTTTGACTGGAAAATGCAAATAAATCCCCTGGCATTAAGGCTGAAGTGGCACCTAGGGTTAAAGTTTTAATAAAGTCTCTTCTATTTGTTTTATTATTCATTTTACCCCACTATTTTAGCAAGAAACCGCTCTGAAGAGGATCATTAGGATCTAACCAAAATCTATGACTGCCAGTAATAAATGCATTACCGCTAACCTTGGATACAACAGCGTTATAATTCCCAAATTTAGTAGAAGCAATCAATTTCACAGTAAAGGTAGACCCTATAATACTTTCAATTTTAATACTCTCTCCAATTTTTAGATCGCCTTTGGCATGCATAATAGCAGCGCGCGCGCTAACACCTGTTCCTGTAGGGCTCCGGTCAACCTGTCCATTTGCAAAAATACAAACATTTCGGCTATGGTTTTCCCTGTTTAGAGCTTCTCCAGTAAAAATAGTTCCGTAGATGAAATTCATTTCTGGATCATTAGGATGCTTCATCTTAACAGATCTGGATATTGATTCTTTGATTTTCATCCCTGCATCAATTAACTGGTTTAGATATTTTGAATCACATTTAAGTCCTAACTGGGCAACATCTACAAAAACATAAAATGCACCACCATAGGCAAGGTCATAACGAAGAATACCTAATTCCGGTACATTTATTTCATGATCAATTAACTGTACAAAGGAGGGAACATTCTGAAAACCTACACTTCGAATTTTACCATTATCTAATTCAGCATAGGCTCGCACAAATCCCGATGGTACATCCATTTTTACTTCAGTTATCGGTTCATTTTTACTAATTAATCCAGTTTCAACAACGACCTTAGTCAAGGCAATTACTGCATGACCACAACCTGTGGAATATCCATTGTTATGAATAAAAACAACTCCAAAATCTGCATCATGACTATCTGGCTCCACAATAATTGCGCCATACATATCTGTATGCCCCCTCGGCTCCCACATAAGGGCTTTACGGATTTTATCAAAGTGACTTCTGGCATCTATACGCTTTTCTTGAATCGTATTACCCGACAGCCTAGGAAAGCCTGATAAAATAATTCTTAATGGTTCTCCACCAGTATGAACATCAATAGTATGTATTTCTATCCATTCCTTTGGAGGACACCAATCTTTTAATTTTTCAATCATAATATTAAAAAGACCATAAATTAAGAAATTATTTAAACCCCCAAATTATTATATAAAAAACTATTAATACATAGGTGTTTCTGGTTTAGGAAGATATCCATATTCTATGAATGCCATTATTCCAAATAGAGCACCCCATGAATGAAATCGATCAGAAGATAATCTTGAGTCATCTCCAGTTCCAGTTATTGCAGAGTAATTCTCACTTACATATCCCTTCCGATCCCATTCTTTCATAATCAGTTTTAAAGATTTATCAGAAAGCTCCTTTGCAGCATCTGTGTAACCTGCATTCCTAAGACTGAGATATGTAAGAAAATTTAGTGGTGGCCAAATAGCTCCTCTCCAATATCGTTGATCTTTGAAAGTTGGATCATTACGGGATGTAGACGGTAACATCCAGTCACCATAAAATTCTTGCGGATTATAAAAATGACTTAAAATCTTAGCCTGTTGTTTTTGTGTCCCAATACAAGCAAGCAACGGATAAAATAGTGTCGGTGAAATTCGTTTTGAAAGTGAATCCACATCTGTTCGATAATTTAAATACGAACCAAATTCATCACTCCAGAGTGTTTCTAAATTAATGGTGTAGTCATTGATTCTCCCTTCTAATTCTTTTTTTTCTTTTTCTCTATTTAGGATAACTGCTATTTCCAATAAAGCTTTGCAATCTGCAATATACAAACTATTTAAACCTACATCTTGAAGTTCTAGAGTATGTTTTTTTTTATTAAATGGCACATCAATATACATTGGTGAATCATCCATTCCTGATTCATAACCAGCAGCTGTTTTTGTTTCAAAAACAGGCTCGTTAAATGGGTTATCAGCTGGTGAAGAACCGTAGCTTAATAAGCCTTCATTATTTCTGGCATTATTCCACCATCGATTCCATCCAATAAGATCATCAAAAACAGCTTCTAAAAACCATTCTTCAGGATGTGTTTTATATATTTCTTTTACCATTATACTACCTACGGGTGGTTGAGATCTGTCGAACGATTTACTCCCATTTCCACGGTTATCATTAGGAATAAATCCTTTTTTTGTTTTACCATGAAGATGCTCAATAACATTAGCAAATGCTAGATCACGACTTGAAAGCCCAGTCATATAAGCTAGAAAAAAATTATCCCAACCAAAAGTGCAAAAACCACCATATTCTTCATTCCAAAGTCGTCCTACTGTAGATACTATTCGATCAAATTTAGGCTCATAGATAAGGTTCCATGCGATACCTGCCTGTATAGCAATATATTCTTCAGCTAGATCACCAAATTTTTCCGCTTCATTTTGTAGCGAAATTTTCTGTTTATTTATAGCAAGTTTTATTTCATGAATTGTACGTTTTTCCCCAGTTGAAATACCAATTTCACCATCGAGCCATACAGATAAATAAGGAGTTTTTACATTTACATATGGGTCATCATCAACCAATTTTGATGTAGTATAAACATTTATATTTTTTCCTGGACATTTTGCTTTTAAATAGTTTTTCGATTTGGAAAGACTACCTGGACGGTTCCAAAGCATCCCCGACTCAATTATCACTTTTATCCTATCTTTAGGTATTGAATAAGGTGATATCAGGATTATTAAATCTTTACCAATATGTGCCGATTCAATTTTTGCGTCTAACCCCTCCCATTGTATATCCAACTTTGTGTATGACCCATTGTATGTGTGAGGGCCAGGACGAATAGTCTCGTTTTTTTCGCCACGTCTTCCAATTAAAGCATGAGATAAATATTTTTCTTCTAAAAAATAATGTTGTTTAAATGCAATATTAATAGTAAAAGCTTCTGGTAATAGAACATGTTGAAGAACGCTTCTAGTGTCCCAGGTATTCCACCCCTGCTTTAAATCCTTCTGTATTGCTTGATATTGTATAAATTGATGACCGTTTTGTTGACACAGACCAATAGATCTATATAAAAAAACAGTTAGTAAGAATAACAAGTATCCTTGATTTTTAAACAAATTGTGCATAGCCCTATAAAAAATATTAGTTTATTTTGAAGCCCATGTTAAAAAGATATAAATAAATACAGTAATCCCTATAATAATGAATGAAGCATTTTTTGCGTGGCGCCAAGGTGTCATATCCACAGGTGAAGGATCTCTTTGATCACTTTTTTTAATTTCATCTGCTGTTTTTGGATTTATCTCTCCAATAATAATCATTATAATAATTGCTGAAATGAAACTAATAAAATAACCATGTAACCAGTGTAATTCACCGCTCCCATTTGATAGAAAGAGGGGGACATTCTTAAAATTGATAAATGTAAAAAAAGAATAAAAAAGCATTCCTGCCAGCATACCTATCTTAGCAGCAATTGCAGGAATATGTTTTGTTGTGATACCTAATAAAAAGATGCCAATAATTGGAACACTATATAGTCCATTTACTTTTTGTAAATATTCAAAAATAGATTGCATCTGCGCGAGTTTTGGAGCAATAACCATTGAAATACCAGCTAGAAATATGCCAAAAATTTTTCCAGCTCTTACGATTTCTTCTCCATCTGCTTCTTTACGTATATAGCCTTTATAAAATTGCAATGAAAATAAAGTTGAAGCACTATTTAATGCACTATTAAATGAACTTAATATTGATCCCATCAACACCGCAGCAAATAGTCCTATAGACCAATCTGGCAATACATGACGAACTATAACACCATATACCTGATCTTGTTTTTCTATATTAAGGTCACTCATATGCAAAGCAATAATACCAGGCAAACAAAGCATCATTGGGCCAATCAGTTTCATTAAGGAAGCAAATAGTACACCTTTTTGACCTTCTGCAAGACTTTGGGCAGCTATTGCACGTTGCACAATTACCTGGTTTGTGGACCAATAAAATATTTGGATAAACATCATACCACTAAGAAGAGTAGGCCATGGAACAGAAACAACATTTTCATCAATATTTGTCTGAGCAAGAACAGCAAGGTACTGCGGATTTTGTAAACCAAGAACTGAAATCCCTTTTAAAAACGAACCTTCACCTATTTCTAACAAACCTAAAAACGGGATTGCAAGCCCTCCGACTAACAATCCAATTCCATTAATTGTATCGCTTACTGCTACAGATTTTAGCCCTCCAATAATAGCATAGGAACTACCCATTACACCAATCATAATCACAATTATCCATAAGGGAATATTGATGTCAAACATTCCTTTAAGAGCCAAAGATCCAGTATACAATACAACTGGAAGTAAAACAGTCACATAGCCAAAAAGAAAAAGTCCGGAGACCATAGAACGAGTCATTTTGTCAAACCGTTTTTCCAGGAAAGCAGGTGTAGTTGTGTATCCACTTGCCAGATAGGTTGGTAAAAATAAAAGTGCAGTGGCTATCATAGCAAAAGCTGCCAGTGCTTCCCAGGCAATTCCTACTAGTGCCTTATCACCGAACACAGTACCATTTAGACCTACCAACTGCTCAGTTGAAAGATTGGTTAAAAGTAAAGAGCCTCCTACTACAGGCCAAGTCAACGCCCTGCCACCAGTAAAATATTCTACCGATGCATCCTTTGATTTCTTCATTTTACCTACAATATAAATTGTAGTTAAAGCAACAATTCCTGTAGCTACAACAAAGGAAAGAATCGATATTATATTCATTAAGGTATTTTATTTTTAAACGATGTCTTAGCAACCTTAATAATATTTTCTTTGGAAAGAAACGGAATCAATAAAAATCGATAACTATATTCATTTGGACCAAGTGTATATTCTTTATGCGGACGGGCTCCCCAGCTATTATCGCCTCCTACACCCATCTGCCTATAATCAATCAACCAATCCACTTGATCCTTCATAGTAATATCTAATTTCCCATGACGTTGTCCTTTAGGGATATAATCCAAATCTTCATAAGGATACTGGTGCACACTTCCATCAAAAGTAGGTTGTCCTTTTACCATAAGACTATGATAACCATTTGACAGGGACATCCAATATACATCTGTTTTATTACCTGTTTCTTGAGGGCGTACGTAAGGGAATGTCTGCTCAAAAACTGTTCCAGAATAATGATCTATAGCAGCAGATGTTTTTCGATCCCAATAAGATTCATGTGGACCTCGTCCAAACCATTCTAATTTATTAAAATCTCCCGGCAGAGTCATTTTCATTCCAAAACGAGGTAACTCAGGGATATTTGCATTGATATTTTTTATGCTATGATCTATTTCAATCACACCATTACCATATATGGTATAACGCGTTTCTAGATGAGCGCCAGTGGCATCGTGAGTCATTGCACTTAGTAATTCTACTGAATAATTATTGATTTTGGCGCTACAACTTTTTAAATCCAATTCTTTTCCTGCTAATTTCCATACTCCAGTTCGTTTGGGCATACCATTACCAAGGTCATTATCCAGTGGAGCACGCCAAAAATGTGGTTCTATACCATTTAGCAATAAATCCACGCTGTCATATTTAAATTCTTTTAAATGTCCAGTTTCGCGAAGAATCAAAGCACTGAAATTTTTTCCTTTGACTTCAAAACAATGATCTGATTCCTTAAGGGTTAATTCAGGGAGAAATTTTGGATTGATTGGTTTTTTATTTTTATTAATTGGAATATAAAATTGTTCCCAGGCTACAAGGTGTTTGACAGGAACCAAAATCGATTTTTCCCGCGTCCTAGCTTCGATAGTTAAAAAATATAAACCACCAGCTTTAGCTGGTATCATACCATGATTAAAAGAAAATAACTCGTTTTCTCCAGGCAGAAGGTCCAACTGGCCTAGGCGTCCATTCATCACCTTTTTCCCATCACCTTCTATAAACCATTTGAAATCCAAATGCGTTAAATCTAGAAAATCGTAGCGATTTGTGATTTTTACTCTGGTTATCCCATCATTTACCTGTTGGTCTTCTATTACAAAAGAGACTGGTTGATACACTTTTTTTACTTCTTCAATATGAGGATTTAAAGATCTGTCTGCTGCTACCAAACCATTAGCACAAAAATTAGAATCATGCTCAGCAAATTCCATTCCGAAATCACCACCGTATGCCCAGTATTCTTTTCCAGTAGAATCTTCAGCTAAAATAACCTGATCAACCCAGTCCCATATAAAACCTCCTTGTAATACCTTGTATTTATCAAAAGTCTTCCAATAGTCATTTAAATTACCAACACTATTACCCATAGCATGTGCATATTCACATAAAATCAGTGGCCGGTCTGGATCTTTAACTGCATAATTAGAAATGAAAGCAATATCCTTGTACATAGGGAAAACTATATCTGTATGCTTTTCCACCCCTGCGGGTTCATAAACAACAGGACGGGAATTATCCCGAGATTTTATCCAGTTGTAAAGTTTTTGAAAATTAGTTCCATCACCTGCTTCATTCCCCATAGACCATAAAATTATACAAGGTTGGTTCTTATCCCGTTCAACCATTCTCCGACCTCTATCTATCCATTGCTGAGTCCAGGAAGAATCATTTGCAATAAATCCGTACTTTTGAGGATGAAACCGCATACCATGAGCTTCAATATTTGCTTCATCAATCACATAAAGTCCAAACTGATTACAAAGCTGATACCATTCTTCTTGATTGGGATAATGAGAAGTTCGTACAGCGTTAATATTATTTCTCTTCATCAACTTTATATCTTGGATCATAGATTCTATAGTAATTGCTCTGCCCGTAACTGGATCCCACTCATGGCGATTAACTCCACGAAAAATGACTGCTTTCCCGTTAATTAATAGATTCCCTTCAAGGATTTCAATTTTCCTAAATCCCACTTGCTGCGTGAAACTTTCAAGCAAATTTCCTTGGGGATTTATGAGCGTAATTTGTAATTCGTATAATTGAGGTTTTTCAGCTGACCATGGATCAACACGGTTTATATCAGATTTAAAATTTATTGTTTTTGTAGAATCAATTCTTGTTTTTTCCTTCAATTCTAAAATAAGTCGTTTGTTTCTTCTTAATGATACATTAACAGTGTATTTACCAGTATATTGTTCCTGGTTTAAAAGATCGATATCCAGTTTAAATATTCCACTGCGATAATTATCATCAAGATCTGCGTGAACAAAATAATCAGTAATGCGCACCTTTGGTACAGCATATAGATAAACATCCCGTTCTAGACCACTGACACGCCATGTATCTTGTCCTTCCAAATAAGAACCATCAGAAAATCGATAAACCTGAACTGCAACTTTATTACTGCCTTGTACTATATAATTTGTAATATCAAATTCTGCAGGTGTCTTGGAACCCTGACTGTAACCTACTAATACCCCATTAAGCCAAAAATAAAATGCAGATCGAACACCGCTAAAACGGATAAGAATATCTTTATTTTTCCAATTTTCATCGAAATCAAAATATCGAACATAGCTACCTACAGTATTATAATCATGGGGTACAAAAGGCGGATCAGGTTTAAATGGATATTCCTCATCTAAGTATATTGGCACTGACCAACCTTGAAGCTCCCAATGACCAGGGACTTCAATATCTTCCCATGAATCAACTGGAAAATCCAGAAGCTCAAAACCGGTAATCCTCTTTTTTGGATTAGGTGCATAATGAAATTTCCAAGAGCCATTCAGTGATTGAAAAAAGGATGATTTATGCCGGTCTTTTTCTATCGCCAGTTGCTCTGTTTCAAAAGGAAAAAAGTGTGATCGTGGAGGTTCTCGATTTATTTGAAAGATTCTCTGATTTTCCCATTCTAATTCATTGGTTTTCTTTTTGTTATCAACTACGACAATCATAAAAAAAATAAATAAAATAAGTCCTGCTGTGATAATAACTGGTTTTTTCATCCCTTAGTTTAATCTATCTCGGTAATAATAGAGTCTAATGTTTCAACAAGAAAATCAGCATTTTGCTGATTGAATGCAAGAGGAGGTTTGATTTTAATCACATTATGATCTGGCCCATCAGTACTGAGCAATATGCCTTTATCTTTCATTTTATTGATCACAAGATTTGCTTCTCTTCCAGCTGGTTGTAAATTTTTGGAATTTTTGTTGAGTTCTATACCAATAAAGAGACCCCGACCACGTACATCACCAATCAAGCTATGCTTTCTCTTCAGATTTTGGAACCGATTAATCAAATAATCTCCAACCTCTAATGCTCGTTTTTGAAGTTCTTCCTTCTGGATTATTTGTAAGACAGCCCTGCCTACTGAACAAGAGACCGGATTTCCACCAAATGAATTAAAATATTCCATTCCATTATTAAAGCTGTCAGCAATTTCTTTAGTAGTGATTACCGCTGAGATAGGGTGACCATTTCCCATAGATTTTCCTACTGTAACTATATCTGGAACCGCCCCTTCAGATTCAAAGCCCCAAAAATGGCTACCCATACGACCAAATCCAATCTGAATTTCATCAGCTATACAAAGACCGCCAGCCTGGCGAACCTGCGCAAAAGCATCTGCTAAAAACCCTTTTGGAAAAACAATCTGTCCACCACAACCCATTATAGCTTCTGTGATAATAGCGCCAAGGCGCTTACCATTTTTTTTCAAGGATGTAAGAATTTTTGACAATTCAGATAAATATCCGTTTGCTGCCTTAGAGCCACGATGTTTTCCACGAAATGGATCTGGCATAGGGACAGTATGAACAAAATTCATTGCACCTTTGCCACCAGGGCCATCGAATTTATAGGGACTTATCTCAATAAGGGCTTCCGTGTGACCATGGTAGGCTCCATTCAACACAATTGTTTCTTTACTGCTGGTAAAATGGCGCGCAATCCGTAAGGCAAGATCATTAGATTCACTACCAGAATTGGTAAAATAACAAATTTCTAACTGTTCTGGAAGGAGTGAAGTCAATTCAATAGCATATTTTACAATTATTTCATCCAAATAGCGTGTATTTGTATTTAACTTGCCAAATTGTTCTCTAGCAGCCCTTACAACTTCTGGATGGCAGTGGCCAACATGCTGTATATTGTTTACTCCGTCAAGGTATTCTTTTCCTTTATTATCATAAAGATATTGTCCAGATCCGCGAACAATATGTAATGGGTTATCATAAGAAATGCTAAGAGATGGAGCCAGATGCTTTTGACGTCCTTCAATAATTAGTTTATCAGTTAACAAATTCATAAAGGCTCTCCGAAATTTCTTTTAGATCTTTTTGGTTCATAGATCTTAAAAATTTCCAAGCGCTTGATTCAGATATGGTTATATACTTGTTTTCAGAAAATAATTTTTTTCTATAAGAAGCCATAGTGACAGAAATTGATAATCTTAAACAGACGAGATAGATAGTGAATTTTAGTTCCTTTTCTGAAAGTTGAAAAAATTCATGATAACCTTTTAAAATTTGTCCCATAGAATTTAATGGATCATCTGAATCAATAGCTACATATGCCATGGCTACTGCAGGTTCTGCGACCTGATAAGAATAACCCATATCACCAAAATCGATAATACCAATTTTATCATCCAAATCATCGATTAAAATATTATGATCATTTCCATCATTATGGATCACAGCAAATCGAATATCTCTCTTATGTTGCTCAAAATATTTATGAGCTTCATAAAGGAACCGCTGTACTATTTCCCTATCTTGGCCTGAATCCAACTCTTTACTAAAATTCTTAAGGAAATTATGTTGGGATAGATTCCATGCAAATTTTCTTTTTACTGCAGGATGGTTAAAACCGTGCATAGCACTATCCAGTCTGGCCATAAAACTTCCAAGAAAAAACAGCATATCTTTGTTTTGATGATGATCTTTCAAAAAAATACCTTTTATAAATGTAACCATACGGATATAATAATCATTGCCATCTATATTATGAGTGATAATATGATTGCCGGTGGAAGATTTTATTGTAAAAGGTATATTTAAATTTGGGTCTTGTTGCTGAATATGATTAGTACAATCAATTTGCATCTGAATACTAGATATATCTTCAACCGGGTTTGAAATCTTTAATACATATTTTTTATTATTTTCAGCAACAATATAAAAATTTTGATCACGCTCACTGTATAGTTCATCAGCTAAGCAACGAATACCGTAATGGCTATACACCAGATCAGATGCTTCTGCTATGGAAAAATTAGGCTGGGCTACATTAAATACTGATCGCATATAGAATATTAATCTATTAATAGAATTTATTCTAATTTAGAAAATTTTTATATTGTTATATTTTACTGATTTTAAATCAATTAAAATCTCTTCAGATATTACAATTTCTTTTTATATCCTGGTTTACAATAGAATTAACCCAGAGTAATAAAAAAAGCCCTGTGGAACACCACAGGGCTTTAATCATTATTTTACTTTTAAGAATTAATAGGTTCTTAATTCATCTGAGTTCTATTGCCAAGGGTACCAACATCAGCATTGTCACCAGTCTGTGTACCTTTATTGTATTGCCAGTAGTAACGATCATTATTATTTCGTTGATGTACAATTTGGTTATATTCATTAAATATCCACTCACCATCTGTATCAACGTCAGAATTGCTTGTAGCTGTCGTATATCCTTCTGGTTTTTTTGACAAGGCATCAAATGGATTTGTCGGCCAACTACGGCGACCATTTTCCATCAACTGCTCTGTAGCATAAGACTCCAGACCTGCTTTAATACTGGCAATCACTGCATCTTCTGCCGCTGCTT
>PBAR01000008.1 GCA_002718285.1 Fidelibacterota bacterium
TGTTGATCCTTCAGAATCTCTTGGATGTTTAGTAATGATATTCAGTAGTCCATTATGTGCATTTGGACCATATAGCGCAGAACTGGGACCAAAAACTACTTCCAATCTCTCTATATCTTCATTCACGAATGGCAATGTATTACCATAGGCAATATAAAAAGTAGGTTCCATATAGTTGGCACCATCGACTAAAGAAACAAACCTACCATTGAAAGCACTCATAAATCCCCTCACATTTAATGCAGTTCTTCCCATACCCGCCTGATATACTTCAACCCCTCTTACAGTTTTTAGAATAGCTCCCAAATCACCGCCTGCAGTTTTTCTTATTTGTTTTTCAGAAACTGCAGCAATTGTTATCGGTGCATCAATAAGCTTCTCTTTTTTCTTAGATGCAGAAACAACAACCTGTTCAATTTCAAGAGCATCACTTTCTAATAAGAAATTCAAATTATCATGGAATGGTGCCTTTAAAAGAAGATTCTCTTCTTCTATTTCTTCAATACCCAATTTTGAAGAAAAACTATCATCATCATCTTCTTCAGATTCTATTTCATACTCTGATATATAGAGCTCAATCTCCTTTGATTTATAACCAATATAGGTAACCATAATTGTATATTTTCCAGGATCAATATTATCTATTCTGTAATTTCCAACTGAATCAGTTGTAGCTCCCTGGTATGTCCTTTTTAGGATAATATTTGCACCTAGAAGCGGTGATGAGTTAGTGTCAGTTACTTTTCCTGTTATATAGTGGCTTGATTGAGGATAAATAAGCGTTGATGAAAATATAAACATTAAAAAACATCTTGCTATCCAAATAAATATATATTTCTGAAACAAGCCAATATTATTAGATGTAGGTAATATATTTATCATTGATATATAGAATTAAATAAAAGCTAATTAGTTTATTTTTTTTATAATTACGAATGTCATATCATCTTTTAATTCTGCTTGGCCACCAAGCCAATCGTTACAAAGATCCACCAGTCCATTTTTTATTTCCTCTGCCGATTTTGAAGACATAGATTTAATTGCTTCTAGAGTCCGATCATATCCTACCATTTCATTATTATTATTTTCTGCTTCAGGTAAACCGTCAGACATCATTATTAATATATCACCTTTGTTCTTAAAAGGTATTTCCTGCAACATATGAATTGCTGCCGGAAAAGAGCCTAATGGTAAAGCCCCAACTAATACTTCTTCTATTTCACCTTTTTCAGAAGAATAAAGATAGGCTGGAGGCATCCCTGCTGATGAAAATTGAATCACATCATCTTGAATATTCGCAATGTTGAGACACATCCTGTTCAATCCAATATTCATTTTTAATAGTGTTTTATTTAATGAATCGAGGGTTGATACCGGGTCTTCTTCTACAAGAGAGTTCATTGCTGTTTTCGTAATTGAAACCACATTCCCAGAAGTAAGACCATGACCAGTAGCATCTCCACAAATTGCTATCCATTTACCATCTTTTTTCTGCATAAAATCAAAAAAGTCACCTCCAACTTCTGTAGCAGTTTGTTGAAAACCAACCATTTCATAATCATCTGTTTTTGGCATCTCCGATGGCAACATACCTTGCTGAAATTCTCTAGCATCTTCCATTTCCGCCTGTTGCCGAGCAATCTCGGCTTCTCTAAGTTCTTGCGCTTCTTTACTTTTCTTACGATAATTAATAAAATTAATGATGGAAAAACTAAGCAATAAAATAAGACCACCCCAAAATGGAACTGCAGTTTTCGGGTTTAGATACCAAACTCTGCGAATAATAAATGGGATTGTGATTATGTTTGATTGCCTCACACGGTTGTCAACGGCCTGAATTTCAAGTTTGTATTCTCCTACTTTTTCAGGGATAAAAGAGATCCGCTCTGATAGTTGAAAAGAAGACCAATCATCTTTATCGCTTCCTATTTGAACTATTCTTTTTCTATACTTAATATTTGAATTTGTGGGTTTGTATAACAATGGATTAGTATTGATATAGAATCTATCTCTTGTGACACCTTCAAGATAATCATTTTGAAGGTCATTAAATATTATATCTGCTTCTGGTGTTACAATATTTTTTACTTTCAGCTTGAATGGATCATCATCAATATTAAAAATTGAGATTCCTTTTTTACCTCCTATAACAATTACATTAGAATTAATTGCCGCAATAGCTCCTATTGAATTACTATTCAAACCATCTGATTCATGCATAGTAAACCAATCACCATCGGAAAAACAACTAACACCACCGCCAAAGGTTCCCGCCCACATTCTGCTACCATCAAAGTGCAAAGAAAATAACTCATTATGGCCAAGACCATCAGTGTCACGGATCATCTGAAAAATGCTTCCATTCAAGACTCCTATTCCCGCCGATTCTGTTCCTGCCCATATTCTACTTTCGGGGCCTATAGCGATTGATATGACACGTTTATCATCTAAGCCTTGGTCATATAACTGAAATCTTTTTCCATCATAGATACTAACTCCGGCTTTATAGCAAGCAATCACAAGATCTCCATTATTTTTCTGCGTAATATCTTGGACATGGTTCGATGGTAATCCGTCTTGGATTGTAAATGTATAAAATCCTTTACCATCAAACCGTGTAAGTCCTGACCGTTTGGACCCAGTCCAGATACGAGACTCATCTAGATTATCGATATGAACTGAAGTGACTAAGTTCGATGGCAATCCATCTTTCCTATTAAAATTATTAAAATTCGATCCATTAAATTTAGAAAGCCCTCTTGAAGAAGCGATCCAAAGCGTGCCTTTAGAGTCCATATCTAGATCCAGTATTGTATTGGATGGTAAGCCGTCAACTTTCGTGAAATGATCAGAAATTATTCCAGTTTCAAGAATGAATAATCCATTATTTGTAGCAATATAAACATTCTCATTTCTTGAAATCAGATCATATACCATTCCACCAGTTTCTAAACCATCTTCAACACCAATATTAGTAAATGTGCTTGGATCCTGTAGGAAAACACCCATCCCAAAGGTTGAATACCAGACTTCACTTTTAGAGACTACTGTGATATCCCTTACAGGTGTTTTATTTAAAGCTAAATTATTATCACCTGCAGGGGTATACTGTTTTATAATACCTTTATTTAATTGATATATACCTTTTTTTGAGCCAATAAGAATTGACTCTGGACTGATTTTAGCTAGTGATAAAACATTGATATTTTTTTTCAGCAGTTCCAAACTTCCATTCTCTTTTTCCAACCAGAAACCTCTGTTTGTACCAAAATATTTAATTTTTCCATCAATAAGCAAGGTCTGAATCTCAATCTTTTTATCCGGAAATTTAATTTGTTCAGAATTAAATGATTCCCCGCTTTTACGAATTAAAGTACTCTTTGCAACGAACCAATATTCATTCCCTTTAACATGCACGTATTTTATTTTTTCATTAGGGAACCCTTTACCCATGTAAGATATATCACTTCCATCAAACAGTATATTCTCCAAGTTAGTGGAAATAAAAAGCTTAGAATCTAAATTCTTAATAGAGTAAATATCTGTACCTTGAATAATATCTGTTTTTTTAAAAGAATCATTTTCAAGTTCATATATCCCTTTACTCGATGTTGCAGCATATATTTTATTATTATGGCTTTTTACTTTAATAATATTATCTGCGGGGAGTCCATCTAATGCACCATATTTTTTTATTATTGTTCCATCTATCATAGTAATCCCGTTCTGGGTCCCAATCCATATCCTATCATTATCATCTTTTTCTATGTCAAAAACATAATTACTAGAAAGCCCATCAGTATAAACAAATTGCTTCCACTGACCATGTAAAATATCTGCTTGAATAAGAGTTGAAAGTGCAAATAAAATAATTAGATTAGTATGGATAAGATTCTTCATTAAAAAAATAAATTTAATTGATATAAGGATATTAGTGTTTTTCAACCAAACTTTCTAAAGCAACTTTATCTTCAGAGTAAAATTCAGCATAAGCCGCCAATCCCATCATTTTAAGTTTCTTTTCAAGATGTTGATCAACATTGGTAAAAATGAGTTTCCCATTCTTGGCATTAATTGACCCTATAAGACTAATCAGAACAGAGACACCATAATTATTTACTTCGACACATTTGCTGAAGTTTATTATGAAATGGACAAATTCCTGTGCCAATAGATCATCTATTATCTCAATAATTTCTTTTGCCTGAAAATCATTAAATGGACCATCAAGTTTTAATATTGCAGTAGGAGCAATTTTTTCTATCGCTGTATTTAATGTTTTTGTTGCCATTCTAATCTATGTATCTAAAGTTTCTTACCACGTACATCATCTGTAGAATTTAAAATCTTATACAGCACTTAATCAAAAAAAAACCCCTATTGGTGAAATATAGAATTATATTAAAAACAATTGAGTTAATCTTGAAAAATGAAAAACATTTTTATTGAAGATTGAAAAAAAATCAATCTAATATCATTAAGGATGGTGTATTTATTTTAATAAAATTAATTTTCTTGAGATTAAGAATTTACCAGTCCCTATTCTTAATAAATAAACACCGCTTGGACAATTACTACAGTTCCAATTATACTGATAAATACCCGGGGAAAAATCATCTTCATCTAATTTTTCAATAAATCTGCCATAAATATCATATATTTCAAATGACATCTGCCCCATTTCTCTATTTACTGAAATAATAATATTTGTTCTATGATTAAAGGGGTTAGGAAAGTTTGAACAAATTATAAATTCTTCTAAAGTATGATTTTCTTCCTTTATTCCTACAATATCTTCAAGAGAGATATCAAAGATCCTAGGTAAATGATCGGAAGCTTCATTTGTATCATCTAACTGCAACCCATATTGATTTAAAATATCTGAATCCATAGCAAGTGTATTTAAAATATAATTTTTTCCTGGAAAAATAGTTGCATCAGAATAAAATACATAATCCAATTTACCAGGGCTGAATGAACTTTCATCTGATCTCCATGTGTATCCCATCCGTTTTTGAGTATGAAGGGAAAAAAGATCTATAATAGCTGTAGAATCCCAGTCTGGAAGAAAATCTGTACCGTATTCGGTTTCATCGTAAATATCTCCAGTTCTGATTGTTTCAACTTGCTGTCGATACCCAACAAAATTGAAATCTCCAACATGGACAAAAGGTGTGCTGTTTTCTAAATCAAATGGGCCATCCTGATTTAAAATCCAATCACGCCATACAGAAATAAATTCATCTACCTGCTTCTGACGATTGATATTGTCATCGCAACAGGATAGGTGGGAGTTAATAATCAAAAGATCTTTACCTAATTCATCCCTTGTATCTAATAAAGCAGCCATGGTTCTTTCTGAAGAGATTAAATTTGCATCATTCAAAATAGGAAAACGGGAAAGGACTACCAAATCTCTGTAAGTCCAACTGGCGTGCCATTCTTCTTCAGGAAACCAGGATTGAATTATCTCATCAATCTCATCCCAATCAGTGTGCTCTTGAAGTGCAATTATATCAGGATCCAATGCTTGAAAAATCCTTTTAAATCTAGGTTGTCTATCCGAGTCTAATATTCCAGTCCACAATGTGTTATAACTAAGAATTCGAATATCATTTATATTAGATCTCTCCAAAGAAATAGGCTCTGCCAATGGTACTTCATCTTCATCAATATTAAACAAAATTCCTTCAATCTCATTTGGCACATAATCAGAATTAGCTTGAGAATTAGAAATTGCAATTTTGCCTTCACTTAAAACCCGAGAACCATTTAATGTTAAGACATTAGAATCACGAGCTATAGCAACTTCAAATTCTGAGGATGTTATAGTTGGCCCTATACGCAATGTTAGGTCATTCTGCCATACATTCTCAACACCTTCACTATTATAAAATAATCCTTCTCGCTCACCAAAAATCCATTCCAGTTCCGCACCAATCCCGTTAAAAACTAGTCCAGTTGATGCATTATTGTCCGAGTCAATGTAAAGGTGAAATGCGTTCATATCTTGCATTAAAAATTCACCATTATAAAAATTAAAGTATATAAATAAAAATTCCTGATCGTAAGTAATTTTCACATCAGCAAAATCAGCGCCTAATCCATCACCTACGTTATCAGAATATGCAATAGAAATATTTTGCCAATCAGAAAATTTTCCATCAATAATTATTGGATGCCCTCCAAATAAACCCACAAATAAAAATGGACTGACTATGCAGTAAATCAGCCCATTGAATATGATAAAATCCGTATATTTAGACATTAAGAAGATCTATCACTAATCTTACTCCCCATCCTGTTGCACTGCCTTTTGGATTAATGCTATTTGAGTTTCCTCCCCAAGCTGTACCTGCAATGTCAAAGTGCACCCAGGGTATATCTTCTTCTACAAACTCTTTTAGAAACGCTGCTCCTGCTATCGTTCCAGCCTGACGGGGGGCACCTGTGTTTTTCACATCTGCAATTTTTGATCTGACTTGTTTCTGAAACTCAGGCCAGAGAGGCAATTCCCAAACTTTTTCATTTGTATTTTTTGAAGATTTTTTAATATGCTCCATCAATTGTTCATTTGTCCCTAAAACTCCTGTTGCTATATGACCCAAGGCAACGAGAACAGCACCTGTAAGTGTTGCAAAATCTAGTATATATTCTGGTTTATAGTGTTTACATGCATAAGATAATCCATCCGCCAAAATAAGTCGGCCTTCGGCATCAGTATTCAATACTTCAATTGTTTTGCCGTTGTATGCAGTCAAAATATCACCAGGTTTGTAGGCTTTTGCTCCCACTAAATTCTCAGTGGAAGGAATAATTCCAATAATATTTAGTTTTGGCTTAAGAACCGCCAATGCTTTAAATACACCTAATACAACGGCAGACCCACACATATCATACTTCATTTCGTCCATTCTTGAAGACGGTTTAATCGATATTCCTCCAGCATCAAAAGTTAGTCCTTTCCCAACGAGCACTATTGGTTTTTTTGATTTATCGGACCCAAAATATTCAAGTAGAATAAACTTTGGAGGTTCATCAGTACCTTGGGAAACACCCGCTAGCCCACCCATGCCCATGGATGTAAATTCTTCACGGTCAAAAACAGTACAATCCATAGATCCTTCTTTAGCAATCTGTTTCGCTTCTTCAGCAAGCTTTGATGGAGTTGTAACATTTCCAGGATGATTGGCTAAATCTCTTGAAAAACAGACCGCCTGAGCAATAGCAGACCCTTTTAAGACTGCACTCTTATCACAACCCGCCACATTAACAGAATGGAGTTCAAAATTTTCTGACTTTTTTGTCTTATAATCAAGAAACTGGTAGCTTCCTAAAACAAGGCCTTCCGCCATAGCCTGGCAACTGTCTGAGCTGGAACAAAAACATTCCACTACCATAGAATCTATTTTCTTTTTTATAGCAAAATTAGAGATTTGACCAGCAGCCAGACGCACTCTGTGAGCATTTAATTTCTTTTTTTTACCTAAGCCGATTAACAGGACCCTTTTCCCATTAATGTAAAACATATTGACCTCACCGTGCTTTCCTTTTAAGTCACCAAGATCAAATGCCTTTGATAATACATTTTGCCCAGACTCATCCAAATGGTATCCAAAATCAGTTAATTTTTTTCCTTCAAAAACCCCGATAGCCAATAACCCAGTTGAAGAACTACCGATATCATTTTTATTAATAACGCTAATTTTATCTATATAAGTCATGGCTATTTACCTCTTATGTCCCATTTATGTTTTACTATCAAATAGAAAATTCATCGCCCCTTAACAAGTTTTTCTACCACACTGGGGTCGGCAAGCGTAGATATATCTCCGAGATTATTTGTTTCACCATCGGCGATCTTACGTAATATTCGACGCATAATTTTTCCAGAACGTGTTTTTGGAAGTGAAGGTGTAAATTGAAATTCATCTGGTTTGGCATGAGGCCCAATATCTTTAGTAACAGAAGTTAATATGCCATCACGAATTTCATCTGTTTCTTCAACACCTGTCATTAATGTAACAAATGCATAAATGCCTTGCCCTTTAATGTTATGTGAAAATCCAACTACTGCAGCCTCAGCTACGCCATCTGCTTTCCCAATGGCTCCTTCTACTTCTGCAGTCCCAATTCTATGACCAGAAACATTCAATACATCATCTACTCTACCCGTGATCCAGTAATAACCAGATTCATCCCTCCTAGCACCGTCTCCAGTAAAATAATAACCAGGAAACATTTTAAAATAAACATCAATGAAACGATCATGATCTCCATAAACGGTACGCATCTGCCCAGGCCAAGATGATTTGATCGCCAGCAAACCAGAAACATTATTGCCTTGAATTTCTATTCCTTCTTCTGTCAATAAAACAGGATCTATACCAAAAAATGGTAATGTAGCAGAACCAGGTTTAGTTGGCGTAGCACCAGGAAGCGGAGAAATCAATATTCCACCCGTTTCAGTTTGCCACCAAGTATCCACTATTGGGCACTGTGACTTTCCAACTATAGAATAATACCAGTTCCATTCTGGCTCTTTAATAGGCTCCCCCACTGTACCCAACAAGCGTAAAGATGTTAAATCTCTAGATTCCACCCAATCGTTTCCTTCTTTCATCAATGCCCGTAATGCAGTTGGTGCAGTATAGAATTGATTAATTTTGTGTTTATCAACAACATCCCAGAAACGACCAAAATCTGGATAGTTAGGCACTCCCTCAAACATCACTGTTGTAGCACGATTTGCTAAAGGTCCATAGATTATATAAGAATGCCCAGTTATCCACCCCAAGTCTGCAGTACACCAATAAATATCACCTGGTCTATAATCAAATACCATTTCATGGGTAAAAGAGGCATAAGTCAAATATCCACCCGTTGTATGTAGGACACCTTTTGGTTTTCCCGTTGATCCAGATGTATAAAGAATGAATAAAGGGTCTTCAGAGTCCATTATTTCTGGTTCACATTTGGCTTCAACCGCTGATATAGCTTCATGCCACCATATATCCCTTTCTGAATCCATGGATACTGATTCACCAGTTCTTCGAACAACAATTACATAATCGATAGATGGTGTTTCAAGCACGGCCGCATCAGCATTCAACTTCATAGGAATGTTCTTTTTATTTCCTCTCACACCAGTATCTTGAGTTATTAGAATTTTACAACTAGAATCATTAATCCTATCTCGCAATGAATCACTGGAAAAAGCACCAAAAACAATAGAATGGACTGCACCAATTCTTGCACAGGCTAAAAGAGCGAATGCGAGTTCGGGGACCATTTGCATATATATACATACACGATCTCCTTTTTTCACACCAAGTGATTTCATAGCATTGGCAAACTGGGACACTTCTTTCAACAATTCATTATAAGTAAATCTTCTTGATTGATCGGGATCATTACCCTCCCATATTATAGCTACTTGATCTCCATAACCATTCTCAATATGTCTATCTATACAATTATAAGATACATTTAATTTTCCACCAGAAAACCACTCGATTTTTCCATTAAAAAAATCAAACTTGCGAACATTTTTCCATGGCATATACCAATCTAATCTTTCAGCAATTTCAGCCCAAAAACTATCTGGATCTTGAATAGAACTTTTGTAAATATTATTATATTCTTCTAGTGATTTCACATGGGCTTCATTTGATAATGTATTGGGTGGATGGAATATTTTTGACATTTTTAACCTTAATTATATGGTTTTATTATGATTTACTTTTTGATAAGAACCATCAGATAATTTCTTTATAGATACCATAGTGAAAATTGCGGTGCATGCTAATATTTGTTCAGACTGATGGTCCTCTTTTAATGCATCAACCTTAATTTTAATTGAGGAACGACCTGTATTTATAATTTCAGCAGAAAAGTTAACCCAATTCCCAATATATACTGGTTCTTTGAATTCGATGGCATCTATTGCCCTTGTTACTGCAAAAATTTCTTCAGAAGATTTTAGAAAGCGATGTGCAGACTTGGCAGCTGCAATATCCATCCAAGACACCATTTGGCCACCAAACAAGGTACCTATTATATTAGCATCCTGAGGCATAACTAATTGAGAATAACGAATAACCATTATAGAATATTAGGAAATAGGACCAGAATTTATACTCTCTTTATCAAAATGAATAATATCAGATAATTGTTATAATTATAATCTAAAATTTTCTTTAATAAAATAGCCCCGCTAGTAAACCCTCGAGAAAAACAATTTTCCCTGAAGAGCACGCCACACCAACGGGGCTGAATGATAGTTGAACTTAATCCAAGAAAAATAAATTGGGCAATATTATTTTGAATTAAATAATATACCTTAATTGTTAAAAAAAAAATTAATCTGATATCATTCATCAACTCGAAGCAAAAATAAAAATCCAATAAAAAAAAATAAAAAAACTGTTGCAACACCAAAACGCTGGGAATCAAAATACTTAGTAAATCCTCCCAATATTATTGGACCTAAAAATGAAGTTAGTTTACCCGAAAATGCAAAAAATCCATAAAATTCATTTATCTTATCTTCAGGTGTTAACCTTCCCATTAACGAACGACTTGCTGATTGATTTGGACCTGCAAATAAGCCTACTATTATACCAGCAATCCAGAAGATTAATTTAGAGTTCGCAAAAACTGCTATAATAACCGATACCATCAAGCCGATTAAGCTAATCTGAATGGTAAGTTTCCCACCGATTATATCATCAATAAATCCCATAAAAAATGAACCAAGGCCCGCTGCAATATTTAGAGTAATACCAAACATCATTATTTCTTTGTAGGTAAATCCAAAAGTCCCAGAAGCATATATGGCACCAAATGCAAAAATAGTTACTAAACCATCATTATAAAAAAGTCTCGATATAAGAAATCTAACAATATTTTTATACATCTTTATATTATTAAAAGTTTGCTTTATCTGTTTAGAAGAATTAAGAATAATATTTTTTATGCTTAAACTTTCTTTCTGATTTTCTTTGTTCAAAAAAAGAATAGCTGGCATTGCAAATACAAAAAACCAAATTGCTACAACAAAATTTGCACCTCTTATATTTGCGCCTGAATCAGTATCCAATCCAAACCAGGATATATCAGGGTTAATAAAGCCTACCATAGCTACCAACATCGCAAGAAGACCGCCTAAATATCCAAATCCCCAACCAAACCCTGATATTTTACCTATTTCACCCTTTGAAACTATTTCAGGTAGATAAGCATTATAAAATACACAACCAAGTTCAAAGGAAATATTTGCAATTATTACCAGTGAAAGCGAAAATAAAATCTGTCCTTTCTCCGGGAAGAATAATAAACATGTCGCTCCGATACATGTATAGGTGGTTAGTGCCAGAAAAGTTTTCCTATAACCTCCCTGATCAGCAATCGCACCTAGAAAGGGAGAAGATATAGCAACTATAATAGCAGTAATTGCAATTGCCTGGGACCACAAATAAGTACCATCTATCTCATTCAAGGCTATTGCCTTTGTGAAATATGTTGAATAAATAAAAGTAATTACAAGAGTTGTAAATGCAGAATTTCCAAAATCATAAAAATACCAACTCCAGATTTCTTTTTTATTCATTGTAATTATTTTTTTGATATTACCACGCCTGCAAATATAAAGTAGACCCCCAATAAATTTTCCAACCATCAAATGTATTATCAGATGATAGTGATCTTTGATATCCAGCATAAATATCAAAAGGAAAAGGACCAATCTTATTTTTTGATGTGGAATTAATAATCCAATACTCTAACAAAAAAATATTGTTTTGAAATGAAGAATTATAACCTTTATGAGATGTCATTAGTTTATCCCATTCATAATAATTAGAATAAAATTTATCGTGGCTTTTATAGGTATAATTAGTACCGAAACGAACTTTAAAACGATCAGGTTTAGGTTCAAAATCAAATCCAATAGATAATTGCATTAAGTTTCCTTCACTAAATTTATAAGTTTCACCTATACGATTAATAATAGAGTCTGGATGTGAGTGATTTCCTGCAAATAGGGAAACAGGTGTATTTAGAAATTCAGGAGTACTAGTCTTAAGATTGATATTACCGTAAAAACGAGGTCTTCTATTATCTGAAAGTAAATATTCTCCAAAAAGACCAATTGACCATCTAGTCAAACCACTACCTATACTTGCCTGTTTAAATTGCTTCTCACGATCTTTTATATAGGAGCGAATTGTATATCCATAAGGTAACTCGATTTTCAACTGGCCGTATAATGCTCCTGAACTTTTTTTAACCGACCATGCCGGTGATCCTTTTAATAAGATAGTTACACCCAGCGTAATATCATCTAGACCAGATCCATTTTTTACTTTGGGATAATAATAATTTACAAGGTCATCAAGATATACAGTATCCTTTCCAATTTCAGATGGAAAAAATTGTGAATCAGTAAAACCTTGATTAAAAGGATCATTGCTAGATGATAAAGCCCACAATACAGAATAATCTCCATCTTCTTTATAATATAGATCGTAGATCATTTTAACACTATCCCGGAGTCCTCTTCGCATAAAAAAATAAGTATCAGATGCTATAAATGATTCCAATTCTGTTTTTGCATTCAAATGAAAATTAATTATATCACCTATCCCTTCTATTGGATTACCAGAGCCATTTATAGATTGTTTTATTCTAAAATAATTTACTGCAGGTATAGAAATAGATAGAGTAATTTGATCTGACATACCAAATTCTATTTTTAATTTTCTCCCTGATATTGATCTTTTTTGTGATTCTATGAATTGTCCTCCAACAATTACAGGTTTAGTAGTATCTATATATCCTGATTCAAAGGTTGGAAGATTGGTTCCCATAAACAGATTAAACCAAGAAAGCCAAGATTCTACTGTTTGAATCGAATCAAATGGGACATCTCCTAGATGATATAAATCAGACATAGAAGAAAAATGACCATTATTGTTAATAGTTGTATGATCAAAATATGCTCGACCAATATCTGTTAAATTGAAAGATTGCGTACCCAAATCCCTATAACCTTTATCAAAAAAATTTCCATAAGTAATTCTAAATACATTTTGAGGAACAGTAGGTAGCAACTGGCAGAATAGATAATTATTCAATAAAATGAGAGATATCAGATTTCGTATCAAGGATAGATCAGGTATTTTTGTCGAAATTGGTTGAATAAATGAATGTCGTGTGTCCAATGAGGCGGAAGCATTTCTGGAGATTTACCTTGGGCTGTTATAGTTCGCAAAAGATCAGAGCCAAATAATTTATCAATATATCCATCTCCAATCCATTGGAACTCACGAGGATGTAAATTATAAATTAACATAATAATTGATGTAGCTGTCCTTATTGGATCATATTCATCTTTATTTGTTATAGAAATTTTTATTCCACTGCATGATTGCCCATCATATTTGGGAATTTTATTATAGTATATGGATCCCTTTGGCCGATAATTAACTTCATCAAAAGTAACACCAGGCAGTTTATAATTCTTTAACTTATCTAAAAAAAAGCTTGTAACTAACCATGGAGCGCCTAAATAAAGGTAAGGCTGATCGGTGCCAAAGCCTATATTTAGATTGGTACCTCTGAAAAGATCCATGCCTACATAAGCCAATAATGTTTCGGGGCTTTTAATGAATGGTAAGGGATTCTTCCAAATCAATTTCGTATCACTAAACCAAGATTCTCTTTCCCAATTAGCCATAGGAATAATTGTCAAATCAACATGCTTAGAATCTTTTACCCAATTCATTTCATTTATGAGGACACAAGCTTCTCCGATTGTAAGACCATGACGAATTGGGAAAAGATGATAAGATTCAAAACTTTGAAATTCAGTTCTAGGTATTGGACCATCTATAATATCTCCTCTTATAGGGTTAGGGCGATCAAGAACTAGTATAGGGATTCTCCAATCAGATGCTGCTTCAAATAACTTTGAAATAGATGCTAAAAACGTTGTGTATCTCACCCCTGTATCTTGCAAATCAATAACAATCAAGTCTAATGTTGACATTGCCCATTTTGGAGGATATACCATACCATCAAATATATTTATTATTTTTGCTCCGTGCACTGGATCAAGTTTCTCACGGCCAATTAATTTTGCACGGCTGTCATCCAAGCCCCAAATCCCATATTCAGGCTCGAACAAGACATGGACAACTATACTGGAATCTATTTGAATTAAATCTAAAATATGCTTTCCATTTCTATTCACAGAAGTGTGATTTGTCAATATTCCAATCCTTTTTGAAGCCAGGTGTGTAAAATCCATTTGTTCTAGTATATCTAGACCAGTATAAACTTTTGGGGAAAAAGATAAATCTGGTATACTAAGAATTTTGGAATATTGGTATTTATCCTTTGCGGAATTCTGCGCAATAGCTACTATAGCCAAAAATAAAAAAGGAACGATTTGTCGGAACCTTGCCATTTCTCAATGCAAAGTTAGCTGGAACAGAAATAAAACTAAATAAGAAACTTAATGATATAAAAATCTATGATTTTTCTTGTTTTTAAATCCTGTTAGTCCCCACATTCTATAGGCCTATGGGTGAATCAAATAATAACAATAGCGGCGGTTTCGCAAAAACAACCGATTTTAAATGGCTAGGCGTAGGTCTGGCTGTTTTTGTTTTAATTGCCATCATGCCCACACCAGATTCCATGATGCAAAAGGCCGAATTTATTTTTGGTAATTATCCTACAGATGCTACAATTGAAGAGATTCGTCCACTCGATGAGATTCGCTCAGATCCTGTTATTATACAAAAAGCATTACATATAAAATTAATTATAGCACTATTATCTACTTGTGTAGTCTTCTTTGCTACAGAAGCCGTTCCAATGCCTGCTGTCGCTTTGTTGATAGGTTTAGTTCAATTGTTTTTTGGAATAACTGAACCCAAATTAGTTGCCTTAAGCTACGCTCATGATGCAGTTTGGTTCATTGCAGGTTCTCTAGCTCTAGGCGCCACCTTAGTAAAATATGGATTAGATAAGCGCGTGGGTATGCTGGTTATAAATCTTGCCGGGACAAAGACAAGAAATATTGTAATTGGCATTTTGCTTGGTACAGCAATTCCCACTGCCTTTGTTGGTGAACATGCGGTTGCGGCTATGTATGTTCCAATTGCACTAGCATTATTCACCCTCACCAATAAGTCCACCCCCGCACCAAAACTTGGAACCTTACTTATGGTAACTATTGCTGTGGGGTGCATGATTGGTGGTCCTATGAGTCCAACAGGCGGTGCCCGAAATGCACTCATGATCGGTTTTTTATCTAATATCGGTGTTGAAGTATCTTTTGTAAACTGGCTAACTATGGGTGTTTTTTATACATTTGTAATGGCGATTGTAATGGCATTTTTATTGCCACTATTATTTAAGCCAGAAGTAAATGATCTTAGTGATGCTGTAGACTTACTTAAAAAAGATTTAGCAAAACACGGTGCTATGACTAAGCAACAATATATTGTTGCTCTAGTTATGCTTTGTGTAGTTTTTCTCTGGATTACTGATAAATCACTTGTAGCCAGTGTACTCGGCTTTTCTCTTGGACTTGGAGGTATTGCAATCTCTGGTGCTGTTACTTATATGATCCTTGGACTGACATCATGGAAAGATTATGAGGAGAAAGTAAGCTGGGGAGTAATCGTTCTATATGCAGGATGTATCAGTTTAGGAAGTGTATTTAAATCTACTGGTGCATCAGGCTGGTTCGCGGATCAAATCATGGCCTTAGTTGCTCCTCTTGGCCTTAACGAAGGTGTCGGTCTTGTAATTCTAATGGGCGTGATCGGTGCAGTACTTACTAACCTAATGAGCGCTGGTGCTACTGTTGCTGTTATTGGGCCAGTTGTTCTAGATATGGCACAAAGCTCTGGAACGAATCCAATTTTGGTAGGAGTAGCCTTAGCTATTGCAACATCTATGGCATATTGGCTTGTAATCGGTACTCCTGCTAGTTCAATCGTATATGCAAGTGGTCAGCTTGAGTCCAAAGATTTTATTAGAATGGCATCTGTTGGATGGCCTGCTGCATTATTAGTATTGGCTGTTATGGTAATTGTTTATTGGGTATCAATACTGGGTATTGATCCAGCAGGAATCGGATTCTAGTAAGGAGAAATATTATGACTCCACAAATAGTTATTCTAATAATAGTTATAGCAATACTCATATATGCTTTTTCTACTCACGGAGAGAAAGAAATGAGTGAAGCAAAGCATATTAGAAATCAGTTTAAAAGGAAAAAAGCAGCATCTGCAAATGAAGATGTAGTCTCTTATGGGCAGGTTCAAGAAAGAAAAAACGAACTTTTCGATGTAATTGATACTAACCTAGGTGAACATCCAAAACAATCTGAACAACTTAAGGAAATTATCACTGATTGGGCAGATCTTAAGGTAAAGTCATTTGAAAACAGACGTTCCTGGGTTCGTAAACCAAATCAAGATTCTGACTCTTAAAAAACCAATCAATTTAAAACGATGTAGTCTGTCCTGCCATGTATAGCTGTAAGTAATGCATATGATGTAGTGCCTGTATCCTCGGCAATACGTTCGACTGGAAGTTCATCGAGGTTTTTTTTCCCAAAGATTAAAACTTCATCTCCCTCTTTTGGCTCAGCATTGCCAAAATCCACCATAAACTGATCCATACATGGTCTGCCTGCGATTTTATATTCTAATCCTTTATAGGAAACGAATCCGTTTTCATACCATGGTCTTGGGAAACCATCTGCAAAACCAGTTTGCACGACAGCAATATTTGTATCTTTCTTTGTAGTATATACTCCACCATAACTAACCTTAGTACCAGCTAATACACGCCTGATATTTACAATAGGACCACAAAAACTCATAACTGGTTTTACGTTTATATTCATGCTTATCCCAATAGAAGGATTAGCACCATATAGTAATAATCCAACACGAACTAAATTGAAATATGAATCTGAAAGGTTTAATATCGCACCGCTATTGGAACAATGAATATAGTGAAAAATAATACCAGCATTCTGCCCTTCATTAACCACTTGTTTAAACGCATTCAACTGTTGATATGCATAACTCAAATCATCTTCTTCGGCAGAAGAAAAATGTGAATATATGCCTTCCAACGGCAATTTTTTATTCTTTTTAAGGAA
This sequence comes from Fidelibacterota bacterium, assembly GCA_002718285.1. The sequence continues at coordinate 17,192 of PBAR01000008.1, forward strand.
AGAAAATACTGAATTAGATTCATTTAGGTCAAAACCTAGTCGTGTCATACCTGTATCAAACTTTATATGAAATCGAGGACATTTACCACTTTGTTCATACATATTCTGTAGTAGATTAATGTCCGCTACAGATGATGCACTTACAATAAAATTGTATTTTAGGGCTCGTTTAATCCAGTAATCCTGTATCCGCGAAAAGATAAGAATTTCATTAGAAATTCCTGCTTTTCGAAGATCTAAAGCTTCTTCAAAAGAAAATACTGAAAATGAAATACCTGGTTCATCTGCAATAGAAGAAGCAATGATCTCTGCACCATGTCCGTAGCCATTAGCTTTTACTACACAAAGAATAGGGCGACCTCCAACTTGTCTACGAATATTAAATAGATTCTCCTTTAATCGATTTATATGTATATAGGCTTTAGGGCTAATTGAATTCACGATTATTTTTTTTATTGAAGGAAACTAAACAACAAAATTTTTCTATTAATTAGAGTATTAGAAAATGATTCCACTAATGAAATATATTTTAATTTTGATATTAATAAAGAGAGTTAAATATATGTTTGATATTTACAAAGTATATTTTCATCAAAAAGTTATATAAGTTTAATTGGAAATGAGTAAAAAAGGATCATTGGTTTAGTTTTTTTTGTAACAATAAACCATTGGTAAAAAGCCAAAGTAAAAATATTATAAATATAATAGCAAAATTTGTCCATTCTATAACTCCCCCAGTAATAAATATCTGTAATGATTGATAAGGAAAAGACAATGGCTGTAACCTTAAAATAGATTCAATTGTAATTGGGAAAAAACCAAAATCAATAAGAAAACCATTGCCAAAAATGACTAAGATTATAATATAAATATTAGCTAATAAAAAAGGTGTGATATTATCAATAAGTAAAGAAATAGTTACAATCAAATTTCCTAAAATATACAAGTAAAGAATCAACTGGATTAGCAACATAAATAATTGAGATAATGATAATTGCAATGGTATTAATATTGAAATTATCGATAGTGATATCAAACCAATAAATAAAGATTCAAAAACTGCAACAGTTAAATATCCAAATACTATGTTCTGCTTTGTATGAGGTGCCATAGTGATATGGACAAGCATTTTTCGGTGAATTCTAAGACTGAAGAATTCTCTATATAAAAATGGAATCAAAGAAATAGAAGAAATAACAAATATTAATCCAGGAGTGACCCAATGCTCAAATGGGATTCCAGTTAGGCTATGAATAAATATATTCTTAAAAGGAAAAACTATCATGGAAACTAATATTATGGGTCCCACAAATAGGAAAACTAAACTTACCATCCATCTATTTTTCCAAAGCCAAAGTCTACGTTTTAATAAAGCATATATCATTCCAATCCACCACCAGCAAATTCAGAATCAAGGAGGTCTTTTAACCCGAGTTTTTTAACCCCGAGATCTAACATAACTTCTCCATATGCCAAGCTAGCGACATCAAAAAAAACACTCCGTGTTCTTCCATAAAAATGAAAAGAATTATTCAAACGATTAGGAGAGATTACTGTAGGGACACTGCACAATTTCTTATACAACTCATCTGATAATTCATTGAACTCAATTTGGAACTGGTGATAATCCAAAGTACTTTTTAATAACATATCAATATGACCGTCCATTATAATTCTTCCATCTTTAAAAACTAATATTCGGTCATGTGCATCCTCTACTTCGGTAAGTGAATTACTTACATAAATAATTGACTTTGTCCCTCTTAATTTTTTCAAAAGATCCCAAGTAATACGATTTGACTCTGCGTCCATGTAACCAGTTGGTTCATCGATGATCAATACATCGGGGTCATGTACTAATTCTCTAATTAACATTGTTTTTTTCTGGATTCCATGAGAAACATCGCGAGCCAGTTGATCTAAAAAAGGATTCATTAGTAAAATATTTGAATATTTTAATATTCTGGATTCTGCTTTATCTTCTGTAACGTTAAATAAATTTGCTGTAAATAAAATATTTTGCTTTAAAGTTAACCAAGGATCCAAATCTGTGGCATCTGGAACATATCCTACTAATTTTCTAGTTTCGTTTCGCCTCTTATCCATATCTAAACCATGGATAAATACCTGACCATAGTCTGGATTTTCAAATCCAGATAATAGTTTTAATAATGATGATTTACCTGAATCATTTGCACCAACAATTGCAACTAAACTACCTCTTTCCACGCCAAAAGTAAGACCAGCTAATATCGTTTTATTACCGACTAATTTTCCAACCTTTTTTAAAGTAATGCTTGCTTCCATTTAGTTTAATGCGCCTCGTACCAGTTATCTCCAATACCATATTCTACTATTACTGGAACAGTAAGATGTAGTGCTTGTTCCATTTTATTCTTCACTAATTTAATCAATGTTTCTTTTTCTGAATTAGGAAATTCAAAAAGCAATTCATCATGAATTTGTAAAATCATTTTCGACTCCATTTTATTTTTTATAATATTTTTGTANATAGTATTCATNGCTAGTTTTATCATNTCAGCTGCTGNTCCTTGNATTGGCATATTAATAGCCATTCTTTCAGNAGCNTTTCGTCTTATACCATTACTATTATCCANATCCCAAANTGGTCTTTTTCTACCTAAAATTGTCTCAACATATTTTTTATTTCTTGCCGTTTCCAATGTTGAATTAATATAGTTTTGAATACCATTATATTGATTAAAATATGATTTGATAATTACTGCGGCTTCAGAGCGAGGTATCTTTAATTCTTGGCTCATGCGAAACGGTCCTGCACCATATATTATACCGAAGTTTACCACTTTGGCAATTCTCCTCATTTCTGGTATTACATTTTCAATAGGGACATTAAAAACATGGCTTGCAGTACGTGAATGAATATCTTCCCCTCGATTAAATGCATCACATAGCTCTTTATCTTGACTTAAATGTGCTAAAACACGCAATTCTACCTGTGAATAGTCAGCTGATAATATTTTCCAGGTATCTATTTGAGGGCGAATAGCTTTTCGAACTTCACGTCCTTCATCTGTTCTTATAGGAATATTTTGAAAATTAGGATTTGTGCTAGAAAGTCTTCCAGTAGAAGCAATAACCTGATGAAAAGTTGAATGAATTCTGCTGGATTTTGGATGGACTGAATTCTGGAGTGCATCTAAATAGGTATTTTTTAATTTATTAAATTTTCTATACTTCAAAATTAGCTCTGGCAATTTATGTTCTTTTCCAAGCCGTTTTAACACTTCTTCAGATGTACTTCTTTTCTTAATCAATGGNAGACCAATAATATCAAAAAGAACATTCGCTAATTGTTGAGTTGAATTNACGTTAAACTCGATTCCTGCAATCTNATAAATATCTAATAATAGTATTTCTATTTTTTTACCTATATCTTGTGACATATCAGATAAAAANTTNGAGTCTACATAAACACCATCATATTCCATTTCTGTTAATACTGTGATCAAAGGTATTTCAATAGATTCAAAAATTGATAAAAGACCNNNTTTTTTCAATTTAGTCTTAAACAAATTTGTTAACTGCATAGTNATATCTGCATCTTCACAAGCNTAGAAAGANGCTTGATCCAATGGCACCTGATCCATTGTNATCTTATTGCGACCCTTGCCAAGCAAATCTTCAATAGGAACCATTTCATAATTCAAATATTCTAAGCTTAGATTATCTAATTTATAAGATCTTGAAGAAGGATTTAAAAGATGAGCAGCAATCATTGTATCAAATGAAATACCTTGCATTATAATTCCATGATTTCGCATAACCAAAGTATCATACTTTATATTNTGCCCTGTCTTTTTTATTGATNCACTTTCAAGTACGGGACGNAACTTATCCAGNACAACTGTTANATCATTATTACCAAAATTTTCTTTCTCTTTATTTAAATATTGTATTGGAATATAACANCCAGAATTAGGNTTAATTGCAAAACTAAATCCTACAACCTCAGCTTCCATTGNNATTAAAGAAGTTGTCTCTAAATCAAATGAGCATATATCAGAATCCATTAGATCATTTATCAATTCATCCAAAAGANTATNANTTAANATAANCTTATAATCTTTNNCNGATANCCTTTCNATTTTTTTTTCNGTTTTCTTAGAAGAATCAATTTGTTTGAGAAGTGNATGAAATTCCAATTCATTAAATTTTTTCCNAATGCCATCGNAATCCATATCCACGCGTTTAAAATCAATAACTTTACTATCAAGCTCCACTTCCGTTAAAATAGTAACTAATTCCTTACTTAATATTGCATTTTCTTTTCCAAATTGAAGTCCTTTCTGAGCACGTTTATTATTGACCTTATCCGCATTCTCAAGAGCTCCTTCAAGAGAATCATAAGCATTGATCAATTTTATCGCGGTTTTCTCTCCAACACCTTCAACGCCAGGAACATTATCTGATGAGTCCCCCATTAGACCAAAAAGGTCAATTATTTTTTCAGGTTTTACACCCCATTTTTCTACCACCTTTTCAGATGTATAAATAATGGGTTCCGGCATTTTACGATTACCTGGTGCATAAAGAAAAATATGATCATTAATTAATTGCATAAAATCTTTATCACCGCTAACAATATATGAATCTAAGCCTTCCTTTTCAGCTGATATAACTAAAGTTCCAATTATATCATCTGCTTCTACTCCAGGTTTTTTCAAAATAGGGATTCTCATAAAATCCAACATCTCCTACAAATGAGGCAATTGATCTTTTAATTCTTGAGGCATGGGAGGACGGTTTGCTTTATAATTAGCATACATATCATGACGAAAAGTTTTCTCTTTTGAATCAAATGCACAAGCTAGGTAATCTGGATTCTCATCTTTGATTAATTTCAATATCATATTAGTGAAACCAAATAGAGCACTAGTATGAAGTCCCAAAGTTGTAACCAGTGGATTACGAATTAATGCAAAGTGTGCCCTGAAAAGCAGGGCGTAACCATCAATAATAAAAAATCGTTTTCTTCTAAAATTTTTCGTAGAAACCATCGAAAAAATTACGGTACAACTATTTCGACTCCCACATCGTTTTTATAAAAAAAACCTCAGCGATAAAACTGAGGCTTTTTTTAGTTCGAATTCGTTTAGGGATGATTACATCATACCACCCATACCACCCATACCACCCATATCTCCTCCAGGAGGCATTGGAGGCATTTTTTCTTCTTCTGGAACTTCAGTTATTGCAGCTTCTGTAGTAAGAACCATACCTGCTATAGAAGCAGCATTTTCAACAGCTACACGAGCTACCTTTGCAGGGTCAATAATTCCAGCATCAAACATATTTACATATTTATCATGACGTGCATCAAAACCATAGTCATCCTTTCCATCCCGCACATTTTGCACAATGATAGATGACTCAGCACCAGCATTCGCTGCAATTTGCCTTATGGGTTCCTCTAAAGCACGGCGCATGATATCTACTCCGACTTTTTGTTCATCATCGACTTTAACTTTCTTTAGTGCATCTATTGAACGTAATAAAGCTACTCCTCCTCCAGGAACAATACCTTCTTCAACAGCGGCTCTAGTAGCATGAAGTGCATCTTCAACACGTGCTTTCTTTTCTTTCATTTCTACTTCAGTAGCTGCACCGACATTAATTACAGCAACCCCACCAGATAGTTTTGCTAGACGTTCCTGTAATTTTTCTCGGTCATAATCAGAAGTTGTTTTATCTACCTGAACTTTGATTTCATTAATTCGTGCTTTAATAGCATCAGCAGAACCACCACCATCAACAATAGTAGTATTATCCTTATCGGAAACAACGCGTTTAGCAGTGCCAAGATAATCTATATTTGCATTCTCCAGTTTATATCCAGCATCTTCAGAAATAACAGTTCCCCCAGTTAAAACAGCAATATCCTCCAGCATAGCTTTGCGACGGTCACCAAATCCTGGTGCTTTAACAGCTAGAACTTTAAATGTTCCACGCAATTTATTTACAACCAATGTTGCTAAGGCTTCACCTTCTACATCTTCTGCAATAATCAAAATAGGTTTCCCAGTTTGGACTACTTTCTCTAATAGAGGTAAAAGGTCTTTCATATTACTGATCTTTTTATCATGAATAAGTATATAAGGATCATCCATTTCTGCATCCATAGATTCAGAATTAGTTACAAAATAAGGTGATAGGTACCCACGATCAAACTGCATACCTTCCACTGTTTCCAGAAAAGTTTCAGCAGTTTTGGATTCTTCAACAGTAATGACACCATCTTTACCAACTTTTTCCATAGCTTCAGCTATCTTTTCACCAATTTTGGTATCATCATTTGCGGAAATAGTTGCTACCTGTGCAATTTGTTGGCTATCAGGAAGATCCTTAGATTGGCCTTTAATTGCATCAACTACTACATCCCTAGCAGCATCTATGCCACGCTTAATAGACATAGGATTAGCGCCTGCAGTAACATTTTTAATACCTTCATTTACAATAGATTGTGCAAGAACAGTCGCAGTAGTAGTACCATCACCAGCAACATCTGATGTTTTGGAAGCCACTTCACGAACCATTTGAGCACCTACATTCTCAAGTTTATCTTCGAGTTCAATTTCTTTTGCAACAGTGACACCGTCTTTAGTGACGGTAGGTGCACCGAACTTTTTCTCAATAACTACATTCCTCCCTTTTGGCCCAAGTGTAACTTTGACCGCATTGGCCAACCTATCTACTCCAGCCTTTAGAGATCCTCTAGCATCGAGAGAATATGCAATGTCTTTTGCCATTTTTAATCTCCTTATAATACTGCTAAAATATCGCTTTCGCGCATTATGATGTAATCTGTCCCTTCATGAGTTATTTCACTACCGGAATACTTCCCGTAGAGGACTTTATCCCCTTCTTTGACAGTCATTTCAATCAAATTACCTACGTCACTTGATTTCCCTGGACCAACAGCAACAACAGAACCCTGCTGTGGCTTTTCCTGGGCAGTGTCAGGCAAAATGATTCCCCCTGCAGATTTATCTTCAGCTGGGGCTGGCTCAACCACAACTCGGTCGGCCAAAGGCTTCAGGCTTAATCCCATATCTGAGGCTCCTTCTTTTTATTTTACTTATTTTAAATAAAAATTAAAAAATTCTATTGTAAACGGCGGCAAAATTAATACCAAAAACAATGAATTAACAACATTTCACCAGCATTAATATTTTTCAATAGAATCACAATATTTTATTGACAAAAATCATGCCAGATTATTTTATATTTCATATTGTTATAGTTCTATATTTTTATTTGCCATATTGACATTTTTTCAATTTATTTTCCTGTGCTACCAAATCCACCTTTGCCTCTTTTTGTGTCTGACAATATGTCTGTTAATTCATAAGAAATAGGACTTCCATCCATTGCAACAAGTTGAAATAAACGTTGTCCTGCATCTATTTTATAAGGGTCACTTTTTATATTATCCACTGAAGCCATTATTTCACCTCTATATCCTGCATCAATTAATCCAATGGAATTGCTTTGCCTTAATGGTGTTTTAGATATACTAGAACGAGGAATTAAAAAATAGGGTTTCATTTCTTTATTCTCGCAAGCAATCTGGAAATGTACCATAGCAGTTGAAAAACCTGCGATAGTTTGCGTTTTTATTACAAATATATCAATACCAGCATCTCCGTCATGGAAATGCCCATGATTTTCATAGTATTTTCTAACTTTATGAGAGAAAGGTTTTATTCTCAGATTCATTATAGATTTCCAATAAAATATGATTTTAGTAACTGAATATGTTTAGGAGTTGATCCACAACATAAACCAATTACGTCTGGATTTAAATGTAAAATTTTTTCCATTCCAGCTTTAAATTTATGTTCATCTAATATTTGAAAATAATTGTTTCCAAAATCAGTAATGCCAAGGTTTGGATACACACCCCAACTCCCTAACCATTCTCTTTTATAAATTTGTAATGCATCCAAGGTAGTTTCAAATTTATTGCAATTACAAAGCAGGACTGCAATTTCATATCCACTTAGAATATCAAATACATTTTCTAAGCGAGTACCATCGAGCAAATGATTCCTATCTTTTAAAATTAAACTTAGCCATCTATTCAAATTACAGGTATCAGACATTTCCATTGCAACCTTTATTTCATCTAGATTACCCATGGTTTCAAACAAAAGTATATCAATATCTGAATCTATGAGCCATTCTAAGGTTATTCCATAATTATCTTGAGCGATTGTTTTACCAGGAAATTTTTTAGGTAAATAGCAATCTTCTGTAGAAGTAAGCGAACCAGCTACCATTGCAGAATCATTTGCAGATTTTTTAGCTAATTCTACTGCTTTTATCAAACTACTTCTTGCTCTCTCCTTTGCTCTTAAAGGAGAATATCCAGCTTTACTGTATGCCCAAGGAGTTGCCCTGAAAGTATTAGCCGTAATAACATTTGAACCTGCTGCAATATATTTATCATGAACATCCTTAACGTATTCTGGATAAGTAATATTTATTTCTGCTGACCATAGTGGTAATGGCAGATTAAGCCCACGTCGAAATAATTCCGTTCCCATAGCTCCATCTAGTAATAATGGGTTATTCATTTATAATTCTTATGGTTTATTTTGGATATATAATATATAACTATACTAAAGATGATAATGCAAATTCCAACTAATGACTCAAATGGTCGTTCTTGAAAAGTGTAAAATAAAATCCATGCATTAACAATTAGAAACAATAATGGTATTATTGGATAACCCCATACCTTATAAGGTCTATCTATTCTAGGTTCTCTAACTCTTAGTACAAACAATGAAATCACAGTTAATGTAGTAGTTAAAATAAGAGAAATTCCAGCATACATTAATACTTGTTCAAATGTAGAAGTAAAAATGAACACTAAACCGATTAGAAGTTGCAGTAGAAATGCATTTAAAGGAATATCATTATGGTTTTTTTTGCTAAAAAAACTTATAAAGTTATGATCTTCCCCCATAACCTGAATTATTCTAGGTCCAATAAATACATAACTGCTGACTGTTGATAGTAGTAGGACAGCTATACTTAGCGATATGATTTTAGCGCCAGTATCTCCAAAAATTTTCAACCCAGATATATAACCGATTTCAACCTTCCCTACCATACTTTCTATAGGCGTTGTAAACAAAAATATATAATTCAATAGTATATATAAGATCATAACAAAAATAGTTCCAATTAACAATGAATAAGGAATATTTTTCCTTGGATGAATAATATCTCCTGAGATATAGATAGCCGAATTCCAACCAGTATAAGCATAAGAAACCCATACTAGACTTACAGCAAAACCCGAACTAAATATTAGATCTATATCACCCTTTATAGGCATTAAAATAATATCTTGAGGGGTATCAATCATAAAACCAAAAAAAATAAATATTACAATTAATATAATTTTAATTGCTGTTGAAATATCTTGAAATAGTGTTCCCCATTTGATACTAAACATATGTAATAGATGAAATAATAATATTATAATTAAAGCTATTTGGATGGGGTCAAAATTATTGAAAACTGCGGTAAAATAGCTTCCCAAAGCCATTGCAGCTAATACTGCTGGTGCAGTAAAACCGACAGTAGCAGAAATTAGTCCACCAGCAAAGCCAACAGAAGGATGAATAATTCTAGTAAGTAAGTGGTATTCACCTCCAGATCGGGGAAGCGCAGCTCCTAATTCACTATAGGTCAATGCACCACATAAGGCCACTATTCCACCTACAATCCATAACATTAACAATGAAAAAACAGACTGAATATCTACCAATTGGTACCCTAGGCTAGTAAATACACCAGTTCCGATCATAGATGCAATTACAAATGATGTGGCGGTTTTTAAAGACATATACCGATCAGTTGATATTTTTGAGATCATTAAATAGTATTAATTACGAATCAGATTGAATGCAAGTAAAACCCAACCAGTAATCAAAGATATACCACCAAATGGGGTAATTGCTCCCAGCCAGCGTAAATCAGAAAAAACAAGTATATATAAGCTTCCAGAGAATAAAATTATCCCAGTTATTATCATAAGAGCTGAAATGATGACAATATTTTCTTTGACATGAAAACCAATTAGACCAATTAAAATTAACCCAAGGGAATTATAAATATGATAACGAACCCCAGTTTCAAATATTGTAAAATCTGCAGGTGATAACTTTGGTTTAACTAGATGAGCACTAAAGGCACCTAACACAATTGCAAGAGCAAAAGAAATAACTCCTACAATAATCCATATTCTCATTAAAGATTTTCGTTGCGCTGAATTACTGTTCTCATTGGAAATGGTATTTCAATACTTTCTTCATCAAATCTTTGATGAAGTTTTTTGATAAATTGATGAATAATAGTATGTTGGTCACCATATTTATTACAACGAAAATATGCCATCATATTAATACTTGATTCACCAAGAAATTGGATTCTAATTGAGGGAGTGTAATTTTTATTTGTTTCTTCAAGACTATTTTGGATATAGGATGCTGCTTCCATAGCTACTTTTTCAGCTAAGTCAAGGTCTGTTCCATAGGCCACACCGAAAGGTATTTTAACTGAAAAGCTTGGATCATTGCTGTCATAATTTTTGATAATTGCAGAAGATAGTTTTGTATTTGGAATATGAATAATATTATTAGTTCTTTCTAACAGGGTCGTGTTGCGCCAGGATATACTCGTTACATACCCCATTTCCCCAGAATCTATGTGTATAAAATCACCTTGCTGAACTTTCTTACTCAACAATATATGCAAACCAGCAAAAACATCTGATAAAGTATCCTTTAACGCCAGTGAAACTGCAAGTCCACCTACTCCAAGAGCAGTTAACATCGGCGCAATTGAAACTTCTACTATATCCAAAATAATAAGAAATCCAATAATATATGTTGTTATTCTTACGATATTAGTAAACATAACAGTAGAAGGGAATCCTTTATCTTGTGAACGTGACCATAAATTAAATAACCCTACGATCAGCTTAGATGTAGCGTGCGTGATTGATGCGATCAGCAAGACTATAATTAATCTAGATAAATATAAACTTATTGGATCAGGAAGTTTAAGATCTCCTATAGAGATAGAAAGAGATACAAGAAAGAACCAGAGTATAATCTGAGGTTCAAGAGCTTGCAAAAGAATATCATCACCTTCCCATTTGGATTTTTCTGCGGCTCGGATAAGCCTTGAATGAATAAACCTTTTAAAAAACCAGCCAAGTATGATACCTACCATAACGATACTTATAGGAAGTAACCATTTTGTTATATTTACCTGAAACCAGTCAATCATCAGTCAAATTTTACCGATACAAGCTGGGAAAGTCCCTTCTTTTGCTGAGTAACACCATACATATAATCAGCAATTTCCATTGTTAGTTTGTTATGAGTCACAATTATGAATTGAGTTTCGTCAGAAAATTTTGAAAGTACTCTAGTGAACTTTCTGATATTTACATCATCAAGGGGAGCATCCACTTCATCCAATATACAATATGGGCTTGGCTTTACCTGGTAAATAGCAAATAACAAAGAAATTGCCGTTAAGGCTTTTTCTCCTGAAGAGAGTAGGCGCAATGACGTATTCCTCTTTCCTGGAGGTTGAGCCATAATACTTATATCTGCTTCCAAAGGATCCAAGTCTCCAATAAAAGTTAGTGTTGCTTCCCCTCCTTCAAAAAATAGATGGAATAATTCCTCAAAATTTGATTTTATTAAATCAAAAGTTTCTTGGAATCGTTTTCGGGCCACTCGATCGATTTTACGAATAGTCTCTCTAAGATTTTCTTCCGAAGAAGTCAGGTCATTCCGCTGGGTATTCAAAGTGGAAAGACGCTCATTTTCTTCTTCAAATTCATCTTTAACAGCCATATTAATTGGCCCAATATTATCCAGACTACGTTGGATTTTCTCTATTTGCAAATCTAACTCTTCCTCTGTTGAATCAACAATGAGATTTTCAGAAATAGTTTTTCCATACCTATTATCAATACGTTCTTCCACCAATCTAATTTTCTGGACTGATTCTGCAACCTCCAATTCAACATTTTTGAGGTCCAGTAAAATTTGTTCACGGTCCCGTTGCTCTGCTGCTATTTTTACCTGAATTTCCTCTATAGATTGATATGTATCCCGATAAGCTAGCTGCTTAAGATCTAATATTGATCTCTGCTTTTGTATTTCAGCATTAAAAGAATTTAAATCTTTTTCACCAGTCTGAATTTGAGTTTGAAGATCAGAATGTTTTTGCTTTAGTTCATCTATTTCCTTGGAAATTATAATTTGGCGAGAACGCAATTCTTTTTCGGATTCACTCCCAGAAGACTTTTTAAACTTCACCTGATCTCTTCGAGATTCTAGTTCTACTAATTTTATTCGGGAATCCTGAAGCTTTTGCTGATAATTATCCCGATTTTCACGAGCCCTAACCATAATTTGGTTAGCTAACTCCACATCTTTTTCAGCTTCTTGATATACTTTTTCAGCTTTATCAATTTTTGGTCCTAAAGAATGCAAAGCATCCTTTGATTCTTTAAGCACTTCCTTTACAACTTTTATTTCTGATTTTGTATTGGCTTCATTTTTCAATAATTGTTCATTATTAATGCGAATACGATAAGATTCTGAATCAAGGATATTCAGCCTATCTTTTAATTCTTCTATATTCCGGAGAGTCACCTCGACTAATTTTTTCTTCCTAGATACTGCTTTAGTAGACCGTACTAGATTTGAAGATAATTTATTTTCATTTTTAAGATAAATTTTTATTTCAGCTTCAATAGAATCCAATTTTTTCTGGCGCCCCATTACATTACCGTGAACGGATACTTGACGGTTTTTTAACACCAAATTATTTCCAGAATATGATCCAGTTAAATCCACCACACCCCAATTGGTCATTGAATCAGATGATGCTTCCTTAAGACTCTTCACAACCAGTAAATTACCCAATAAGTATTCTGCCAGAGGTTTTAATTCAATACTGGTATTTACCATATCTGATGCCCGTCCAATAATATTTTCAATACGCGGAATAGCTTTTAACTTTATTTTTAAATTAGCTGCTTCCTTCAATGGAATAATTGTCAAACTCCCTATCTTCATCTCTCTCGCTTTATCAATAATTGACATAGCTGAATTTCTATCCTTCGCAATTAAACAATGGGAAAGGTCACCTAGACCTGTCTCCAAAGCATCGCGAAAATCAGGTTTGATTTGAAACATATCAGCTATTGTGCCTAGGACTCCAGAAAATTCTTTTGGATTCTCTAATATATAACGAGTTCCTTCTGGAAATCCTTCCCTGGTCTCAACAAGATCCTTATAAAAAGATAATTCTCCATCCAAAATCTGCAACTTCCCTTTAACCAAACGCAGCTCTTCTAATAATTCAATTTCTTGATTACGCAATAATTTCAATTCTTTTTCATAATTCCCTAATAAATCATTAACAGTAGTTAGTTTTCTTTTGATCTTTTTAGACTCTTTATCGAGACTTTGTATTTCTTTCTTATGTAAAAGCTTATTCTTATGATTTACATTCAAGATATTTTCAAATTCTAATAGATGAATTGATTTTTCATTAACAAGTGCTTTGGTTCGTTCAAATAAGGTCCTGTCTTCATTCTGCTTTCGCTGCAACTCCCAACGACTGTCTTGTCCTTTTTCTAAGTTTTCCACAGCTTGGCGATAATCATAATCTAGTTTTTTTAAAATATTTTTCTCTTTTTTATACTGTTCAAGCAGTGTGTTTATACTTGGTTCTATTTCAGAAATTTCTTTATCAAAATCAAGACTTAACTGACTGATACTTGCTATTTTTTTATGATTATTCTGGGATTCACGATTTAAACGATCAACAGTCAGCATTGCACCACGACCTTTTTCATTCCAAACTAAAATATTGTTTCTAATTTTCTCCCGATTTTCATTTAATTCTTTTAAGGCAATCTGTAGTTTTTGTAATTCGGCTTCTTGAAGATGATATGTATCACGAAATTTATTTAGCTTCATTTCATAAGTGGAAGATTTCGAGCTCCTCGACTCACGCAAATGCTTGAATTCTTTAATTTTTTTATTTAACGGAGTAATAATTGACCTATATCGAAAAACCTGCAGATAAGCTAATTTTAAATCATTTTCTTCTAAATTCTGGGAAAGGGTTTCATGTCTCTTAAACCTTTTTAACTGCAATTCTAAAGTACGAACCTTTTGTTCGACTTCAGCAATGATATCATTGATTCTTTCCAAATCAACCCTGGTAGCTTCAAATCTTTTGAGGGTTCTTTTACGCTGATGTCGGTATTTGTTTATCCCAGCTGCTTCTTCAAACATTCTACGTCTGTCATCCCCTGTATCAGAAAGAATTTGCTCAATCATTTTCAATTCTATCACAGAATATGCATCAGCTCCCATCCCTGTATCTATAAATAAATCATTAATATCTTTTAACCTACAGGGTGTACGATTTAAAAAATATTCTGATTCTCCACTACGGTAAACACGGCGAGCTATTTCAATATCATTATATTCAACTGGTAACTTACCACTATTATTATGCACAGTAAGTGATACCTCGCAAACTCCTAGTGGCTTAATATTTTCAGCCCCATTAAAAATCACATCTTCCATTTTCCCGCTACGTAAAATACTATATTTCTGTTCACCTAGGACCCAGCGGATGGCATCTACAATATTAGTTTTACCGCAACCATTTGGGCCAACCACGGTTGTCACACCTTGGCCCAACTTCATTACTTCCTTTTTGGCAAAAGATTTAAAGCCGTGAAGTTTTAGTTCGGATATATACACTAATTACTGGTCTGGTTGTGGACTCGAAATTTACATGTATTCCGTCGATAATCCCATTGAAGGATTATGTTTTTTGATAATCTTTTTCTAAATATTTTATCCAGGCGGCCACGAAAAAGATCTCCCACCAAGTAAATGCAGATGTATATGAAATACCGTTTGGCCACCATCATCATTACAATTAAACCCAATCCTATATCCATTTTCTGAAACACCCTGAGATTTTGCTATATCCTTTGCCACCTGTATCAATTCACCTACAAGTTCTGTATGCTGATCTTCAAGATCATTTAAAGTAGGAATATGAGTTTTTGGTATAATTAATATATGTATCGGAGCCTGAGGATTAATATCTCGAAAAGCAATAACCCTATCATTTTCAAATACAACATCTGCTGGAGTGTCGCCTGTAGAAATTTTACAAAAAAGACAGTGCATCATACTTTATCCATATAATTCATTCAAAATAGCTATCGAATTTAATGCTGCTGTTTCAGACCTCAGACGTCTATTACCGAGATTAAAATATAGTACTTTATTTTTATCCATTGTGTCAATCTCCCGATCTGAAAAGTCACCTTCAGGTCCTATAATCACATTAATAGGGATGTCTGGATTGAGTTTGAGAAGTGTTAATGTAGATTCAACATTTATCTTGCCAGCAATAACTTGTTTCTTAGGTGAAACAAAAAATTGATTTAAGTCTATTGGAGAATGGATAATGGGCAATTGACTTCTACAACATTGCTTGGCAGCGGCAATGATAATTTTCTCACACCGTTCCAAGTTAACTTCTTTTTTATTACATCTGTCAAAATTAAGAGGAGTAATCTCTTGGGTACCCATTTCAGTCGCTTTTTCTAATATAAACTCAAAGCGATTACGCTTTATAACAGGTATCCCCAAATGGATACAGAATGAATTTTCGCCATAATTTTTGTACGCTTCTAATATTTTTCCAGAAACACAGATAGGATTTGGATTATCTATAGCAACATTGTAGCCATTTCCTTTTCCATCAATTAAAAATATATTATCATTTTTCTTCAATCGGAGCACTTGAATACAATGTTCAGACTCAGATTTACTTAAAAAAAATTCATTACCCTTGATAGCAGTGGGCAATACTTTAAAGGTGTATCGCCGGGCATTCATCTTTTTAAACGATTAAATGCTATATGTATCAATAAACCAGAATAATCTTTTCTTCCATCAGCATCTTTTGAAAGTGGTAAGAATTCATAGCCAATATGAAACATAACCGAAGTCATATTTACTAAACGAAGTTCTGCACCTAATCCAAAAAACCCTCCTAGCGACCAGTGTGTTTCTGCATTGCTCCATCGCTGAATAAATTTTCCTGATTCCAAACCGTTTACAGTAAGCAAAGGTCCACTTTTAAATGTTATAAAAGGTGAAAAATTATTTGCAATTTTTCCAGCGAAAGGATAATAATTAGCACCAAAAAATGTGGGTATTAGAACTAAGCTTACCCCACTTATTGATTTGTATTGATTCGAGTACCAATCATATACAATAGTTTCATTACTTGCTTTAATATCATAAAATCTCAGCTCTCCTGATAAACTAAACATTTCAGAATTATGAGTATATTGACGCAAAATAAATACACCTGAACCATTTGAACCAATATCTATTCCAAAACCATTATGTACATCATCAAATCGTCCTGAAAGTAATTCAGGAAAGATTATTGCAAACAAAATAGATAAAAAATATTTCATCATTTTATAGAAATCTTAATCTATACATATGAGATAGGAAAATATGTGTAATTCCATAGATAAATTATAGTGTATAAAGGATTCTATCAATTAACCATTATACCAGTAATGTATTTTTCTTTAATAATAATTAAACGGTCATTTTTGAGGTCCCATCATTATTTATCCTCATAGTCTGCTTCTAGAATATCCATTTTTTCGATCTTCGAACGTACTGTATTTTTTCTATATTTTGTCTGATATCTTTTTTTTATATCAAAAATTGCATAAATCGGTCTCCACATACGATATAAAAGATATCCAATGAATCCAAGAAGAAGCCACTGCATAATTATAGCGTTGGGACCGGATTATAAAATTTTGTTCCTGATATAGGTTGACGAATGTAATTAATCACTTCTTTCAGATCATTATCATTATGAACAAAATCAATATTGCTAGTGTTTATGATTACCAGAGGGGTTTCTTGATACCTGAAAAAATACTCTGTATAAACTTGGTTAAGAGCATCAATATAATTTTCAGTAATATCCTGCTCTATTTCGCGCCCACGGAATGTAATATTTTTCATAAGTGTTTCTGTATCAGCCTGAAGATATATTACCATATCTGGTTTAATTATATTCCTTTCAAGTAGGTGAGCAACTGTGTCATAGAGATGCATTTCTTTTTCATTCAAATTTAATGAAGCAAATAAACGATCCTTTACAAACATATAATCTGTAACAAGAAGATTTTGAAACATATCAACCTGTCGCAGTTCCTGCTGCTGACGATAGCGCTGAAGTAAAAAAAATAACTGAGTTTGGAAGGCATATCTTTCAGGATCTTTATAAAAGTCTGGAAGGAATGGATTCTCTTCAAATTCTTCAAGTATTAACCTTGCTCCAAGTTCTTTAGAAATAAGGTTAGCTAAACTAGTCTTCCCAACACCTATAGCACCTTCAATAGCAATATAATATAAATTTCTCATGCTTGAGTTTTCATATGATGTTTGAGAACAGTAGTTTTATCAGGGCAGTTAGATAATAAATCTTTTATTTTTATATTCAAGTGTGGAATTTCGAACTCAGAAGCAATTTCTGTAAAGGGTAATAATACAAATTTTCGTAAACCCAGCATTGGATGCGGTATAACTAATTCATCTGTCTCCAATATGGAATCACCATGCAATAATATATCAATATCGATTATTCTAGGCTGATTTTTTTCTCTTAAATCTGGGCGACCTAACATAGTTTCAATACGTTTTACGATATCTAGTAATTCAAAAGGTTTTA
>PBAR01000009.1 GCA_002718285.1 Fidelibacterota bacterium
CCGTGGTAGACCACCACGTTGATAGGCTGGATGTGGAAGCGCAGTAATGCGTGCAGCTGACCAGTACTAATAGCTCAATTGGCTTGATTTATGCACTGAAAAAAATTTTAACAAACTAAAAAACTATTATAAATATTGTTAATAATAATAAATTTATGGTCAAAAAAAATATTTATGTAGTTGGTTTAGGATTTGTTGGTTATCCATTATTCGTATATTTAGTTAACCGTTTTAAAAATTCTTCTCATTTCAATAAAATATTTGCAATAGAAAAAAAAAGAAAAGGTTTTCAAAAAATAAAAAAAAAAATTAAAAAAGGCATTCCATTATTTTATAGTTTAGATAAAAAACTAAATAAACTTGCAAAAACCAAATCAACAAAATCATCAATTATATCAGATAAAATTAATAATCAAATTAGTGGAGTAGTTTTAATCTGTGTAAATTTTAATAACTTAAGTGATTTAAAAAATCTTAAAAACTTAGTTTCAAAAATTGCAAAAGTAATCACAGAAGGCTCTACTCTTATAATTGAAACTACTTTAATACCCGGGACTTGTGAAAAAATTTTATATCCAATATTTAAAGAAGAACTATTGAAAAGAAAATTAGACCATAAAAAAGTTTACTTTGGATATTCCTATGAGCGAGTAATGCCTGGAAAAGATTATCTAAATTCAATAATAAATAATTATAAAAGTATTTCAGGCATAAATAAAAATTCTTTAATTGAAATTGATAACTTTTATAAAAAATTTTTAAATTTTAAAAAATATCGTATAACAAAATTTTCTAAGATAACAGAGTGTGAGGCGGCAAAAATATTAGAAAATACTTATAGAGCCGTAAACATAGCTCTCATAGATGAATGGAGTAAATTTGCCTACAAAACAGGATTAAATTTAAACAAAATAATTGACTCTATCAAAGTAAGAAGCACTCACAATAACTTAATGAGACCTGGCATTGGTGTTGGGGGTTATTGTTTAACAAAAGATCCAAAATTTAGCAAAATATCAGCTAGCAAAATTTTTAAAGTTAACAACGAATTTCCCATAACATCTGAATCAATAAGAATTAATAAAAAGATGCCTTTATTTACAAAAAAATTTATTTTAAAAAAAATTAAGGGGCAAAAAACAAAAAAATTATTAATTGTTGGTTATACTTATAAAAATGATGTTTCTGATACTCGTTTAAGCGCAGTATTAAGTTTAAGAAAAAATTTAAATAAACACTTTAAGACTATTACAATGCTGGACCCTACAATTGATAAAAATTTTAATGTAAAATTAAAAGAAGAACTAAAAAAAAATGATGTAATACTATTTTGTATTAAACACACAAATTTAAAAAAATTAAATTTCAAAAATTTAAATTTTAAACATAAAGTGTTTGATCTCGATTATGTTTTGAGCTTAAAACAAATTAAATATTTAAAATCTCAAAAAGTTGATTTTTTTCAAATAGGTAAATTTAATTAGTAAAATGAAAAAACAAAAAATACTTATCACAGGTGGATTAGGTTTTATTGGTTATAATTTAGCTTTGGCTTTAAAAAAAAAAGGTCATAAAATTATTGTTTTAGATAATTTTGAAAAACAACAAATTAACTTAAAGGCAAAAATAAATAATTTAATAGATCATGGTATTAAATTTAAGAAGTATAATTTGATTAAACCAATACTTTATAAAGATCAAAATATAGATCTAGTATTTAATTTAGCAGCTATTTTAGGTGTAAAAAAAGTAAATGATAATCCTTATAAGACCTTAATGGACAATATTATAATCTTGAGTAACGTAATTGATTTTGTAAAAAAAAATAAAAAATGCAGATTAATTAATTTTTCATCAAGTGAAACTTATTCTAATTCAATAAAAAAATTTAAAAATAATGTGCCTACATCTGAGCAAATAGATTTTATTATACCAAACAAAATTACAAATAGAGATAGCTATGGGATTTCTAAAATAATGTGTGAAAAAATGTGTCAGTTAGCAAACATAAGCTATTTAAATTTAAGACCACATAATATTTATGGCCCCGATATGGGGACAGCTCATGTTATACCAGAATTAGTTTTAAAAATGATTTCAAATAAAACTACTAAAATAGTTTCATTTAATCATAAAAGATGCTTCTGCTATATAGATGATGCAATTAAGCAAATCCTCTTTGTGGCATTTAGGAAAAATTTAAATAATCAAACGATTAATATTGGAAATTCTACACATGAGATAACAATTTTAAATTTAGCAAAAAAAATTAACAAATTCTTAGGAAAGAAAAATACTTTAATTAAGTCTAAAAAAAAAATTGCAGGATCGCCAAATAGGAGAGTGCCAGATACTAATAAAATATTTAACTTAGGATTAAAGCAAAAATTTACTTCTTTGGAAGTAGGATTAAAAAATTCAGTAGATTGGTATAATGCTAATTATTTGTAATTTAATATGAAAAAAAATGTAGCATCACAAAAAAAAATAAAATTATTAAGAATATTTAAAAATATTATTGAAAAAATTTTGACATTCTCTCTTTTATTTTTGTTTGGCGTAAGAAATAAAATATATGGAGTAATAATTTCCGAGGCATTTTATTTACCCTGGAAAGATAATACAGAATTCTTAAAAATTTATAAAAAAATAAAAGATTATTCTATGCTTGATATAACAAGACAATTTAATATTTATTTGGCAGTACTAAATTCACTAAAGATAAATGGAAATGTATGTGAAATTGGAGTCTGGAAAGGTGGCACATCTTTCTTAATAGCAAGTATTTTAAAAAAACGTAATTCAAATAAAAAAATTTTGGCTATTGATACGTTTGAAGGTGTCATTAAAGCTACTAAGAGGGATTTATATTATTCAGGCTCTGAACATACTTATAAAAATAAAGCATTTTTAGAAAATTTTAAAAAAAAAAATAAATTAAATAACTTAAAAATTATAAAATGTAAGTTTCCAGAAAGTTTTGGGCCTTACAAAAATAACCTTAAAATGATATCCTTTAGTCATATTGATGTTGATACTTATAAATCTTTAAAAGAAACTTTTGAATTTGTATGGCCAAGATTAGTTAAAGGAGGAATGGTAATTTTTGATGATTATGGTTTTCATCAAACTTCAGCTACTAGAAACTTTATATTGTACAAATCTAAATTAAAAAATTGTACATTTATATCTTATACTAATGGTCAAGCAGCATTTATAAAAAAATGATATTTATTTATTATATATTATTAATTTTAATATTTTTTCTCATATTTCTAATTTTTTCTTTTTTATTTTCTGTATTGGGATTTAAAAATTATAAAAAAAATATAATTGTCTCAGCATTTGTTGAAAATTTTGTTTTATTTTATTATGGTCTCAAAGTATTAAACTTGCAATTAGATATTATATTTTTGTTATGTATTATTAGTATTTCCGTAAAGTATATTTACCTAATTTATGTACCTTTATTAATTGAGAGATCCTTTTCATTAATGATATTGATCTCAATATATAAAAAAAAATTTAAAAATATAGATCATTTAAAAAAATATATAAAAAATAAATATCCTAAAATAATTAAATTGAGAATCGATTTCTTTAAAAATAAAAAAGTTATATTAAATAAATCTAAAAAGGTCGAAATTAATAAATTAAGCTTTTTTTTCTTGAAATTTTTTTTGTTTTTAAAAAAAATTTATAAAATAAAAAACAATAATATCTTATAAACAATGAAATTTGCTATAATAGTACCTCCGGTAACATGCCATAATCTTGATCCCCATTCTGGATTTCCATTCATTCCTCATATGGCAGGATATTTGGCATCTGCCATTAGTCAAAAATATAAATTACAAATAATAGATGCTTTTTCACAGAACCCACATAATTTGACAAAAAAAAAAGATTTATATTTTTTTGGAATAGACCCAAATAAAATTGTTGATCAAATTGAGGAAGATGTAGATGGCATATTTTTATATGCTAGAACAGTAATTGATTATGAGGCAATATTATCAATAATCAAAGAAATTAAATCAAAAACACAAAAACCTGTTTTTATTTTTGAAAATTCCCAATGTGTTGATGGAATTTCTTTAAAACAAGTTTATGAAGAATTATTAAATATAGGTGCCGATGTTGTAATATTTGGCGAACCTGAAAATAGACTTGATCAAATTATTGAATTATTTTTTAATAATAATGATATAAATGTTCAAGGAATTGCGCATAAACTTAAAAATTATATCTATAAAAATCTTGATACTCCGTATGAAAAAGATTTAGACAAATTAAATTTTCCTTTATGGGAAAAATGGCCTTTATCAGGTTATTTCAGCGTAAACTACGCTCATCCACCAATTAAAAAAAATGATCGATTTGTTACATTAATAACTTCACGGGGATGTCCTTTTCGTTGCAATTTTTGTGTAGCTCCAGAAACAAATCCTATTTGGAGATTTAGATCTCCAAAAAATGTAGTAGATGAAATAGAATATTTTTCTAAAAAACTTGGTATTAATGATTTTCATATATCAGATTTAAACCCAACGATTAAAATTCCAAGATTTGAGGAAATATGTAAAGAAATCATAAAAAGAAATTTAAAAATTACATGGAAAATTGCACAAGGAACAAAAATTGAAACAATTAAAAATAAAAGAACATTTGATCTCTTTTATAAAGCAGGATGCAGATTCTTATCATTTTCACCAGAGAGTGGTTCTGAAAATCTTATGAAAAAAGTTATTAACAAGCCATTTAATTTTAATACTGGTGTTAGTGCTGTAAAAGCCATGAAAAAAATAGGTATAAAATCACAATCTTGTTTTGTTATTGGTATGCCTGGTGAAACAGATTTAGACAGAAATTTGTCTTTTAAATATATGTTAAAGCTTGCAATTTATGGTGTTGATGAGGTTGCATGTTATATTATTACTCCTGTTCCAGGATCTAAACTTTATGGAGAAATACATGGTTACAAAAGTATATCTCAACTATCCCATACACCTACCTGGCGAAAAGATATAAAAAAACTATTATTTTTTAGATATAAATTTTACATATCTTTTATTTTAGTAAAAATGCTCTTTCATCCTATTTCATTTATCAAAATGTTTTATTCAATTTTTTCAAGAAATTTTGAAACCAAAATGGAGATGGCTTTTTATAAAAAGTTTAAATTTTTAAAACTAAGTTTTTTAAAATGATAGTTGAAAAAAATTTCAACAAATTATTTATTTTAATAATATATCCTTTTTTTCTCATAACATTATCTTACGGATTTCTTGGAGAAATTGTAGGTGGCGAGTCAATTAAAAGTTGGGCATCTCTTTCTCTATTATTTAAAGAATTTCAAATAGCAAATTTTAAAAGTGGAATTATTGGTAATATTTTATTGTCACCAGTTTTATTACTTGATTATAAATCGGCGATTATTTTTTTTTTTTCATCTCCCATATTTTTTTTTGTTATGTATCACTTAGAATATTAAGTTCATTTAATATAGGCAAAATTAAATATCTATTCATAATTAGTTCGATCCCATTCATATTTTTAGTAGAAGGTCCCTTAAGATTTATAGCAATTTCATTGCTAATTCTTCATTTTAGCAAGTGGAAAAAAAAGAATTATTTTCAATCAATTTTTCCAAAATATTTAGTTCTTTCTGTATTTTTTAATTGGGGATATATCATAATACTTCTTGTTCATTTATTTATAACTATATTTCAAAGTCTAAAAACAATAAAATTAAAAAAATTAAATTTAATAAAATTTACAAAAAACAATATTTTTTCATTTATTATATTAATTTTAATTTTAACATTAACTTTTTTACAATCGACTCAAAGCTATAAAAATTACAACAATCATTGTGTTCAGCGAGATAGTTACATGCCAGTAAAACTCGACTCTTCATTTAGCATGATGTTTATGCAAGTATCTACTTACTTATACAACCTAAGAACGTTAACTGAAAGTGAACTTAAGTCAGAAAAAGCAGAGTGGTATTTTGCTAACGAAAAAGCCCATGGAAATTGTAAAAATTTTTTGTGTGTAGTTAAGTCAAAGCCAAAAGTTATTTATGAAAACTTTATATTTTATAATTTAAAGGCATCCCCTGTAATTTTTTCGCAGCATTTTTATAACACATCTTTTATAGAACTTCTTAAACCTTCATTGAGTAAAGTAAATTTAAATTTAATAATTTTTTTTATTTTTATTTTATATTTGTTTTATATTTTTTATACAGCTTTCAAGAGAATTTATTATATCAATAATATTTTGTTTTATTCTACATTTATTGGTACGGCTTCAATTTTATTAGCAAGCTTAATATCTCTAGTTTCATTTAGGCATTTATTTATGCTCACACCGATTTTTTACTTAATTTATAGCGTGTCTTCATCAAAAAAAAATTTTTCTTTTGTGTCCATAATATTAGTATTAACTTTTTTAAACTTAATTGGAATAACTGATAAAATCTTAAAAAACGAAATTAATTTGATAAGCCCTAAGTTATTAAAGCAAGAAAAAAATATTCAAAATAATTATTTTAATCTAATGAATGAAATTAAAAATATTGATTTAAATCAGAAAATACTTACTTATGAATCGGTTTGGTTATATGCATTTTCAAATATCAAAATGAATAACTTATATAATATTAATCATCTACCTCCATTTAAATCAAAAAAAAATAAGACTGAAGTAGAAAAATTTTTAGACAAGATAGATATTTTTATTATTAGTAATGCCTTAACTGATGATTCTCCAGGTATGGCAGGAACACCATATTTACGATACAAGCTTCACATTAAGGATTATATTTTAAAAAAGAAATTAAAAAAAAAAGAAATTCAGAATTTTGGAGTGATTTATTTTAATAAATAGTAAAAATTATTTACTGTTTTTTATATAAATAAATTATTCTATTATACTTAGTCTTTTACTCATATCATTTTTATAGCATCCAATCATATGGTTATTTTTACAAATAATATTAAATTTTTTTATATTAAATATCTTTTTAAAATCATCTTTTTCTAAAAGCATATCCTTTGCTAAATAAACTTTACCACCACTGTTAATTGTTAAATTATAAAAATCATTTTTTAATTTTAAAGCATCTTTTTTAAATAGATCGATTGCAATTGTATATCCGTCTTGCATAAAGGATAAAAATTTATCATTTTTATTTTTTTTTATTTTCTTTATAGTTATAAGTGGTGAAAAAATATCATATTTTAAAATAAGTTTTGAAAAATTTTTAAAAAAGATTTTAAAATTTTCTCTTTTAATTGAAACTTGAAATTGATAAAAGCCATTATTTCCAAAAAGAAGGTTATAATTTTGGTAATTTTTAAATGGAAAAACTATTTGCTCTAAATCTTGTTTTATTTTCTTTTCAAAAATTGGTATTAAAAAATAAAATAATTTAATAATATTCTTTCTAAAAAAAAATTTACTAAAAAAAAGAAAAAAATTTTTATTAAAATTAAAAAAATTATAAATTTTAATATTTTTATTTAAAAATTTTGAATTATGAAAAGATCCTTTAATGTTATTTTTTGAAATTAAAAAAATTCTACATATCATATAATCACTTGTAGTTTCATTTTTATCAAATTGTTTAATCATTTCTTCAATTGATTTAACTAGAACGATAGAAGTAATCAATTGGTTACTTTTTATTTGCATGGTTTTAATTGAAGCCTCTACAATTATTCCTGTGAGACCATACGAGCCACTTATAATTAGATCAAATAATTGCTTGTTTTTTCTTTTTGATACTTCAAAAATTTTTTTTTTATGTTTAAGTTTAACTGAGTTTACGTAAGTTCCAAAAGCCCCAAATTTAAAAGAATTTTTACCATGAATATTTGCTGATATTGCACCACCAATTGTTACATTTGGATGACCTGCAACCGTAAACAAGGTTCTTTCATATTTTTTCAAAAATTTATTAATTTCATATAGGGTGCAATTTGAACTGCAAGTAAGCACTTTATCATCTTTATCATATACCATTTTTTTTTTAATTTTTTTTAATGATAAAATTTTATTATTATCTGTAGATATTGATGCATCAGAGTAACTTAGGTTATTACCAATAATTGTTATTTTTTTTTTCACATGAGTTTTTAAAGTTTTTAAGAAAAAAATTTTTCTTTTTATAAATTTATTTCTAGACCAATTTGAAAATAATATTTTCATTATAAATAATTAAAGCTAAGACAGACAAAAAATAAAACTAATAAAAAATTTTTAATATTTAAAAAAGATAAAATAAAGTCTTTTTGTACAATTTTTTTACTCTTAGCTATTTTTAATACATTATTTAATAAATCATATACTAAAAGTGAAAAAATAATAACAAGAATTATATTTTTTAAATCAAATTTGAAATTTAAATAAAATAAAAAACTAATTATAGATAATACAAAATTGATCTTCAAAAGTGAATTTAAAAAATTATAGTTATAAATATTTCTACTGTAAGGTATTTTATAATTTAAAATTTTAATTTTATAAAAAATTCTTTTACAGTTAAGTACAAATATAGCTGAAAAAAAAACATTTACTAGAGAACCAGTAAATAAATGATCATTATAGAAGTATGTATTATTTATAATTACAAAACCAATAATTAATCTAATTAAATATAAACAAGAAATTGCTAATATATCGATTAAAATAATTTTTTTTAAAATTAAATTATAAATTATATTTATAAATAGATAAATTATTAGAAGTATAAATATATCAAAATTAAATTTACTAAAATAAAATAAAACTAATATATAAAATATTATGATTAAAATTAATTTATTTTTACTTAGTTTTAAATTATTAATTAAATTATTATTTCCAATTTCTGTATCATCTACTATGTCATAATAATCGTTTATTAAGTAAACTATATAAGATGTTATACAAAGTAAGATAAATGGAATTATAAAATCATTTAATATCTGAATTTTATTAGATAAATAATCTTGATATATTAACCAAGGATAGAAAATTAATAAATTTTTAAAAAAATGCAAAATTTTAAATTTGTAAATTACAGAAAAAAAGTAATTATTTATGTGCATATGAAAATAACTTATATATTTTTTTATTAAATTGTATATTTTATTGTAATATATTCTGAAAAAAATTTATAATTTAGATAAGTGATTTATAATTTAAAAAATCAAAAAAATTTATTTTGAAAGCTATATTGCAAAAATGATTTTAATCATAGGAGGATCAAAAGGATTGGGCAAAGAAATATCAAAGAGATTCTCAGTCTCAAAAAAAGTTATCGCCATCGCAAGAAGTGTTAATAATGAAGAAATAAATAATATTAAATATATAAAATACGATATTAACCAACCAAATGAAAAAATTTTAGATGAAAATTTAGTAAATAAAAAATTCGATGCAGTTTTTTTTACTGTTGGACTAATGGATATTAAAGATGAGATAGCATGTGAGGATACAATTTCACATAATATTTTAAATACTAATTTTTTGTCTATAACAAGGTTTGTAAGATATTTACTAAATCAAAATAAGTTAAACGATAATTCATTACTATGCTTTTGTTCTTCAGTTACAACTTTCTTGCCAAGAGATAAAAACGTTTTTTATAGCTCTTCTAAAGTAAGTTTAAATAATTATGTAAGATCGCTTGAATATTTTTTTTTAAAAAATAATTATAATGTTAGAGTAGTTAATTTAATTTTAGGTTATTTGTCATCAAATATGATGGAAGAAAATAATAAAACTCCTTTACTAAGAAGTTTGTCGACCAAATCTCTAGCAGAAAAGATATTTAAAAATTATAAAAATATGGGTGGTGAAATAATTTTACCGAAATATTGGATTTTAATAAAATTTATTATATTTTTTATGCCTAAAAAACTTATAATTTTTATAATCAAAAAATTAAAAGTATAATTATTTATTAATATAAATTTTATTTTTATTAAAATAAACAAGATCTGCAAAGAAAACTAAACCTTCGAATAAATTATTGTTTGCAGTGGATATAGCGCAAAACCGAAAATCGTATGGTAGCAAGTTTTTTTCTAAATCACTAAATGTTAAATATTTTTCATAAACATCATCAAACATTATTTCTGCTTCTACGAATGAAACGACATTATTTTTAAAAATATTTTCACAACCTTTTAAAACTTTATCTTCATATCCCTGGGTATCAATTTTTAATATGTCTATGTTATTTAAATTATTTTTTTTGCAATATTCATCGAGAGTTATAATATTAACTGTTTCTATACTCTTCGTGTATCCATCATTAGATGTATTGAATTGTTTGCTTCTTTTTTTTAGCCATTCTGAATTTGGATTAAGTTTATTAAATGATGAGCTTCCACTTTTTGCAGTGATATATAAATTTTTTTTCTCTAATAAATCTCCTACTCCAAAATTATTTATTGTAATAGTATTATCAGATTGGTATTTATTTTTAAGATTTATAAATTCATCTTTATTTGGTTCAAATGAGTGAATTTCCGCATTCGGAAAAATTTTTTTAAATCTTTCAATAGATTGACCTTTATTTGCTCCAACATCAAATATTATAGGATTTTTATTTATTTTAATTTTATAAATATCATCAAAGGACAAATTATTTTTTAATTCAGGATTTTTTCTTTTTATTTCAATACTAAACTTGTTTAAAATTGATCTAATTAGTTTTTTCATAAACTATTTTATATTTTATTTATTAGGTATATAAAATACAAATAATTTAAATATTTTAATGAAAATAAAATTTACTACAATAAGAGAAGCTGAGAGTTTAGCAAAAAAAAAAATAAGAAAAGGTACATTTAATTGGCTTGCTAGTGGGGCTGAAGACGATACAACTACAAAATTAAATTCAACTTATCTAGATAAAATAAAAATTTATCCAAAAGTTTTTGCTAAAAATTTTAATTTTTCATTGAAAACAAAATTTTTAAATTGTGAGATAAGTTCACCAGTTTTGTTATCTCCAATGGGGCACCAGGCTCAGTTTCATAAATTTGGAGAATTAGAAATGGCAAAGGGCGTAAATTTTGCTAATTCTGTCAGTTTTTTTAGTACCCAAAGTAGATATGCTTTTAATGAAATAAGAAAAAAAAATCCAAATGCAAAAATGATATGGCAAATTTTTTTATTTGGAAATAAAGATTGGATATTAAATGAAATCAAAAGAGCTGAAAATTATGGAAGTGAAGCAATAGCCTTGTGTCTTGATGCTCCAGTAAGATCACATAGATTTAAAGATAGAGAAAGCAGATATGATGCAAGAAAATATGGTAAAATGAGAAAGCTAAGTCAAAACCCCTCATTTGCATTAAGATATGATTGGAATATTATAAAATGGATAAAGTCAAAAACAAAAAAGCCGCTTATTTTAAAAGGTATACTAAACGTTCAAGATGCTTATAAGGCGAAGAAGCATAATATAGATATATTATGGATATCAAATCATGGTGGAAGAATGTTTAACTCGGGAATTTCCTCTGGAGAAGCACTTAAAAATATTCGAGAGAAAATTGGAAAAAAAGCAACTATTATTGTTGACGGAGGTGTTACAAAAGGTTCAGACGTTATAAAATATCTTTGTTTAGGAGCAAATTTTGTTGGAATTGGAAAACCAGCTATATATGGACTTATATTAAACGGACATAAAGGCGTAAAACAAATATTTGATATTTTAAAAAGCGAGCTAGAGACCGCTTCACTTAATGGTGGTTTTAAAAACTTAAAAGATTTCAATCTAAAAAGAATAGCTTTAAAAAAATGAAAAATCTAAAAACAATTTGTATTATTCCAGCAAGAGGGGGGTCAAAAAGTATTAAGTTAAAAAATTTAAGATTACTAAGTGGCAAGCCACTAATTTATTATCCTATAAAAGCGGCGTTGGATAGTAAAGTTTGTGATAAAATTTTAGTTTCAACTGATCACAAAAAAATTGCTGATGTAGCAAAACTATATGGTGCAGAGGTACCATTTTTTAGACAAAAAAAATATTCTAAAGACTTAGTTACTACAGAGGAGACTTTAAAAAATGCTCTTAAGCAAGCTGAAAATTATTATGGTATCAAATTTGATATTTGTATATTTTTGACTTGTACAAATCTTTTCCGTAAAGTTTCATGGATTAAGTATGCTGTAAATTACTTAAAACAAAATAAAAATTATGACAGTGTATTTGCTGTACATCACATATACAGACACTTTTGGCATTATAAAAACAATAAGCCAAAAAAAGTTCTGCCCTGGATGAAAAAATACACGTCAAGGCAGATAGCCCCAAAACTATTTCAAGAACAAACCGGATTAACATGTGCAACTCGATCTAAATTTTGGAGAAACGGCAAAAGAATTGGAAAAAAGACACATTTTATAATTAATAATGACCCAATCACATGTATAGATATCAACTCAGAGATAGAATTGGTTTTAGCCGATTCAATAATGAAATATTTAAAGAAAAATAAGATCAAATACTTTTAAAGGAGTGAAATAATGAATGTTGTAATTGTTGGATTAGGAAGCATAGGTGAATATTATCTAGAAATTATTCCTAAAATAGTCAAAAAAAGCAATATTCTTGTTATAGAAAAGGCAAAATTAAAAAAAAGTAAAAGATATACTCAAACTTCTTTCAATGAGATTTTAAAAAAAAAAATTAATATAGACTACGCAATTATATGTACACCTTCAGGTTTGCATTTTAAACATGCATCTTTTTTTTTAAAAAAAAAGTGCGATGTTCTTATTGAAAAACCTTTTGTGCTAAAACTAAATCATGCAAATGAACTTATTTCTATAGCTAATAAGAATAATTTGAAGTGTTGGACTACGCTGCAAAATAGATACAATTTAGCTACAAAAAAACTTAAGAAAGAAATAAACAAAAAAACTATAGGCAAAGTTAATCTTGTAGACTGTGTTCTTTTTTGGAATAGAGAAGCTACTTACTATAAAAATAGTGGATGGAGAGGCAAATTTTCTCTTGATGGGGGAGTTTTAACAAATCAAGCAATTCACTTATTGGATATGCTTATATACGTATTTGGTCCTATAAAATATTTTGATGCAATGGCAAGTTATAATAAATCAAAGTTAGAAGCCGAGGATTTAATAATTATAAATTTTAAACATAAAAATGGAATTCTTTCTTCTTTTAAAGCAACAACTAGAGCTAATAGAAATTATAGAACAGCTATAGATGTTATAGGTTCTAAGGGAAGATATATAGTTAAAGGTATTGCTTTAAATACATTTAACATATTTACAAAAAATTATATTTTTGAGGATAAGAAAAATTCACAAAAATTTAATGATGGAAAGGGATTTGGTCACTTGGAAGTTTTAAGAGAGTTTTTATCCTCTAAAAAGAAATCTTCTCAAAACCTTGAAATATCAAAAAATATATATGTGTTGGAGGTTATCCACTCAATTTATAATTTGATTAAAAATAGAAAAAAATATAATAAGATTAAGAATATTAATAGCCCCCTTGGAAAATGAAAAATAATTTAAAAGTACCTTATCTTAGTAACAAAGAGCCCACTAAAGATATTACACAGGATGATATAAATTATAAATTACCAAAAGTTACTAGTAAAAAAGAAGTTTTAGTTAAGGTATCTAAAGATATTGTTTTTTCAAAAAAAACATTGCCCATAATAGCTGGACCAAATGGAGTAGAGTCTAGGGAATTAATATTTAAAGTTGCGAAGTATTTAAAAAAAATTGGAATAAAAATAATCAGAGGTCATGCTTACAAACCTTTAACATTTCCATATAGATCCAATCAATATAAGGAGTCTCTTGAAGTAGGAATGGATTGGATGGATGAGGTGAAAAAATATTTAGGAATGAGTGTTGTTACAGAATTAACTGAAATTAAACATTTAGAAAGGGTACAAAGGACTTCTGATATTCTTCAAATAGGTTCAAGAAACATGCAAAATCTTGAACTTCTAAAAGAAGCTGCAAAAACTAATTTACCAATAATTTTAAAAAGGCATTTTGGAGCTAGTTTACGAGATATGCTTGGCGCAGCAGAACATATTTTAGTCGAAGGTAACAGTAAATTAATTTTGTGCGAAAGAGGAGTGTCAAGTCCACATACTCATAGAATCACATCAAGATTTATGTTAGATGTCCAAGCTATTGTAGCGTTAAAAGAGTTAGTAAAATTTCCTGTAATATCAGATCCAAGCCATGCTTCTTTCTGGGCACCTTGGGTTCCTAGTCTTGTTTACTCATCTATAGCAGCAGGTTGTGATGGTTTAATAATTGAGATGCATCCTGACCCAAAGAAATCGGCTGTAGATCCTTTGCAGCCTTTAAATTTTAAGAAATTTAAAGAAGTTTTAGTTAAATCAAAAAAATTATCAAAATTTTTTAATAAAAATATTATTTAACATCAATGTTTTGCCATATAATTGGTTTCCCGCTTAAGAAACCCAGATCAGTAAAGTTATGGACTGAATTTTTTAAACAAAAAAAAATTAATATAAATATGTCAGCTCTTGAGGTTCATCCAAATAATTTTGTGAAAGAGATTACTAGGTTAAAAAAAGATAACCATTTTTTAGGTAGTGCTATAACTATGCCGTATAAAGAAAAAATAATTAAACATGTAATATATGGTAACCAAATATCAAAATATTCAAAATCAATTAATTTAATAATTAAAAATAAAAAATCAGAATTAGTTGGTTATAATACAGATGTTTTAGGAGCTTTAAAATCCTTAGAAAAAGTTAAAAAAAAAAATATTATTATTTATGGATTTGGAGGGACAGGAAAACCCTTGTTTTATATATTAAAAAAAAAATATAAAAGTAGCAAATTTTTGATCATCTCTTCGAAAAAACAGGTTAATATTAAAAAGTTTAAAAATGTTATTGTAAAAAAAAAAATACAAAAAGAAGATCTTTTTAATTTGGATTTATTTATAAATTGTAGCCCATTAGGAAGTGATTTAAAAAAAAAATTTATTAAAATGTCTCCTTTAAATAGAATTCATTTTAAGCAAATAAATAAAAAAGTTTTTATTTTTGATATTGTTTACAAGCCAAAAAAAACATTATTAAATAAAATTTGTAATGATTATGGTATAAAATATTTAAATGGAATTAAAATGAATACTATACAAGCAGCTGAAGCTTTAAAATATATATCTTTAAAATTAAAAAAAATAAGATGAGTAGAAATAAAATAAAAATTTTTCACGATACAAGATTTAAAGATAAAAGGGGTTATTTATGGACATCTTGGAAGAAAAATAAAATTAAACTAAGATTTAATCATGATAAATTTGCTGTCTCAAAAAAAAACGTTTTTAGAGGTTTGCATTATGATAATAAAACTTGGAAACTAGTTAGTTGTGTTTATGGAAAAATTTTTCTTGTAATTGTAAATTTAGATAAAAAATCAAAAAATTATTTTGATTGTAAGAAATTATATTTAGATCACAAAAAAAATTTAACTATATTAATTCCACCTGGCTTTGCTAATGGTCATTTATGTTTATCTAAAGAATGTGTTTTTCATTATAAACTAAGCTATCCAGGAAAATATGCCGATGTTAAAAGTCAAAAAACATTACTATTCAACGATGAAAGATTAAATATTAAATGGCCAATTAAAGAAAAATTTATTTTAAGTAGTAGAGATCAAGGATAAATAATGGAACTCTCTATTTTAATTCCAACATTAAATAGAACAAATTTTTTAAAAAAAATATTAACTTATTATTCTAAAATAAATTTAAATGCATATGTTTATATATTAGACAGTTCAATTGATGATATTGCAAACGAAAATCAAATATTAATAAAAAAAATTAACAATGAAAATTTTAAGTATCACAAAATTTTCGGAAAAAGTTGCCAAGTTCAAAAAAAAATTATGCCTCAAATAACAACTAAATATTGTGTTTTTTCAGGAGATGATGATTATTTTTGTAAACAAGGTTTAGAAGATACAATTAATTTCTTAAATGAAAACAATGATTTTATTGCTGCTCATGGAAAAATATTACATGTTACTTTTGAAAATAATGATCAAAATTCAATTATTGATGTATCTAACTACAAACCTCTTGGATTTGATAACTGTCAAGAAAAATCAATTGATAGACTAATTTTTACTTTTAAAAAATATCAAACATCAACTTTTTCAATACATAGAACAGAATCATATATGCAATTAATGAGTTATATTGATGAAAATATTAACCAAATTCAATCTATTGAAATGAAGTATGAAAATATTTTTAACGATGAGTTATTACCAAATTTTTTGTCTTGTTGTTTTGGAAAAAATAAATTTATTGATAAACTTTATATGATTAGAACATCAGTATTTTCTCCTAGAGATAAAAATTTTTTCTCTCAAAAAAAAATATATGATTATTTTACAAATAAAAAAGGTAAAGAAACTATAAAAAAAATTAAAAAAATCTTAACTAAGGAAATAACAATTTTAGATAAAAATAATTTATTTGAAAATGAAAAAATTATAGACGAAGAAATAAATAAGTTTATTAAAAAAAATTATCTTAATCATAAAAAATATATTTTTTTAAAAATTCAAAATATAATAATTTACATTTTAAAAAAAATTAAACTTTACGAAATTATAAAAAAATATTTTAAAAAGAAAACTTATAGTTTTGATATCTTTAATGATAAAAAATATAAAGACCAATTTAAAATTTTTTATAATTTTATTTTATATTAAAGTTTAATTATATTAATTGACTTAGATGTATAATGACTAAATATATTTTTTTTTTCTGAGTATTTTTCATTTTCAAATTGCCCAGAATCAACTATTTCATCAAAACCTAATTCAGGTATAAATTTTCTATATTCTTTAATCCTTGATAACGGTGGGTTATTGTATTTATCTACAAAAACAGTAGAGTCTATGGATATTCTTATTTTTGAATTTCTATTTCTATTAGTGTTATGTATCATAGCATAATCAGAAATATAAATATTTCCAGGTTTAGGTAAGAATTTTATTTTTTTATAATGATCCATTACCCATTTCATTTTTAAATATGACTCTGATCTAACTAAATATTTTTCATCAAATTGTTTTGGCTCATAAAATAATAGATTATTGTTTTTGTAATCACCAAAAATTGGTGCAAAACAATTCATTCCCCAAGGCCCTTCAACCCAAGCATCAGAATGAGCGTGGGATGTATTTAAACCTCTATTTAAGTTATCTTTAAGGTCTTTACCAAATTTTATTCTAATATTAGGAGTCATTCTAAAGAATCTTAATTCTTTTGGCGCTACATTAGTCATTTCTTTAATAATTTCACACCAAGTTTTTAATAATAGATTATACTCTAAATTATATTCTCTTTTTGGAACAACTGCACCGTTAGGTGTAACATTTTTTCTATATGATTTTTTTTTTTCAATTTTTTTTAAAAAATAGTTATCATTTTCTTGGTAATTTATATTGAATGCTTTTGAAATATAAGATTTTAAAAATATTTGAAATTTCTTATTCAAATATTTTGGAATTTTATATTCTAAAATTAATGGATGTTTAAACTTTAAATTCCATTTTTTTTTTAATGAAGCCATTCTATTTATTCTATAATTTAAATTTTTACCGATCATAAGAATTTAATTTCTTTTTTATGTGCTGGACTTCTTAATCCATAAGTTTTTTTAAATTTATCATCATCATGAGGATAATGATAAATATATCTTTTGCCCAAATTAAGTAATTTACTGGTTTCAACGAGATCAGTTTTTCTATATTTGCTTTTTTCATCTTTTCCATAAGTAAACTTAGGCTCACATAAATTATCTATGGAGATTCTATTGCCACACTTTTTATTTCTAATTGTTTGATGATAAATTATATTGTCCGCAATTAAAATTTCACCAAATTTTAATTTAAAATTTAATGGTTCAATAAATTTCTTTGCAATCTCTAATTTAATATTTGTAGGTTTGCCAATTAAAAGAGAGTAGGGTAATTTTTTAATATTTTTTTTCAATCTCCAAAATTTAATATAATTATTTTTTATGTCTCCTCCAATATTATAAAAAATTGCAAAACAATTTGTTGAAAAACCTGTTGGACTGTCTACATGTAAAGTACTACTATCTTGTATAGAAAAGTTTTTAGGAACAAAATCTCCAAATTTAATTCTTACTGGTAAACTCGTATACCATTTTTGTACGTTTACTCCTAGATTGTTAATACATTCATAAAATTCTCTCATAAATAGATTGTATTCTAAGCTTGAATAATATTTTGGAACAATTAGTCCCGAAGTTGATATATTTTTAAAATTGTTTCTTTTAATAGTTTTTAATATATTCTCTAAATTTTTAAAATCTTTAAACTTAAATGCCGAATTTAAAAATATTAAAGCCGAGTTCTGTAACTTTTTTATTTCATCAGATTTTAGTTTAATTTTGAATAAAAAGGGTGCAATTATTTTATAATTTTTTTTAGTAAAATTTTTTTTAAAAATTTGATATCTTTTATTTATATTTATTTCTTTCATTTATTAACTTGTAATTTGCAAAATGTTTAAAACCTTTATCAACTTTTAATGTTTTAAATATAGAATCTTTAAAATCGTATTTATAATTTTTACCAAGTTTAGTGAATTTTTTAAAAGAAATATATTCATTTTTTCTGTCACTATGAATTTTTCTAGCATAATTATTATTTTTTCTTAATAATTCAAATGTTGTATCTAATGATATTCTAGTATTACAATTTTTTTTTCTTACTGTTTTATGTAGAGTAGCAAAATCAGAAATAATTAAGTTTCCTTTTTTTGTAATAAACCTTACTTTTTTAAAATATTTTATATATTTTTCCCCCGTTTGAAAATTTTTAAGTGGTCTAAGCCATTTTTCATCTAATTTTCTCGGATGATAAAATTCCATTTTATTATTATTGATATCCCCAAAAATTGGGATATGCAGGTTAACACAATTAGAGCTTTCTCCGGCCCAACTATCACTATGAGGTTTTTCAGTAGCTCTGTCTCTCGAATAATAACTTTTTGGAATTTTTCTAAATTTTATTCTAATATTTAATGGTATGTGAAATTTAATTATATAATTATTTATTTTTAATGATTTAACTATATTTACAAAATTTCTAGTTATTAAATTAAATTCTTTAGAGGTTTCTTTTTTAGGAACTACTGCCCCATTGGGAGTTATAAAATTTAAATTTTTTTGATTTAAATTATAGTAGTCTATTAATTGTTTTTCATTTTTTAATTTATATGAACACGTTGCGCTTTTTGATAGATATTTAATTACTGAATTATTAAATTTAAGCAACAATTCTTTATCTATATGATGAGATATTATTAGAGGTGAAATTTTATAAATACTTTTAGCATTAAATATTCTAAAGTCTTTAATTCTTGTATACAGTGACATATATAATTAATTGATATAAACACTATTAATAAAGATAATTTTATTTATAACAATTTAAAACTAATAAATTATGAAAAAAGCAATTATTATCAGTGGTGAACTTGCCCAGGATCATGAATTTATTTATCCATTTTATAGACTGTTGGAAGAAGAGTTTAGTTTAGATGTATGTTTAATTGGTGGCAAACCCGTTAAAGGTATTTTGGGCACTTTATTACCTCCGAATAAAAATTATCCTATCAAAAATATTGATCAGATCGAGATAGGTAATTATGATCTACTAGTATTACCTGGAGGTGTAAAAGCAATGGAAAAAATTAGATTAGAAAAAAATTTAATAAAATTTATATCTGACTTTAACAACGCTGGAAAGGTTATTGCATGTATTTGTAGCGGTGTACAGCTTTTGATATCTGCAAAAGTAGTTAAAAATAGAAAAATTGCAGGATATTATAGTTTAGAAGACGATATAACTAATGCCGGAGGAATTTATACCGACCTGCCCGCTGTAGTTGATGATAATATTGTAACTACCGCACACTATAAAGACATGGGGCCATGGATGAAGGCTGCAATTTCTCTAATAAAATAAATTTTTAATGACTACTTTAGCAGAATATGATTCTAAAAGAGTTTTAAAACCATGGGGATCAGAATATGTAGTCTATAGAGATAAAAAAAAAATATCTATAACATTATTAAATATAACAAAAAATAAAACTACATCATTTCATTGTCATCCTAGTAAAAAAACAGGCTTTATTTTGCTATCTGGTAAAGCAATCGTAAGACTTGGATTGGAAAAAAGAGATAAAATAAAGTTTAAGGCAATTTCAAAATTAATGATAAGACCTGGCTTATTTCACTCGATAAGATCTTTATCAAAAAATTTTATAGCACTTGAATTTGAAACTCCTTCAAATAAAAGAGATTTGGTGAGATTGTATGATAATTATGGAAGAAAAAATAAACCTTATGAAAATCAAAAAAAAAATCTTAAAAAATTATCTATTAATGAACTTAAATTTGAAAAACCTAAATATAACATATCAAAAAAATATATAATAGGTTCGAATTCTATTTTCTTAGAGAATCACTTTAATTTTTCAAAAACTAATAAAAGACCTAATGATGAGATATATGCGGTTTTAGAAGGAAATGTTATAGATAAAAAAAGAAATAAAGTGCTTTCAGTAGGAGACATAGTTAGAAATGAAACACTTAAAAAGTTATCTAAATCTTTTAAAATAAATAGTAAAATAATTTTTTTAAGAGTTATATAAAATATGAGTAAAATTGATGTTCTATTAATTACCCCGCCTTCTCGAATAGAAGTTTACCAAAATTTATCAAATGAACTAGCAGCTATAGAGCCACCAGTTTGGTCATCTTTAATAGCAAATTATTTAATTAAAGCGAATTATTCTGTTAAAATATTAGATGCTGAAGCAAGCCATCTGACACATAGAGAAACTGCTGAAAAAATAATTTTAGAAGATCCTAAACTAGCAGTATTTATAGTTTATGGACAACAACCTTCGGCCTCAACACAATGTATGCCAGCTAGCAGAAAAACTGCAAAAATACTCAACGAAATTTCAAAAAAACAATTAAAAACAATTGTAATTGGCACACATCCATCAGCACTTCCAAAAAGAACTTTGGAAGAAGAACCTTATGATTATGTTTGCAAAGGAGAAGGTCCGCTTACGATAAAGATATTATTAGATTATTTAGATGGAAGAGAAAAAAATATAAAAAATGTTCCAGGTCTTTGGTATAAAGACAATGATCAAATTGAATTTAATAAAACTGCTCCTATAATTGAAAATTTAGATAAAGAATTAAATGGTCAAGCATGGAATTTGCTTGATATGACCAAATATAAATCACATAATTGGCATGCATTTAATAATTTAGAATCTAGACACAAATATGCTTCACTACAGACAAGTCTTGGCTGCCCATTTAAATGTACTTTTTGTT
Source organism: Fidelibacterota bacterium (assembly GCA_002718285.1). The sequence continues at coordinate 21,459 of PBAR01000009.1, forward strand.
GTATTAATGCTCCATTTGAAAAAAATACCATAAGATTTTGGTCTCCAGAAAATATTATGAAACAAATTAAAATATTAGTTGAAGAATATGGCATTTTCAACATAAAGCTGCCAGACGAAATGTTTGTTTTAAATCCAAAACAAGTTACAGGAATATGTGATGAAATTCTTAAAACGGATTATGGAAAAAAATTAAATTTCTGGGCTTATGCAAGAATTGATACATTAAATGATCAAGAAATGTTGATTAAAATGAAAAAATCTGGTTTTAATTGGTTAGCGATTGGAATTGAATCGAGCTCAAAACATGTTCGCGATGGTGTAATTAAAGGTAGATTTGATAATCAAAATATTGAAGAAATAGTTAAGAAAGTTAGAAATATGGGATTTTATGTTGGAGCAAATTATATTTTTGGTTTACCCGATGATGATCTGGACTCTATGAAGCATACCTTAGATCTTTCCATGAGAATTAATAGTGAATGGGCAAATTTTTATTCTGCAATGGCCTACCCTGGCTCAGCTCTATATTCTTTTGCTCAACAAAAAAAATGGCAATTACCTGATGATAAGAATGGACCTGGTTGGATTGGATATTCACAACATGCATTTGAAACTTTACCATTAAGAACTGAAAAAATAAAAGCTTCTCAAGTTCTAAACTTTAGAGATGATGCTTTTAATGAATATTTTAATAATAATGATTATTTAAAATTAATTAATAAAACTTTTGGCAAAAAAGCAGAGAGTCATATTAAAAAAATGACAACTCATAAAATTCCAAGAAAACATCATTCGCAAAAAGTAGATTATTAATTATTAACGATCTTTTTTATAGTTTTGTAAATTTTATTAGCTGAAGGTGTGCCATTTTCAGTTTTTTTGGATGTACCCGAAGATCTATTTTCTAAACCTAAGGCGGTAACACTTATCTTTGTTTTTTGCATTAATTTATATGCTATAGTTGAAGTTATTCCGCAATCTGTAAAAGAGGCGTCAATTACTATTCCTTTTTTTGATTTTTTTAGAAAATTATAATCTTTTTTGCTTAGTTTAAATGGACTAAGCCAAAGAACATTTATTAAATTACATTTAATATTATCTTTTTTTAATAATTTTATAGCATCTAAAGCAGTAAAACGCGCTGATGAAATAGCAAAAATTGTAATTTTTGCTTTATTTTCATAAATATTTTTTATCTCTAATTCAGACTTATAAGAACTTCTATGTTCGCTAACTAAATATGGGTCTTTATCTTTAATATATTTTTTCCAGACAATTTTATACTCATTTGGTGTTATTGGAGCACATACTTTTAAACCTGGCATGTGTATAAATGGAGAATGGTAATTATTACCATGCAAAGGACCTTGTCCTTGGTTAGCTTCAGAAGCTATAGCTCTTACAAATACTGGTGCACCATAACCAAAAATTTCTTTTGCTTTAGCGGCGTGCATGACTAAAGGGCTAGAGTTTAGCCATAAAAAACTTTGAAATCTTAAAACAATTATTGGTCTTGAGCCCACTATTGAAGCACCAACAGCTGTTCCCATTCCAGCAGTATCTGTCATTGGTAATTCTATGATACCTTTTTTTTGTTTTGGAATAGTATTTTGAACCCATCCAACTGCAGTAAGGCATTGACCTATAACAAAACCTTTTCCACTATCTAAATGTTTTTTTGTAATTTGTCTTATAGTTTCCGCAACCGTCTTTGCCATAAATTATTAGCCCATTTATTATATATTTTTTCAATTTTATTTATCTCTTTATCTAGACCTAAATTAAATAATGATCTCTTTGTTATTTTATATCGATCCCATTCTAAATTATTATCTCTTCCTGATCCTACATGCCATGTATCTCTACAAGTTCTTATATTTATTAAAGCTGGAAGTTGATGTTTAAATTTTGAAGTCCAATAGTTAATTACCCATGGGTTGTCAGCAATATCTATAGATTTCATTCCTAAACTTTTAACTAAATCAACTAATTTCCATGATCTTCTATCTTTAGTAGGTGTTAGTACTGATAAATCATTGTCCTCACAAATAAATAAAATTTTTAATTTTTTCGTTGCTGCATCAGCTAGTGCAGCCAAAACAAAATCTTCTTCAGCCGCTCCATCTCCAAAGATGCATACAATTTTTTCTTTTTTTTTTACAAGTGCTATACCATTTGCTATAGGAACTTGATCACCAATTAAACCACAATGCCCTACAATTTTTTTTTTAATATCATGTATCATTGGAGAACCGCCTTTGCCACCACAGCAACCTGACTTTAGTCCAATCAACTCATCTACTAGTTTAGTTTCATTTCCTCCAAATGCTATATATGGCGCATGTCCTCTATGTTGAGTAAGTAAATAACTATTTTTCATTTGCAAAAATATTCCTGAGGCAACAGCTTCTTGCCCCAAAGATAAATATACTAGAGGTGTTGTTTTATTGTGCTTATGTGCTTTTTTAACTTGTATTTCAAAATTTCTAATTTTTGACATCATGCTAAAAAATTTTAAACTTAATAATTTTGAAGTTTTTTTTTCTATATTGTTGATGTATCCTAATTTATAATTTCTCATTAAATTAATAGTATATTTTTTTTGAATTGTTATTGACAATATAAATATTTTTTACCAATTGACAAAAGTTAAATTATAATAGTAATTAAATTAAACAACATTATTATAAAAATACACAAGTGATAATATCAAAAACACCCTATAGAATATCTTTTTTTGGAGGAGGTACCGATTATCAAGAATGGTATAAGAAAAACGGTGGCCAAGTTATATCAACCACAATTGACAAATATTTATATATTTTTTGTAAAAAACTACCTAAATTTTTTGATTATAAATACAGGTTTTGTTATTCAAAAATAGAGGTGGTTAATCGGATATCAGACATTAATCATAAAGCATTTAAAAAAATTTTGTTATATCATAAAATTAAAGAAGGTGTTGACATACATTATAATGGTGAGCTACCAGCCAGAAGTGGAATGGCATCTAGTTCTGCTTTTACAGTTGGGCTATTAAACGCTTTATATACTTTAAAAAAAAAACAAGTTACAAAAAAAATTTTAGCAAAAAAAAGTATTTATTTTGAACAAAAAATTCTAAAAGAAATTGTTGGATGTCAAGATCAAATAGCAACTTCGATTGGTGGTTTTAATATAATTAATATAAATAGAGATTCAAATTTTAATATATTAAAAATAAAAAATAAAAGATTCTTAAATAATCTCAATGATTCTTTATTTTTGGTGTTTACAGGTATTAACAGAACAGCCCAGGATATTGCTAAAACTTACGTAAAAAAATTAAATAATTCAAAAAAAAAATATATGAGAGACATTGAAAACACGACCGAACTTGCCATAAAAGCAATTTATAGAAATAATCTCTTTGAATTTGGTAAACTTTTGGATGAAAATTGGCAAATTAAAAAAAAATTAAGCAAGATTATTACAAATAACTCCATAGATGAAATTTATAATTTAGGTTTAAAAAATGGTGCTTTAGGTGGAAAGATTTTAGGAGCAGGAGGTGGGGGTTTTATTTTGTTTATGGTTTTAGAAAAAGATAAGGAAAAGTTTTTAAATAAATTTAAAAACTTTACTATAATTCCATTTAAATTTGAGGACAAAGGTAGTCAAATAATTTTAAACGATAAAGAAAATTAAATAATTGTGTATATTTTAGGAATACATCCAGGAGGCCATGATACTTCAGCTTCTCTATTAAAAAATGGTAAAATAATAATAGCCGTTGAAGAGGAAAGATTTAGTAAAGTAAAACATTCTACAAAATTTCCTGAATTAGCAATAAATGAATGTCTAAGATATGCAAAAATTAAAATTAACGAAGTAGATGTTATAACATTGAGTGGTGACTATAAACTTCATATACAAAAAAGATACTTAGAGAATTGGTCAAAATATTTTCCAAAAAATAAACATAGAGTTATTTCTGAGTTCAATGATTTCCAAAAAATATCTTTAATTAACGAATATATTAGGAAAAAATATAATTTTAATGGTATCATTTATCAATGCAGACATCATTTAGCGCATTTTGCGAGTTCATATTATATATCAAACTTTAAGAAGTCCGCACTTTATAGCATTGATGGTGTAGGTGACTATGAAAGTTCCTTGTCAGGCTACGTAAAAAATAATAACTTTAAAATATTTGATGAATGTACTGTCTCCTACCCGCATTCTATTGGATTAGTTTATACAGCCATAACAGCTTGGTTAGGTTTTATACCTCATTGCGACGAAGGAAAAACTATGGGATTAGCTCCATATGGAGACTATAAAAAGTATTATTTAGAATTTAAAAAAATTATCAAATTTGAAAAATTCGGAAAAATATCTATTAACCTAGACTATTTTAATTATCCTTTTCATAGGAGAAGTAATGTCTCCAACAAATTCTGTTCTGTCTTCGGTTCACATAGAAAAAAAAATCAAAAATTAACAAAAATACATATGAATGTTGCCGCAACTCTTCAGTTTTTTTGTGAAAAGACATTAATACATGGTCTAAATTATTTATATAAGAAAACAAAATCTTCAAATTTATCACTAGCTGGAGGTGTTGCGTTAAATTGTGTAGCAAATGGAAAAATATTTAAATATACAAAATTTAAAAATGTGAGTGTACAACCCGCTGCAGGAGACGCAGGAACTTCCTTGGGAAGTGCTTTGTATTGGTACAATTGTGTAAGAAAAAAAAAAATAAATAAATTTAAAAAATTATCAATAGAAAAAAATATTTATGCTGGTCCAGAATTTTCGGACTATGAAATATTAAAAGAAATAAAAAAAAATAAATTAAAATATAAAATTAGTAAAAATATTTACAATGAAGTTTCTCAATTATTAAAAGAACAAAAGATTGTTGGTTGGTTTAATGGTAGAATGGAATTTGGACCAAGAGCACTTGGAAATAGATCGATTTTAACTTCTCCTTATCCAAATAAAATGAAAGACATATTGAATTTAAGGGTAAAAAAAAGAGAGTCTTTTAGACCTTTTGCTCCAGCAATTTTAAGAGAAAGAGTTTATGATTACTTTGAATTTACACATGATTCTCCCCATATGCTTTTTGCAATGAATGTTAAATTAAAAAAGATTAAATCTATACCAGCGGTAACTCATATTGACAAAACTGCTAGAGTTCAGACAGTTGATAAGAAGAATAATGAGAAATTTTATAATTTGATTAATGCTTTTTATAAGAAAACAAATATTCCTGTGTTATTAAATACTTCTCTTAATATAATGGGACAACCTATTTGTTATGATCCTAGTGATGCAATAAAAACTTTTTTACAAAATGATATAGATTATTTAATTTTAAATGCAAAATATATCTTAAAAAAATAAAAATGAATTTTCGACATAAATTAATGGAAAACAATTTTAACCAGTTAGATATAAATACTGTTATCAATTTTTTGAAAAGTAGCAAAAACAATAACCTAATTTTAACGCAGTCAAAATATGTTAAAAAATTTGAAAAAAACTGGTCTAAATGGCTTGGTGTAAAATATAGTGTATTTGTTAATTCAGGTTCATCAGCAAATTTTTTAAGCATGTCTATACTAAAAATTTTAAAAAAAGGAGGAGAGGTAATTGTGCCGACACTAACTTGGGTATCTGATGTGAACTCTGTAATTTATAATGGTTTCAAACCAATTTTTGTAGATATTAATCCAAAAAATCTATGTATGGATGAAGATAAAATAATTAAAAAAATTAATAATAAAACAGTAGCTATTTTTATGACTCATGCGCAAGGATTTAATGGATTAACAACAAATTTACTAAAAATTCTAAAAAAAAGAAAAATAGAGCTGATTGAAGATGTTTGCGAGTCTCATGGTGCTACTTTTAATAAAAAAAAACTAGGAACATTTGGTTTAATGTCCAATTTTTCTTTTTACTATGCCCATCATATGTCTACGATTGAAGGAGGTATGATTAGTACAAATAATAAAAAAATTTATCAAATTGCAAGAAGTTTAAGATCACACGGTATGTTGAGAGAAATTGATTCAAAAATTGAAGAAAAAAAAATTATAAAAAAATATCCAAAGTTATCACCAAAATTTATTTTTATACATAAAGGATTTAACTTTAGAAATAATGAAATTGGTGGATTGCTTGGTCTAAGTCAATTAAAAAGATTAGATAGAAATATTAAAAAAAGAAATGAAAATTTTAGATATTTTTTAAAAAATTTAGATAAAAATTATTTTGTTGGAGATTATAATATGGATGGAATAAGCAACTATGCATTTCCTTTAATTTTAAAAAAAAAGAGTTTTGTACTCAGAAAAAAGTTAGAGGAAACTATGAAAAAATATAAAATTGAATATCGCAGAGGGAATGCGGGTGGCGGCAATCAATTAAGGCAACCTTATATATCTCAAGAAACTAAACATATTAAATTAAGTAATTTCAAAAACGTAGAGCATATCCATTTTTTTGGATATTACATAGGAAACTATCCAGGTCTCAAAAAGAATAAAATATTAAAATTAACAAAAATATTAAATTCATTTAATACATAGAAATGAATAAAATTAAAATTTTAATTACAGGTGGGGCGGGATATATAGGCAGCAAACTTTCTACGAAACTAGTTTCAAGCAGATATAAAGTAACGGTTTTAGATAATTTAAAATTTGATGATGCTTCTTTAAATCATATTTTTTCATATACAAATTTTAACTTTATTAAAGGCGATGTAAGAAATAAAAAATTATTAAAATCTTTAGTAAAAAAAAATGATATAATTATTCCTCTAGCAGGATTAGTCGGAGCTCCACTTTGTGAGAAATTTAAAAAATATGCAACTGAAATTAACTTAAATAATATAAAATATATTGTTAATATTTTGAATAATAATCAGAAAATTATTTATCCAACATCAAATTCAGGCTATGGAGTTGGAAAAAAAAATAAATATTGTGACGAAAACTCTCCATTAAATCCAATCTCACACTATGGGATTACTAAATCAGAAGCTGAAAAAGTAGTTTTAAAATTTAAAAACTCAATTTGTTTTAGATTGGCAACAGTATTTGGTTATTCTTATAGAATGAGAACAGATTTATTGGTAAACAACTTTGTTTACAAGGCTATTAAAGAAAATAAATTAGAACTATATGAATCACATTTTAGAAGAAATTTTATACATATAAATGATGTTGTTGATGCTTTCGAATTTGCAATTAAAAATTTTAATAATTTGAGAGGTGAAACTTACAATTTAGGACTTTCCACAGCAAATATAAATAAACTACAATTGGCAAAAAAAATAAAAAAAAATCTAAAAAATTTAAGAATTGTAATTCGTGAAAACAAGAAAGATCCAGATAAGAGAGATTATTTTGTAAGCAACAGAAAAATTGAGAAAAAAGGTTTTAAAGCTAAAATTACTCTAGATGATGGAATTAAAGAGTTGGTAAATATTTTTAAATATTCAAAAATCAAAATAAAAAACAATTATTAATAAATTTTTCTAATCTGTTTAAATAAATCATTTTCAACATATTCAAATTTGATATTTGAACTAATTGCCGCATCTTTATCTGTTTTTTTATCACCAATCATGAATAATTTATCTCTACTTATATTCCATTTTTTTATTAATTGTAAAATCATACCATTTTTTGGTTTTCTACATGCACATTTCTTTTTATATTTCTTTATCTTTCCATCAGGATGATGTGGACAAAACTGAACATCATCAATAAAAACTTTTTTTTTAGATAATAAAAATTTTAATTTTTTTTGTAGTATAAAAAAATCACTTTCTCTAAATTTTTTTTTTGCAATCCCGGCTTGGTTTGTAACAATAAAAATATAAATATTTTTTTTTGTTAAATATTTTAATGCTTTAATAACACCGGGTCTAAATTTAAATTTGTTAAATTTATGAACATATCCATAATCATGGTTTATAACACCATCTCTATCTAAAATAATTCCAGATTTTCTAAATAATTTCGGAAAAATTTTTTTTCCTAAAGTTATATTTTTATATGATCCAACATCAATAAATTTCTTTTTATAAAATATACCTTTTACTTTGTTATCTTTGATCTTCTTTAATAAAATTTCATTTTCTAAAGAAATTTTTTTTTTTGGAATCGATTTTAAAAATCTATTCTTAAAAAAATATATTCCTGCATTTTTTAAATTTGAATTTTTAACTATCTTCAAGTATCCATTTTTTTTTATTGATAAATTCGAAAGCTTCTCGTTTTGGGATATATAACTTTTTGTCAGAGCTATTGTGCAATCACATTTATTAGATTTACTTTTATTTATAAAATCATTTAGATCTATATCAAAAAAAGTATCTCCATTTATTAATATTATATCATTTTTTGTTTTTTTTAGTTGGCTTAAAGCACCACCAGTATCTAAGGGTACTTTTTCAGAAATTAACTTAGTATCAGTTAAATTGTTAATACTATTTTTATATTTTTTTATAAACTTATAGGATTTATAACCACTAAGTATATATATTTTATCAAAATTAAATTTTGCATTAAAATTAATTAAATCTTGTAAAAATTCATTCTTTGTAAACTTTAAAAGAGGTTTGGGAATTTTATTTGTATATTTTTTAATTCTGGCACCTATTCCACCAGCTAAAAAAACTAGATTAACATTAAACTTCATTAATATTTTGTAAAGTAGTTTTCAATTTCTGAACATAGGGCTTGACCAATAATAATTTCAGCAGCTTGAACGTGAGAAACAATATTTGATGGTATAATAATTGGAAATTTTACATATTTTTTTAGTTTACCTCCTTTGTTTCCTGATAAACAGAAAGTTTTAATTCCCATTTTCCTAGCAAGTTTTGATGCTTTAATTAAATTATTGCTATTACCAGAAGAAGTTATCGCAATAGAAATATCATTTTTTTTCCCAAGCGCTTCGATCTGCCTTTCAAATATATTATCAAAGCTAAAATCATTTCCTATAGCCGTTAAAGCAGATGTGTCTGTGGCTAAAGAAATTGCCGCAATAGCTCTCCTTTTTTTTTTATACTTTACAGTAAGTTCTGTCGCAAGGTGTTGTGCATCAGCTGCACTTCCGCCATTTCCAAAAAAAATTAATTTTCCTCCATTTTTGATTGTCTTGATGCTCTCTTTGACTAATCTTAAATAATTAGGCATTTTTTGATCATCAATTTGCTTTAACAAATCAATTATATTTTCTAATTCATTATGCAGATTTTTATTTAATGTATTTGTTTGAATCATAAATAATTTATAATAAACTTAAATTACAATTTCTATTAAATTATTTAAAATCTTGAATGTTAAAAAATTTAGAACTATTTAATGATAAACTGTTTTCAGTTGTTATTAATAACAACAAAAAAAATTTTTATATTGTAGTTATTCTGTCAATTTTAGGTTCTTTTCTTGATATGTTGAGTATTAGTATATTTGTTCCACTTATAGCGTTTATTACGGATAGCGAATTTAATAATTTTTTTATTTTTGATTATATCAACAATTTTTTAAATAAAAATTTAGATCCAAAGCTTCAAGTAAAAATAATTCTTAAAATAATATTTAGTGTCTTTGCAATAAAATTAATATATTTGATGTTCGTTTTATATTATAGAGAAAATTTCTTGAGAAATTTAAATTATAAACTATCAAATAAATATTTAAAAAACTTGTTAAGATATCCATATTCTTTTTTCTCGAATACTAACTCATCTGATCTTATAAGGAATTCTCATGGCGAAATATCTGTAATTGTTTCTGGTATAGTGCTTCCAGTAGTTAATATTATAACTGAATTTGCTTTATTATTATTCTTACTTGTATTTCTTTTAAATATTGATTTCAAAAATACATTAGTTGTATTTATATTTTTTTTAATTTTTAGTTCAATATATTTTACAATTACAAAAAATTATTTATATAAATGGGGCTTAAAAAGATTTAATCTTTCATCGAGTAAAATAAAAAAACTACAAGAAATTTTTGGTGGGATTAAAGAGATAAAAGTATTTTCACTAGAAAATAATTCACTAGAAGATTTTTCAAAAATAAATAATAAATTTTTAAAATATAACTTTTATGGAGAGTTTTTAACAAAATTACCTAGACTGGTTTTTGAATCTCTTACTATTTTCATTCTAATTTATTTAATATTTACCTTGCTAGAAAATAATAATGAATTTTCAAAAATTATTTCAATATTAGGTGTTTTTGCTTTAGTTGCGGTAAGAACATTACCTTCAATATCAAGTATTTTAGTATCATTGCAAAATTTAAAAAAATCTTCTCCATCTCTAGACAATATCGTGAATGAATTAAGAGAAGAAAAATTAAAAAAGCCAAGCGAAAAAATTTTTCAATATGATTTTAATAAGTCAATTAAATTAAACAATATCTTTTTTGAATATAAAAATCCAAAAAAAGTTATTTTTAAAAACTTGAATTTAGAAATTGCTAATAAATCAGTCACGGGTATTTTTGGAGTATCTGGTTCAGGAAAAAGTACTTTAGTTGATTTGGTTTTAGGCTTAATTGAACCACAAAAAGGTGAGATAAACGTAGACCAAACAAATATTAAAAAGAATCATGAAAATTGGTTAAGTCTTATTGGTTATGTTCCACAATCAGTTTTTCTTTTGGATGAAACGTTAAAAAAAAATATTATTCTTGATGAAAAAGGTTATGATGAAAATAAATATTTAAATGTAATTGCACAAACCAATCTAGAAGAATTAATTAAAAATAAAGACCATAAAGATCTTTTTTTAGGAGAAAAAGGCGTTAGGGTTTCAGGTGGTCAAATACAGAGAATAGGTATAGCAAGAGCTTTATATAAAAAATCAAAAATTTTAATTTTAGATGAAGCCACTGCCAGTCTAGATGAGGATAATGAAAGAAAAATCTTAGATTCTATAATTAAAAATCAAACTGGAATAACAGCTATTATAATTAGTCATAAAATCAATATTTTAAGAGAATATTGTCAACAAATTTATGAACTCAAAGACTTTGGTTTAAAAAAAATAGAATAATATTTTATTTAACAGGAAATTTTTTCATCCATTTATTTCCTTTCATGCCCCAGATTTTTGGATTTCTCCATTTGTCTTCTATTTCATAATATTCTTCTTGTGTTATATCGCAATAATCTAAGAAATCTTTGAAATATAAATTTGGAAACTCTTCATCGTATCTATGAACTAATGCTACAGCTTCTTCTCTAGTAATATATCCTTCTCTAACTTCTCTAGCTGCATTAGCTGTACACCTCCCATGTCCAAATTTTAAAAGAGAGAAATAATGATGAAATGGATCTATTTTGTCATCTATAGAAGAGTACTTTGTGTATGTTCCCTCTGTTCTTCTATTATTAGGTTTAAATCCCGTGTTCTCACTTGCGTAATAAAAATTACTATGATTTGACCAATCTTTGAAATATCCATAAAAAAATGACTCAGTTTCAAATTTATTTATTTCCTCTTCAGATAGGGGCAGATAAAATGCAAGATCTTTTTTTGTAAATCCTTTAGATAGCCAAAAATCAACATCATATTTTGAGAAATAAACTTCATTAAACTCTTTTAAAGAAAGGGATTTTTTATCCCATTGTTTCCTTAATCCGCCATATTCTGCTTCAGCATTTTCTCCTCTAAATACAAGTTTTATCCCATATTTTATTGCTATACTTAAAGGAAATAAAACTTGTCCATAAATAAAACCCTGAAATGGATCTCCCATTTCAATTAAAGCTTCTTTACACAATCTTTTTGCAACATCTCCTTTAGGCATACCTAAAATCACATCAAAGCCACTTTCATTAAAATTAGATAAATTTTCCCATCCAATTTGAGTATATTTTAGTGGTGACCAAGTAACTGTTAAGGGGTTCATGCCATAAATATGTTTAAGTTGGTGTGCAACTGTAGCAGAGTCTTTACCCCCAGACGATGGTACAACACAATCGTAACTATGATCGCTTGATCTATATTTATTACAAAGTTCTATTAATTCATTTTCTCTTTTTTTCCAATCTATCTTTTTTTTATATTCAAAGTATTTACAAGCATTACATACTTGTTCTTCATCAAAGACTATTCTTGGTCTTTGATTTGAAATAACACATTTTTTACAGAATAATATCTCATTTGGTAAATTATATTTTTTATTTATATCAATTTTTTTACTAGACATATTTTTTAATTATAGTTGATAAAAATTTAATTCCATTTTCCCCACTTTTTTCTGGATGAAATTGGCAACCTATAACATTTTTGTTCTTAACGACAGATGGAATGGTAATATTATTGTATTCAGTGGTTGCAATTGTCTCATTTTTTTTATTTGTCTCTGCAATATATGAATGAACAAAGTAAAAACTTTTTTTGTTTAGATCTGATTTTAAAAATTTATTTTCTTCATTTATAGTTTTTACTGTGCTCCATTTAATATGTGGAACTTTAATTTGAGATTTTTTTTTACTTTTAATAGATACAACATCTCCATTAATAATATTTAAACCATGAGTTAACTTTTCCTCATAGCTTTTTGAAAACAGCAATTGCATTCCAAGACATATGCCTAATAAAGGTAGTTCCTTATTATAAATTGCATTTTTTATTACTTTATCTAATTCATTTTTCTTAATTAAATCCATAGCATTTTTAAAAGAACCAACTCCAGGCAATATAACAAAATTTGAATTAAATATTTCTTTTTCATTTTTTGTCACTAAACTCTCATAGCCTATCTTTTCAATAGCTCTTTTAATGCTTAAAATGTTACCACAACCATAATCTAGAATTGAAATATATTTCATTTAAAATTTTCTTATGTTTTGGCCCAATTCTAATAATTCTTCTCTAATCGACTCTATTTTAACTTTATCGTAATGAATTGCATATGCAACTGCAACCGCATCACATTTTGTTCTGCTGCACAAGTCACGTAGATGCGAAATTTTACCAAACCCCCCGCTTGCTATGATTGGTAAGTTTACACTTTCACATGTTGAATTTATTAAATCTAAATCAAAACCTTCTCTTGTGCCTTCCTTGTCGACTGATGTTAATAATATTTCGCCTGCTCCAAGTTGTTCTGCTTTTTTAACCCAATCAATAACATCTATATTGGTGCTTTCTCTTCCATTATGAGTAAATACTTCCCACATGAGATCTGATTTTTTTTTTGCTTCAACGGATAAAACAATTGATTGACTGCCATACTTTTTTGCGAGAAGATTTATTAAATTTGGATTATCTACTGCGGCGGTATTTATTGCTATTTTGTCTGCACCTGAATTGAATATTATTTCAGCATCATAGATTGATCTTACTCCTCCCCCAACTGTAATAGGTATGAATATGTCCTTTGTTGCAGCTTTAATTATATTATTTAGGTTATTCCTACCATAAAGAGATGCTACCGAGTCCATGAAAATCAATTCATCAATTCCTGACTCATAATATTTTAAAGCAAAATCATTTGGGTCCCCAACTTTTCTTAATCCTTCCAAATTAACGCCTTTAATTAGATTAGAGTTTTTAATATCTAGTCTGCCTATTATTCTCATAATTTTTTGTTGATATAATTGTTTTTGATCATTATTTAAATGATATTAAGTGTTTATGAATATAATAAAAATACAAAAATTGATAAAAAATATTTATTCAAAAAAAATTGTTCCAGTTCATGAGCCTATAATTACAAAATTAGATAAAAAATATGTAAATCGATGTTTGAACAGTACATTTGTTTCAACTGTGGGTAAATATGTAGGTCTTTTTGAAGAGGAAATTAAAAAATTTACTTGTGCTAATTATGTTATTGCAGTCAATTCTGGAACTTCAGCTTTACATGTAGCTTTAGTCTCTATTGACATTAAAAAAAACGATGAAGTTTTGCTTCCTTCAGCAACATATGTATCTACAGCAAATGCAATAATATATTGTGGTGCAGATCCACATTTTGTTGATATTTGTGAAAATACAATTGGAGTTGATCCAGCAAAACTCGAAAAATATTTAAAAAATAACACAATTGTAAAAGGCAAAAAATGTTTTAATAAAAAAACAAAAAAAATTATTAAGGCATTAATTGTTGTTCATGCATATGGCCATCCAGCAAATTTAAATGAACTGAAAAAAATTTGCAAAGATTTTAATCTAGAGTTAATTGAGGATGCAGCCGAAGCAATTGGAAGTTACTACAATAACAAACATGTAGGAACATTTGGTAAAATAGGTGTGCTAAGTTTTAATGGGAATAAAACAATTACAACAGGTGGCGGTGGTGCAATAATTACAAACAGCCAGAAAATTTCTAAAAAAATTAGAAAATTAACAACATTGGCTAAAATTCCACATCCTTGGGAGCAAAAATTTGAAGAATTGGGATACAATTATAGGATGATAAATATTTCGGCCGCACTTGGTTGTAGTCAAGTTAAACAGTTAAAGATGATAATTAATAGAAAAAGAAAAATTGCTAAATTTTATAAAAAAATCTTAGCTGAAGAAAAAAATGTTAAATTCTTCTCTGAACCTGTAAATTGCAGAAGTAATTATTGGCATCAATTTTTATTACTTAATAATAATAAAAATAAAGCCAAAAACCTTTTAAAAGAATTTCATAAGAATAAAATACTATCTAAATCCATGTGGACACCTCTTCATACTCTTAAATATTTAAAAAATTATCCAAAAATGAATCTTTCTATTACAAATAAATTATTTAAAAGACTTATTATTTTACCAAGTGGCGCAAATATATCAGAAAATAAATTAGATCAATTTTTATCAAGGAAATGAAACTTAATAGATTCGTTTTTGTAAAAAAAAATTCAACAATTTTTGAGGCTATAGAAAATTTAAATAAAAATAAATTACAAGGTTTTGTTATTGTAACAAATAAAAAAAAGGATCTCATCGGAACAATTACTGATGGGGATATAAGAAGAGCAATTATAAAAAAAATAGATTTAAACTCTAGAGTAGAGTTGATAATGAGAAGAAACCCTAAATATATAGATTATAAAGATAAAGATAATTTTAGTCTAATTTTTGCAAAGTTTAAGAAACACAAAATAAGACACTTAGTAATCATAAAGAATAAAAAGATTAATGATTTAATTGTGTTTGATGAAAATAATGAGGATAATTTATCAAAAATACCAGTTGTAATAATGGCTGGCGGTGAAGGAAAAAGGATGAGGCCTTTAACTAATAAAATTCCTAAACCATTAATAAGAATTGGTAAAGAAACAATCATAAACAGAATACTAAAAAATTTATCTGCAAATAATTTTAAAAATATATTTATAATTATTAATTATTTGGGTTTTAAAATAAAAAAAAAATTAGGAGATGGTTCAAAATTTGGTTTAAAAATTAATTATATTAATGAAAAAAAAAAATTAGGAACTGCTGGAGGTTTATCTTTGATTAAAAATTTTAAGTATAAAAATTTTATACTTTTGAACGCAGATATTTTAACAAATATTAATTATTCAGAGCTTGTAAAAACCCATTTAGAGGAAAAAGCAACATTTACAATCTCAACTGTAAAATATAATTATGAAGTTCCTTACGGTATTATTAACAGACAAACAGATAAGTTTAATAATTTGCTAGAAAAACCTATCTTTAGTCATGAAATAAATGCAGGAATATACGTACTAAACTCTAAAGTTTTAAAATTTATAAAGAGAAAATATACAGACATAGATGAGGTAATTAAATTATTAATGAAACTGAAACAAAAAATATCTGTATTTCCAATATATGAAAACTGGAATGAATTAAGTAGAAAAAAACATTTAAAAAATATTACTGAAAAATTTTCTTATGAAAAATAAATATAATAAACCTTATATAATTGCAGAGACAGCATGTGCTCATGATGGTTCTTTAATGAAATTAATTAAAATGATAGATTTTGTAGGAAATTCAAATGCACAGTCAATTCAATTTAGAGTATTTAGTCATAAAAATACTATCACAAAAAATCATCCTGATTTTAAAAAAATAAAAAAATTAGTTTTAACTAAAGATGAATGGATTAAATGTTTTAATTATACAAAAAAAAAATATCCAAATTTAGAAATTATTAGTTCTATTCCATCAAGTGATGAATTAATTTTTTCTGATAAATTAGGAGCTGACGCATTTAAATTGCATAGTGCTGATTTAGATAATTATGAATTATTAGAGGCAACTTCAAAAATAGGAAAAAGAATTGATCTTTCAGTTGGTGCAAGCACATTAGCAGAAATAAAAAATGCTGTAAATTTTATAAAAAATAAAAATAAAAATTGTAAGATTTGGTTGCTTTATGGATATCAACTTTTTCCCACAAAACCAGAAAAACTTAACTTAAAACGAATTCTAAAATTAAAAAAATTGTTTAATTTAAATGTTGGATATCAAGATCATTCAGTTAATGATCATTCTGGGTATGCAATGCCTACTTTAGCCATTGGATTGGGTATAAATATAATTGAAAAACATATTACAGATAATGCAATTAGACAGGGAACAGATAGTATTTCTGCAATTGATGGTAAAGATTTTAAACAATTTGTACAAATTTGTAATAACTCTTTTAACTCTATTGGAAATGGAAAATTTGGTAATTTTTCTAAAGATGAGCAAAGATACAGAATTTATTGTAAAAAAAATTTGTTTGTATCTAAAAACTTAAAAAAAGGAAGTATTCTAAATAAAGAAGACATTATTTTACGCAGATCTCATAAAATAGGTATAAATGCAGGAGATCTAAAAAAAATAATTGGAAAAAAATTAACTGTTAATTTAAAAATACAAGATCAATTATATTACAAACATCTAGAAAAAAATTGAATAATTTAAATTTTGGCATAATAATTACTGCAAGAACAAAGTCTAAAAGATTAAAAAAAAAGGTTTTACTACCTTTACTTAAACAAACGGTAATTGAATACCTTATAACAAGAATTATTAAAAAATTTGGAAATAAAAAAATTTGTTTAATTACTTCAAAATATAAATCTGATGATATTTTAATCGAAATTTCTAAAATACATTCAATTTTTTTCTATAGAGGCCACGCTAAAGATGTATTAAAGAGAATATATTCTTCTTCAATCAAAATGGGTTGGAGAAATACTATTAATATAACCGCCGATAATCCTTTTGTTGATTTGGAATATGCTCAAAAAATGTTAAAATTTCATATAAATAAAAACAATGATTTTACCGAGATAAACAAACTTCCAATTGGATTAAGATCATACGTTATAAATACAAATGCACTAAAAAATATTTTAAAAAAAAAAAAAGATACGGATACAGAAATTTGGGGAGATTATTTTAAAAAAAATCCTGATATGAAATGCGAAAATTTTAAATTAGTTGATAGAAATCACAATCAACCTAAGCTAAGATTTACATTAGATGAAATTGAAGATTATAAATTAATAAATATTATTTCAAAGAATATTAAAAAATCAAAAATTAATACTAGAAATTTAATTAAATTTATTAAAAAAAAACCTAAACTTAAAAAAATAAATTCTCATATAAAACAACGTCAAACAAAAAAAATAAATACAATATAGTAATATAATGAAAAAAGTTAAAATTATTGCAGAGATTGGCCCTAATCATAATGGATCTTACAATAACGCTAAAAAATTAATATATAAGTTATCAAAACTAGATGTTGATTTTATTAAGTTTCAATTTGCAAATCCTTACAAAGTTTACAGTGAAGATTCCTTTAAAGCAAACTATCAGAAAAAAAATGATGTTCAAAGAACCGTGATTGAAATGAGTCAACAAAATCAATTAAATATTAATGAACATATTAAACTTTACAAATTATGTTTATCATTAAAAAAAAAATATGCTTGTTCTTTTTTTGATTTAGATGGACTTAAACAACTTAATTCAATTATAAAATTACCATTTTTTAAAATTCCTTCAGGAGAAATTTGTTCAGTAGATATGTTAAAATATATATCAAGTCAAAAAAAAAAAGTTTTATTATCTACAGGTATGGCAGATTTAAAGACTATATCAAAAACTATAAATATTTTAAAAAATAAAAAAAGACTTATTTTGATGCATTGTGTTAGCTCATATCCCACTAAAGCTGAAAATATAAATTTAAATTTTATTGATACATTAAAAAAAAATTTCAAAACAAGTGTTGGTTTTTCGGATCACACAAGAGACGATGTTTCTGCTATTGGTGCTATTGCAAAAGGTGCAGAATATATTGAAAAGCATGTTACATTAAATAATAATTTACAAGGCCCAGATCATAAAACTTCTTTAAATTTTAGTGATTTTAAAAAGTTTGTTAAAAGGATAAGAAATTTTGAAAAAGTTTTAGGTTCATTTAATAAAAATTTTCTAAAAGATGAAATAAATGTTAAGAGAATGTCTAGAAAAAGTATAGTTACAAAAAATAATATTAAAAAGGGCGAGAGAATAAAAATTAAAGATATATGTTTTAAAAGGCCTGGCACTGGTTTTAATCCCTTCTATTTAAAATTTTTTATTAATAAAAAAGTTAAAACTAATATTCTTAAAAATAGATTATTAAAATCTGAACATTTGTTTATAAAAAAAAAAAATTTAAAAAAATATTTAAATTAAATGAAAAAATTAATTTATGCATATAGTGCAGGTAGGTCTGATTTTGATAGATATTATATTATATTAAAAGAATTAAATTTATTAAATAATGTTAATTTAAAAATTATTGCTTCTAATGTTCATTATTCAAAAAAATTTGGAGAGACAATAAAAGAAATAAAAAAAAAAAAATTCTCAATAATTAATCGTAATGCTTACAAAAGTTATGATTATGAAAAATCATTTAAAATTGAAGTAAGTTTTTTAGTAAATTTATTCAAAAGAAGAAAGCCTGATATTATTATAGTTTTAGGAGACAGATATGAAATGTTGGCTGCTGCTGCTACAGCAATTGGCTTCAATATTCCAATTATTCATATATTTGGCGGAGCAGTTACAGTTGGTGCAACAGATGAATTAAATAGACATGCAATTACGAAAATGTCTCATTTTCATCTAGTAGCCCATGAAAAATATGCAAGAAGATTATTTCAGTTAGGAGAAGAAAAATGGAGAGTAAAAGTTATTGGTATACCCGAGCTAAAATATCTAAAAAAATTACCAACACATGATAATAAATATCTATATAAAATAATTAAATTGAATTTAGATAAACCTACTTTATTAGTAAATTTTCATCCAATAACAAATGATTTAAATAATACGAAAAAATATCTTAATAATTTATTGTTGTCTTTATCAAGATTTAATTTTCAAATTATTTTTACATACCCTAATGCTGACAAAAAAAATAATGAAATAATCAATAAGATTAAAAAATTTATTAATTTAAAAAAAAAATATAAAAAAAAATATATTTTTATAAAAAATGCAGGTGATGTAATTTATAAAAATTTATTAGAAAAATGTAAAATTATTATAGGCAACTCTTCAAGCGGTATAGTAGAAGCTGCTTCATTTAAATTACCATCAATTAATATAGGTGACCGTCAAGAAGGAAAAATTATACCACTAAATGTTATTAACTCTTCATATAAAGCAAAGGATATAACTAATGCAATAAAAAAGGCACAAAACAAATATTTTTTAAAAAAATTAAAATATATGAAAAATCCTTATGAAAAAAAAATTAATCCAAAATCTATAGCCTTATATATATCTCAATTAAAAATTAACAAAAAATTGATTAAAAAAAATTTTATAAATATTAAAATATAAATGAATATATTAATTACGAATATTGGAAGAAGAACATATCTCGTTGATTTTTTACAAGACTTAAAAAAAAAATATAAAAAAATAAAAATTTTTGTATCAGATCCGAATCAACATGCTTCAGGCATGATGTTTAATGATAATGTAAAAAAAATAAAAACGCCAAAATCAAAACATAAACAAATTTATATAAAAAAATTAATTGGAATTTCAAAAAAGAATAAAATTGAATTAATAATTCCTGCTTCTGATTACGAACTTGAATTATTGTCAAGAAATGTAAAAAAATTTAATAATCATAATGCAAAAATTTTGATATCAGATTATAAAACAATCAAAATTTGTAATAATAAATTGTTAATGAACAAATTTTGTTTAAAGAATAAAATACTGACACCTAAAATAATAAAATTTAAAAAATTAACTAATGATATAATTATAAAGCCAATTCATGGAAGTGGGAGTAAAAATATTATTCAAAAATCAAAATATATTAAAATTAATAAAATTAGTAAACAAGAATTTATATTTCAAAAAAAAATTTTAGGAGATGAATATGGAGTTGATATTTTAAATGATATTAATGGAAATTTTGTATCAGCCTGTATAAAAAAAAAAATTTTAATGAGATCAGGCGAAACAGATCAAGCTAAAATAATTTTCTCTAAAAAAATATTAAATTTTTCAAAAAGAATATCTAAAGCATTGAAACATAAGGGAAATTTAGATTGTGATTTAATTGTTTCAAAGCGAAATAATAGCATTTATTTGATTGATTTGAATCCAAGATTTGGTGGAGGATATGCATTTACTCATAAATATGGACTAAATTATTTAAAATTCATAATTGAAGAAAATTTTGGTTTTAAAAAGTCAAAATTATTTTCTAAAAATAAAAAAAAAATATTTAGTAAAGGTATATCAATTAAATAAATTAATTCAAAATAATGTCACCAAGAAATTACTATCACAAATATATAAATCAATTATATAAAAAAATTTTTAATACAACAAAAAATGAAACATTATCAAAAAGATTAATACAAAAAATAATTTTAATTTTTAATATAAATAAAATTGATATAATAGATACAACTAACATTTCTAAAAAAGAATTAATTATTGAAAATTTTTGTGAAGGTGGTGTTAAGTTAAATATTAAAAATTCTGAAATAAAAATAAGTCTTTATGGATTTATAAGATTTTATTTTAAGTTTATTTATTATTTTTTATATTATTTAATTTCTATCTTGTTAACAATATTTACAAATAAAATTAGGGATAGAAAAATAAACCTCATTTTTTTTGGGAAAGAAAGAATAAAAATTTCTGAATTTTATAAACAAATAAATAGTTTAAAAAAAAATTTTCGTATCGAAAAAAACTCAATATTTATAATCGATTATAAAAAAAATTATTTATTTAAAAAAAATATTTTTTTTGCAAAAAATTCATTAGTCAAATTGTTTTCATTAACTCAAAATATCAATAGTAAAATTTTTTTTATATTTTACTTTATAATATTATTTTTTAGATTGACTATAAATATTATAAATAAACCGATTTATTTATTAATATCAAAAGATCTTATAGAAAGAGAAATCATTCAATATTTGTATTCTAAAAATTTAGTTATCAATATATTTTGTAATATATCTAAATTAACCGACACACCTTTGTGGTTTAAAAATAAAAAAAAAAAATTAAATACGGTGTTTATATGGAGTTCAGTTGATCCATTATTAGGATTATATTTTAATCATCAAGATAAAAAACTACCAAGTATATGGTTACATTATATTAATGCTGATAAACATTATTTTTATAAAAATATATTTAAACAATTTAAGTATAGATTTGAAAAACTTATAAACAAAAAAAAAATAGAAATAATTAATAAAGAACAAAAATCTTTTAAGAAAATAAATTTTAAAAGCAAAAAATTACTAATATTTGATGTTAACCCCGAGAAAGATATATATTTTAATGGGAAAAGATATGAAACATATTATTCTTTGAACAATTTAAAAAAATTTATTAACCATACCTTGCAGCTTATTTCTAATATTAATAATTCAAAAAAAATGAAAATTATGACTTATTTAAAACCTAAAAAAGGAATTTTAAGATCTGCAACTTCGGAAGAATATAAAAAATTTTTAATTGAAAAAAAAATAAAAGTATTAAATGGAAATTATAATTTTGTATCAAATATTAATAATTATTTTTTTATAATTTTATACCCATTTACAACGATACCATTTGATTTTCCTCGTAAATTGAAAAAAAAATTTATCTATTATGATTCTAGTGGAAATTTAATAAACTATAGTAAAACCCTTAAAGTTGAACTATTTAGCTCTTTAAATAAAATTAAAAAAAAAATTATACAGATTAAATAAATTGAAAAAAAAAATTTTAATCACAGGTTCTAATGGTTTTTTAGGTTCTAATTTAAGTAAAATATTAAAAAATGATTTTGATATTACCTATGGATACAATTTATCAACAAATAATATTAATAAAAAAAATAGTATTCAATCAAATCTAAAAAATATAAAAAATTTAAAAAAATTAATTATTAATAAAAAATATTTTAGCATTATTCATTGTGCTGGAGAAACAAATATAGAAAAATGTCAGAAATATCCGAAATATTCTTTAAAAGTTAATTATAAATTTCCTAAAATCTTAGCTGATTTAGCAAAACAATATAATTCTACTATTGTTTTTATTAGTTCAGATCATTTGTTTGATGGAAAAAAGAGCTACTACGGTGAGAAGTCATTTACCAAGCATTTAAATAATTATGCATTAGCAAAAATAAAATCTGAAAATTATATAAAACAAAAAATGAAAAAGTTTTTAATTATTAGGACAAATTTTTTTGGTTATCAAAAACAAAAAAATAGAAAAAATTTCTTTAATTTTATTTATAACAACCTTGTTAAAAAAAAAAAAATTAGTTTATTTTATGATGTTTATTATACTCCCATTCATATTATAACATTATGTAATATTATTCATAAATTGTTAAATAATAAAAAATATGGTACTTACAATATATCGTCAGATGAAAGAATTAGTAAATATGAGTTTGGTCTTTACATTTGTGAACAGTTTAAATTTGATAAAAAACTTATAAGAAAAATTTCTATTCAGGAAAAGAATTTGGTTAAAAGACCTAATGACATGAGTCTTTGTAACAAAAAAATTAAAAGATTTCTTAATATCAAAAAAATCAGTCTTTATAATCAAATGCAAATTCAAAAAAAATTAGAGAATTTATGAATTTAGATCAAAAACTTAAATTTCTCAATTTTATTCAAAATTTAAAATTTGAAAAAAGATTTTTAATTGATTATGCAAATTTAATTTCAGGAACTTTTAAATACCAAAAGAAATTTATAAAAAAAAACGATTTACTGCATTATGAAAAAAATATTTCAGCAGGAATGCCAATTTTAATTCCAGATAAATTAAGTATTTTTAACTACTCAAATAATTCATCATATATTTACAAAAAAAATAATTTTTTAAAATATATGTTTGGATTAAAAAAAAAGGATTATGCCCCATTTAATAGTTTGTCAGCTTATGGTGATATATATTCATATAGTCTATATCCCAAAAAAAAATATTTGAAAATTATTAAAAAAATAAATTTTTATAATAATGATGTTAGAATTAAAATTAAAAAATTAAAATTAAAATATAAAACTGTTGGAGCTTTTCAGACAAGAAATATTCCTCATTTTGGACATGAAAAAATAATTGAATTTTATTTATCAAGAGTGAATCATGTTGTGATAAATCCTTTAATAGGACCAAAAAAAAATGATGATGTGAACCCAAATAAAATATTTTTGGCTTACAAATACTTAAAAAAATATTATAAAGATAAAATTTCATTTTTACCTATTATTGCTAATATGTTTTATGCTGGGCCTAGAGAAGCTATACATCATGGATTGTTGAGAGAATCTTTTGGATTTACACACTTTAGTATAGGACGAGATCATGCAGGTCATGGTAATTATTATCCTTTTTATTTAGCTACAAAAATGGCTAGAAAGAATATGAAAAATTCAAAAATAAAATTACTAACGCATTATGGTAGCTTTTGGCACAAGAAAAGAAAAGAAATTGTTTTATGTAGGAAATTACAAAGTAAAAGATATCTGCAAAATATTTCAGGATCAGAATTTAGGAATTGTCTATATACCAAAAAAATCTATAAATTTGCACGAATTGATTTACAAGATTATTTAATTAAAAATAAATTATTTTAAATGACAAACATTTTAGCCACAATTGGCAATATAACATCTAATAATTCTAGTATTAAAAAAATAATTAAATATACAAATTTTTTTAGACTAAATTTGTCTCATAATAAAATAACCTGGCATGAAAAGGTGTCAAAAAAAATTAAATCTCAATTTAAAGAAACTATAATATTGGTAGATCTTCCAGGAATTAAACCAAGAACAAAAAATGAAAAAATAATTAATATAAAAAAAAATCAGTTAGTTAAATTTCATTATAAAAAAAAATTTAAATTATCAAAATATTTATCAATAGAGCTTTCAAATAAATTACCAAAATCAAAAAAAAATTATTTTACAATATCTGATGGAAAAAGATTTTTTAAAATAGTCAAGAGATCTTCAAATGAAATAATAGGCAAGAGTAATGACAAATTTTTACTAGAACCTGGCCAGGGTTTAAATATTCCTTTTTCTAATTACGATAATAAATTACAAGAAAAAAAATATTTAAATTCTTTAAAAAATTTAAAAAAAATTAAATTTGATGCTATTGGTTTAAGCTTTATTCAAGATGAAAAAATAATTTATAAAATAAAAAAATTATTTCCTTCGAAAAATATAATTTCTAAAATTGAAAATTTTCTTGGGTTAAAAAATTTGGAAAATATTGTAAAGGCTTCAGATGCTATTATGATAGATAGGGGTGACTTGCAAGCAGAATTGGGTCAGTTAAACTTATTTGAAAATGTAAAAAAAATTGTTAATTGTGCTCAAAAGCTAGGCAAGCCAATTATAATGGCAACAGAGAATCTTGGTAGTATGATGGAGAACAATATACCATCTAAAAATGACCTAATATCTATTGGATATTCACAACAAATTAATGTTGATACAATAATGTTAAGCGAGGAAACTGCGATAAATAAAAATTATTTAAAAATAATTAAAACACTTAAAAAAATATTAAAGCCAAAAAAAATAAAAAAAAAAAGATCCTTAGTCTCAGATAAAATTGATAATGTTTTGTGGCAAAGTCTTAAAGATATCAAAAATTGTAAAGTTGTTTTGTTTACGAAGAAAGGATATGTCATAGATAAAATCAGAACAATTAACAAAAAACTTGAATTATTTATTTTTACTGACAATATTAAAATTTACAACCAATCAAAAATTAGAAAAAATTGTAATGGCTGTTTGATTCCTAAGTTTAATAATAAAAATTTAGAAAATTTTACTTACAAGTTCATAAAACATTATAAAAAGGATATATTTATAAACTCAAAAAAAGCTATATTATTAAGGGTAAGTTATCCAAGTAGTGGTATGAGGGCAAATACAATAACAATATTAAATTACAAGAGTTTTTTATAAAACTTAAATGTCAGTTAAAAATAAATTAATAAATACACTTAATTATTTAAAAGATTTAAAAAATAATAAAAAAAATAAATTCTACGAATTAAACAAACAACCCGTATTTTTAATTAGTACCAATAGATCAGGAGCTTCATTGCTTTCATCTATTCTTAGGCAGCATCCAGATGTAATGTCATTAAGTGATCAAGCATTAAATAAAAGCACTTATTCAACAAAAGGACATACAGCAGGATTTGCTGAAGATTTTATCTGGCATGGTTTGGATGATAGAAATAGTGACCATAATAATTTTAAAAAAGAAGGTTTTGTATGGGGACATCCAAAATATTTAAGTAAATTTTATAAAGAAAATTACCAATTCAAAAATTCCTTGGTAAATGAAATTTTTAAATTTAAGACGGAAAAAACTATTTTAATTAAACACCCGTTTTTCTCCTTAAGATTAAAGTTAATAAAAAAAATGTTTCCAAATTCTAAAATTATTTTAAATATTAGATCATATAAAGATTTTATAATTAGCAATAATCACAAACTTAAGAATAGTATTTATAAAAAAGCTTTCATAAATAATTCGCCAGATCTAGGATTACATTGGTTAATCATTAATACAGTTGCGATGTATCAATTAAAAAAGTTTTTTCCACGAAATTATTTGATTTTTTCTCATGAAAAATTTTATGATGAAAATTATAATAATCAGGAATTAATGAATAAAATTACTAATTTTTTAAATATAAACAAATTTGCTTTCTCATTTGAAAAAGTAAACATAAAATATAAGTATAGTAAAAAAATTCATTACGAGTACGATAAAATACCTTCAATAGCAGAAGAAATTGCTGAATTTGAAAAAAATATCTATGATGAAACAAAATAGAAAAAAAATTTCAGGCATTTGGTTTTTTGGATATTCTGGATCTGGCAAATCATATGCAAGTAATTATATTTCAAAAAAAATAAATAAACGTATTATAATTGATGGTGATGACGTTAGATCGAAAGTAAGTTTTGACCTTGGTCACACTATTAAAGACAGAAAAATTCAGTTGAAAAGATTATTGGGAATATCTAAAATATGTATTTTGTCAAATGTTATTCCAATAGTATCAAGTGTTTATATGACTAAAAAGGCCAGCCAAGAGATAAGAAAAAATAAAATTTTATTAATAAAAATTGAAAGAGAAAATAAAATATTAAAAAAATTTAAAATTTATAAAAAAAAAAATAATGTTGTAGGTATCGATATATTTTATGAAAAATTCAAATTTAAAAAAATATTTAATAAAGGTGACTCTCTTTTCAAAAAAGAACTAAATAAGCTAATTAATTTATATAAATTTTAAAACAATGAATTTTTTTTTTGGAATAAAAAATAAATATTTAAATTGTGAAATTAAAGTTCCAATTTTTAAAAATAATGGTGAAATAAATTATAAATTAAAATTATTTTCCTGTGAGATAAATGATAAAAGATGGTTAATAAAAAAATTAGATTTAGAAACTAAAAATAATTTTTTTTTTGTTAAAAATAATCAAATTGATAAAAATAAAATTTATTTTTTAGCAGAGGAAAAAAATCTTGAAATAAAAACAAATGAAAATAGTTTTTTTTTTATAGAATTAAAAAAGTTTAATAATTTTACCAATACCGAACCTCAGTATAGATCAAATTTGAAAGTTTTTAATGATCTTGGTTTTTCTTCATATCAATCAGACTACCCTTTTAATATGATAGAAAAAAAAGGAAGTGTGCTGAGTCCGATCTATCCACTTTTAAATAGCTTAGCTGATAAAAACTTCATATTTTTTAGAAATATTTATAAAATGCCTATTCATAAGGAATTTCAAATTTTTTTTATAGATATTGAAAAAAAAGCAGTTCTACATAAAGAACAGGTAATAACTAATAAAACAAATGAAATTGAAATAAATAAAAGTTTAATTAATGAAAATGTTTACATGTTTTCAGATAAGTATGTAGGTATTCCAATATTTATTTCAATTAAAGATAAAAATATTTCTATGGAACATACTCATCCTCCACATCATTATATAATAAGTAAAGATAAATATCACACAGTAAGAAACATAAAAGAGAAAATTAATGAAATTATTAATTAAAAATTTTTTTAAAAAAACAATAATTTATAGAATAAGGAATAAAATAAATATTAAACCAATAAAATTAAACTTAAATAATTTGACTGAAAATTATTCTATCTCAGATGCATTTTTATGGCGAACAGATAGTACTTATAAAACAATATTTAAATTTTCAGATCTTCTAAATTTTTTTTATGAAGACCTATTAAGTTCGGTAGATTTAAAGTTTTATGATCAAAATTATAATAAAATAAAAGAACTTGAAAATATGAATATTTTAAAAATGAATCAATTGTTAATTGACAAAAATTTTTTAAATGGATTTGAGGGGTATGGAACATTTTATATATTTCATAAATCAAATAAACAAAAAACAATTTCAATAAGAAATAGCTGCTATACTGGTTTTTCATATAAAAATAATTTATTTTCATATGTTCATGGAAATCTGCCATCTTCCTGCAGTAAATTAAACCATTCTAACAATGATAATTTTAATAATATAATTGTAAATAGTTTTTTTAAAAATCAAATTTATATTATTCAAAATGAATTTTCTGAATATGATAAAATAGAAGTATTTATAAATAATTCCTCAAATGATAAATTATATTTTGAGCTTAATAACCAAAATTATAAATTAAATAAAGGATGTTCAAAAATTTTAGAGTTAAAAGAAATTGAAAAAATAAAAATTATTTCCAATTCATATTTACTAAGGCCAATAATATTTAATTATAAGAAAAACACAATAGATGTTCATCATGGATAAATAAATAATAAAATGATTAAAAAAATTTCTTATATAATATATTTAATATTAAAATTCTTTAATAAAATTTTTATATTTTTTTTTAATAAAGATTTTTTACTTTGGTTTTATACTTTTATTCAAAACGATTCATATATTTCAATAATTATAAAAAAAAAAAAAATTAATTTTTTTTGTCCAAATCATTTAATAAAATTTAGAATAAATACACTTTTTACAAAAGAACCAGAAACTATCAATTGGATAAATTCTTTTAAAAAAAATAAAAATAAAAAAATAATTTTTTGGGATATTGGTGCAAATATTGGTTTATATTCTATTTATTCATCTGTGTTTCATGGAAATAAAATTAAAGTAATATCGTTTGAGCCATCTATGAATAATTTACGAATTTTAAGTCGTAATATAAGTGTTAATTATTTATATAAAAATATCTTTATTAATCAAATTCCATTAGGAAATGTAAATAATGATTATTGTAATTTCAATGATAGCAATTTCATTGAAGGTTCAGCATTTAATTATTTATATACAAGTAAAAAATTAAAAAAAAAAAAATATAATAATAACTATAAAGTATTTTCATCTTCAATAGATAATATAATTGATATGAAAAAAAATGATTTTCCTAATTATATAAAAATAGATGTTGATGGTAATGAAAATATAATTTTAAAAGGTGGTATAAAATTACTGAAAAAATCCTCAATAAAAGAAATTTTGATTGAAATTGATGAAAAAGATAAAAAAAAAACAAATGAAATAATAAAATTGTTAACAAAAAATTACTTTAAAATTAAATCGATTAATAAAAGTAAATTATTTAAATCAAATAATATTTATGTAAAAAATTATATATTTGAAAAGATTAATTTATAAAAATATATTAAAAAAAAGATAATAAATTTGAATAGAAATTATTTTAACACCGCCTGCAAATTATCAAAAAAAATTTTATTAAAACGATCGAGTTATATTAGAATTGCAATTTCTCATTTCAATGTAATGAAATCTCATGCATATTATCTTAATAGATATAAACCTAAAAAAAACAACATATCATTTTTTATTTGTAAAATTTTTTTTTATTTCAAAAATATGTTTTTTTTAATTAAGGCTGATAAACTTAATAATGACATATTGATTATATCAAATTTAGTATCAAAAAAAAAAATTGATTTGAATGATTTTTACTTTTCTCACTTTATAAAATTTTTAAAGAGAAAAAATAAGAAGTACGATATAGTTTACCGAAACATACCTAAAATTAAAATTAATTCCTCAAAAAAAAATATTTATTTTACATCATTAAATCGTAATATTTTTTTTGATATTTATTATTTTTTTTTAATCCTTTTGGAAATAAACACTATTTATTTTAGCTTAATATTTAAAAAAAAAACAAAGTACGAAAATAAATTTATAAAAGATAGTTTAAGTTTTAATAATATATTTTCATCTTTATCTAATATTGTAGAGGTAAATAAAATTATAAATTATATTAAAATTCGCAGACCAAAAAAGATATTCTTTACAATGGAGGGGTATGCTTGGGAAAAAATGTTATGTTATAGAATTAGGAAAATAGATAAAAAAATTAAAATATATGGTTATTATTTTTCAATAATTTCAAAGTATCAATTTTTCCCTTTCGTTCAAATTGGAAAAAAATTTCAACCTAATTATATATTAACGTCAGGCAATATTGCTAAAAAAAAATTTAAAAATTGCGGATATGATGATTCAAGAGTCATAAATATTGGTTCTAACAAAAATTTAAAAAAAATAAATAATAATCATAAAAAAAAAAATTGTCTTATTTTACCAGAAGTTTCTAAAGAAGAATTATATTATCTAATAGATTTTGCTTTAAAAATTTCAATTAAAATTCCTGACTTAAAATTTATATTAAGATTGCACCCTTCAATGAATACAAAATTGTTAAGAAATTATTTAAAAATAAGAGTTTTAAATAGCAATATAATATTGAGTAATAATGATATTAATAATGATTTAAACAAATGTTTTTTTGCCATTTATAGGAGTTCGGGTTCTATAATTGAAGCAGGTATAAATGGTTTATATCCTGTATATTTAAAAAAATCTAATGAATTAAGTATAGATCCATTATATGAACTTAAAAATAAAAAATTAGATGTTTATAATGAAATTCAATTTCAAAAAATTTATAATAAAATAAGAAGTTCAAGAAATTATTATTCAAAAAAATTAAAAAAAATATCTAATTATTGCAAGAACTATTATATGAAACCAAACTTTAAAAATATGAATTCTTTAATTTTAAATGATTAAGTACTCACTAAAAAAAGCTATTGGTTCAATTATTTATAATTTTAAAAAAAAATTTGGGAAAAAAGATAAATTAACAATTTTTTTGTTTCATGAAATTTCAAATCAACCAAGTTTATTCCAAAAGAAATATAATATCTACCACTCAATTAGTGATTTTAAAAAAATACTAAATTGGATTAATCAAAACTATAACATTATATCACCATTAGAAATTCAAAATAAAATAGAAAATAAAGCATTGATTACTTTCGATGATGGTTATTTAGGTACTTTTAAAAATGCAGTACCAATGATGTTGGAAAAGAAAATTCCTTCTATACATTTTTTGAATATGGGTCCAATTTTAAATCATGAGCCTAATATAGTATCTAAAATTGATTATTTGTCTAAATATGATCAAAACTTTATAAAATTTTTATTTGAAAAAAAAATAAAAAAAAAAACAATTTATAATATTAATCCAAAACTTTATGAAGAATTTATGAAAAATCATAAAATTGAAATAGATAAAATAATAAATTATCAAGGCAATTTAATTAATGAAAAAATTTTAAATCAATATTCTGAAAATAATTTAGTTTTTTTGGGAAATCATATGTATGATCACTGGAACATTATTAAACTAGACTCAGAAGAAATTGAATATTATTATTATAAGAATTTAGAAATTTTAAAAAAATATAAAAATTTTTTAAATATTTTTTCTTTTACACACGGTATTCCAAATTTAAATTTTTCTAAAAAAAATTTAAATCAAATATTATCATTTAAACCACTTTATATTTTTTACTCCTCAGGAGGAAATAAAAATCATAATAATTTAATTTTTGATAGAACTTTTTCAACAAATGAAGAAATAGAAAATAAAATTTTTTATTTTAGACAATTAAGGTCAAAATATTTGTTTAATTTTTAAAATCAATTATTTTAAAAAAATAAATAAATAATGTAAAATATAAAGGTTAATAAAAATTTAAATGTCAACAATAATAAAAGATATATTTTATATATTGAAATATTTTAATAAGGAAAAAATATTTTTTCTTATTTTTCTAATGATAATAGTCTCAATCTTAGAATTAATTGGAATATCATTAGTAATTCCTTTTGTCACAACATTGGTAGATCCAAGCTATATTGAAAATAAATATATATTGTTATTTAATGAATATATTGGTGATTCAAATAGTAAATCACTTTCTAATATTTTCATAATTATAATTCTTCTATTTTATTTACTGAAAAATCTGTTTGTTATTTATGTAGTAGCTAAACAAACTAGATATTCTATGAATTTAATTACTTTAATTAGGGTAGATTTTTTTAAAAGATATTTAAGTCAAAACTATATTGAGTTTATTAAAAAAGATCATGCTGAGTTGATTTCAAATATTATGAATGTAAGCGCAACTTTTGGATCAACATTTATAGTAAACTTATTAATTTTTGTTTCAGAATTTTTAATTGTATTAAGTCTAACGACTTTTTTACTTTTGTTTAACTTTACGCTTACTATTTCATTAATATTTGTTTTTTCAGTAATTCTTTTCTTTTATTTTAAATATATCTCACCTAAGTTGAAGGAAGCAGGTATTAAAAGAGTAGAAAGTGATCAACAAATTATTAATTACTCAAAATTAAGTTTTCAAAATATGAAAGAATTGAAATTATTTAATAAAGAAAATTTTTTTATCAAAATATTTTTTGATAATGCTATTACATCAGAAAATAGTAATTATTTTTATCAGGTTTCTGCTCAATATCCTAGAATCGGTATGGAAATTTTTGCTATATTGGGTATTTGCTTGTTAACAGTAATGATGAATTTTTTAGGTTTTGTGAGTACAGTTATAGTTACTACACTTGCTTTTTATGGAGTTGCAATTTTTAGAATTTTACCTTCAGCAAATAAATTAATGTTTTCTTTTCAATCCATTAGATTTTCAAAAAAAACATTAAATGTCATTAGAGAGGAATTGAAAAAAACAAAAGAGTTTAAAATTCTTGAAGAGATCAAAAAAGAACAAATAAACTTTATTAATGAAATAAAAGTAGAAAATTTAAGTTTTGGTTATGTAAAAAATAATGAGATCATAAAAAATTTAAATTTTAAAATTAAAAAAGGAGATTTTATTGGAATAAAGGGAGAAAGTGGAAGCGGTAAAACTACTTTAATAGATATTTTGATGGGGTTAATTGAACCTTCTAGTGGAAAAGTAAAAGTTGACAACCAAGAAATTAACAACAATTTCCAAAATTGGCGTAACAGGTGTGGGTATGTTCCTCAAAACATATCATTAATGAATGATACAATTTGTGGAAATGTTGCTTTCGGTGAAGACAAAAAAAATATTGATTTAATTAAAGTTAGAAAATCTTTACAAGTTGCAGATTTATTAGAATTTGTTGATACTTTAAAAGATAAAGAACAAAGTTTAATAGGAGAAAATGGATATGCTATTTCAGGAGGACAAAGGCAAAGACTTGCGATTGCAAGAGCTCTTTATAGAGAGCCGGATATAATTTTTTTTGATGAAGCGACTAGTGCACTTGACAAAAAAACTGAGCAAAATCTTTTGAAATCTATTAATAAACTTAAAAGAAAAATTACTATAATATTTGTTTCTCACAACTCTATTATATTTGATAATTGTGATAATATAATTGACTTAGATCTTAAGTGAACTTAATCGTATTATTTATTATAATATCAAATTAAAAATATGATGAGTCAAAAGTATTATTCTAGAAATATTGCAATTATTGTTACTTCCATAGGTGAGAAATATTTAAATGAATGTATTAATTCTGTTTTAAAACAAAGTATTAAAATAGGACAAGTTATTTTGTCTTTACCAAAAGAAACAGTTTACCAAAATCGCTCTAAGAGGGTTATAATATTGAGAAGCAAATATAAAAATCAAGTTTATCAGAGATCATTAGCAAAAAAATACATAAAAAAAAACATAAAGATTATTATCCAATTAGATTGTAAAATTCTTTTATCAAAGAATTTCTTAAAAAATTTAATAAATTTATGGAATAATCAATCAAATAAAGTTATTGGAATTGGTTTTGTTCCATCAAATTATAATTTACCTAAAGTTAAATTTTTTCAAAAAATTTTTTTAACAAATTCTAGCAAAATCGGAAAAGTACTAAAAAGTGGATATGTGAGTGCATGGAATAAAAATGTAAAAAATGCAAAAGTAGAATGGCTACATGGTGGTTGTGTGTCTTGGAAATTTGATAAATGTAAAGATATATTTGATAGAAAATATCCTTTGATAAACTGGTGTGTTGCAGAAGATCTTATTTATAGTTTTAATAAAAATAAGAAATATGATTTAATTTTATCAAATAAAGCAAAAGTCAAATATATTAATAAAAGTTTTAATAAAACTAATAGCTCAAACAATTTTAATAAAGGTTTTCTACATGCTAAAGTTATAAAAAACTTTGTATTAAATGATAAGAGATTATCTTTAATATTTTTTTATTATTCCATGTTGGCTTCATCTATTATTGGGATTTTTATTTCTATAATAAAATTTAATAATTTGAGCTTGGCAAAATATATTGGTAGATTATTGGGAAGTTTTTCTAAAACATTCAATTATAAAATTAAATAAAATTTGTTTGTGTGTATTAGAAAAATGAAAACAATTAAATTGTATTTTTATAAAAATTAATTGTTTTTTTTAATCCTTTTGAAAAATCAGTAAAAATAAAATTTTTAAATTTTTTATTAAAAATTTTGTTATCCAACTGCTTCATTGAAGCACCATCCGGAAATTTTAAATTGTTATATAACTTACAATTATAATTTAATATTTTTTTTACTTTTTTAGCTATGTAGTTTATAGAGTAAGATTTATTTTGGGCTACATTTAAATTTTCACAATTTTTAAAGATATTTTTATCATTTAAAATCATGAAAATTAATTTTGATACATCATCAGCATAAATCCATTCTCTTTTTGGTTTGCCACTGCCCCAAATCTCAAAATATTTTTCTTTTTTTCTTTGTCTATTTATCATTCTTACAATTATACCATTTAGAGCATGCGATCTTCTAGTGTCTACATGATCTCCGGGTCCATATGCGTTAGGCAAAATTAAATTCAAGGTTTTTATGGAATACTGGTCGTAAAAAAACTTTGCTAATTTTAATAATACTAATTTTGCTAAACCGAATGGTTCAACACTGTCATGGATCTGTCCATCAAAAACTTTACTTTCACTTTGAAGCTTAAGTTTTCCCGGATAAACACAATTTGAAATAAGATTTATAATATTTGGCTTTTTTTTTAAATTTTTTAAAGATGAATATAGATTTAAATATATTTTAATATTATCTGAAATTATTTCGGCTTTTCTCTCTTTTATATAACCTAAACCTCCAACGTGTGCAGCACAATTAATTATTGTATGAAATTTTTTTTTTTTTATAAAATTTTTTATTATATTTTCTTTTCTAAGATCAAATCCTTCAGACAAAGATAAATTTTCTACTTTAAATTTTACCTGTATTTTTTTTAAAATTTTACTTCCTATAAAACCAGTTCCACCAAGTATTAAAATATTCATATTTTTTATTTAAAATCAAAGATATAAATTAAAAATAATAATGTATAAATAATTTATGAAAAAACACAAATTAAATAATGCAATTATTGGCAAAGGTTATATTGGGAAATTTATAAAGAAAAAAACAAATATAAAAAATATTTTCGATTCAAAAAACATCGAAAATATAACAAAACAAAAATTTAATATCATTTATTTATCTGCCCCATCATCGCAAAAGTATCTTGCAAATAAAAATAGAAAAAAGGATAAAAAAAGTGTAAAAAAATTGATTAATTGTCTTAAAAATACTAACTGTAATCAAATTATTTGTATTTCTACAGTTGATGTATATTCAAATAAAAATTCTTCAGAAAGAAGTTATATAAAAAAAAATCATTTAAATCCTTATGGTTTTAATAGATTGCTTTTAAATAATTTTATTAAAAATAATTTTAAAAATTATTTAATTATTAAACTTCCATCACTTTTTGGCAATTATGAAAAAAAGGGATTTTTTTTTGATTTAATTAAAAAAAAAAAAATAGAACATTATAATAAACATTCTAAGTTACAGTGGTATTATACTCCTAATCTTATTAAAGATATTAAAATAATCCTAAAAAAAAATATTCGCGAAATTAACTTAGTTTCAGAACCCATATCTTGTTTAGAAGTAGCAAAAAAATTAAAAATTAATAAAGAGTTTAATATTAAAGCTCCTGTAGTTGAATATAAAATAAAGTCAATTCACAATTTTAGAAACAAAAAATACTCTTATAAAATTAAAGAAATAATAAAATCTATGAAAAAATATTTGTATTCTAGATATTAGAAAAATTATTTTGTTTATTTATTAAACTAATTGTTTTTGTCAGCTCATCGATTCCATATTCTAAATCATATTTATTCAAGAAACCAGTTTTTCTAATTTTTTCATATGAAACATAATAATTTCTTTTATCTTTATCAGTTCCAATTTCAGCAAAATAAATATATCCGTTTATTTTTTTTTTTATAGCATTACAAACATCTTCTTTGCTATAATTTAGTTTTTCATTACCGACGTTATAAACATTGTCTTTCATTAATTGAAAATTGTTAATTCCGTGTAAAAAGGATCTTCCAATATCTTGTATATGTAAAAAAGTTCTCATAAATTTTTTCTCATAAACTACAAGATAATTCTGTGTTGCTAATTTGTACACGAAGTCATTTACCATTAAATCAAATCTCATTCTTGGAGAACTCCCATAAGCTGTGGCAAATCTATAAGCTATAAAATTTTTATTATTTCTCACTAAATTTTCTGCTTTGTCCTTTGTTTTAGCATATGTTGTAAGAGGATTTACTTTAGTTTCCTCGGTGCAAATATCATCGATACTTCCATAATTTGAGCCTGTTGAGGCAAAAAAAATAGCTTGGGAAGGACTTTTTAATTTTAGTAATTTTTTCGTACCTAAATAATTAATTTCTTTTGCAAGTTTTGGATTTCTACTGCATGCCGGATAGCCTACAATTGCAGCTAAATGAATTATTATATCTTTATTTTTTAATGCTCTTTTTAGATTTGTTTCATCTCTAATATCTCCTTTTATAAACTCAAAATTTTTAAATGAAAAAAAATGAATTAAATGTTCACCACCATAAGTTAAATTATCGTATATTGTTACGTGATACTTTTTTTTTAATAATTGGCCTGTTAAAACAGAACCAATGTAACCCGCACCACCTGTGATTAAAATTTTGATCAATTTAGTATATTTAATTGTTTACTTTCTATACTAATAATTAATATATATATCAAGAATCATTATAAATGATAAAACAAAAACTAGATTACAAATTTAATAATGAAATTAGAACTTGGGGAATAAACGTTCCTTTAAGAGTTTTAAAGGAATTAAAAAAAACAATTAAATCTAAATGGATAAATACAGGACCAAATGAATTAAGATTTAGAAATTTAATAAAAAAAAGGTTTAAATCAAAATATGCTGTTGCTACTAATAGCGGAACTAGTTCGTTAAAATGTGCTCTGGCAAGTTTAAATATAGGACCTGGAGATGAAGTTATTTCAACACCTTATACTTGGCTTGCAACTAATACAGTAATATTAGAGCAAGGAGCTAAACCTGTATTTGCCGATATAAATTATGATGATTTAAATATTTCATATGAAGATATCGAAAAAAAAATAACAAAAAAAACAAAAGCAATAATCTGTGTACATTATGCTGGTAATCCAGTTGAACTAGATTTGTTAAACAAAATTTCTAAAGAAAGAAATATTCCATTAATTGAAGATTGTGCCCATGCTATGGGATCTGAGTATAAGGAAATACCCATAGGAGGTAGCGGAAATATTTGTTGCTTTTCATTTCAATGTGTAAAAATAGTAACTTGTGGAGATGGGGGTGCAATAACTTGCAACAATAAAAAGACTTATGAAAAATTACAGTCAAAAATCTGGTATGGATTTAATAAAGAAAAAAAGAAAATTAATTTTTTAAATCCTGTGTCTGAAAATCCTGACGGTTTAGGATTTAAGATGAATATGAACGATATTATTGCTACATTTGCGTGTGTTGCAATGGAAGAACTTGATAAATCTCTAAGAAAAAGAAGAATAATAGGGGAGATATATAGAGAGGAATTAAAAAATCTTAAAAAAATAAAATTATTAAATTATAAAAAAGATAGATTGCCAAATTATCAGATTTTTCCAGTTCATGTAGTAAATAGAAATAAATTTGCTAAATTTATGTGGGAAAACAATGTTCAAGTAAATATAAACAATAGAAGAAATGATGCATATTCAATATTTGGAGGTTTAAATAAAAAATTAAAAAACTTAAATAAAGTAGATAAAGATGTAATATTGCTTCCTATTCATCTAGATTTAAAAAAAAATGATATTTCAAGAGTTATTGAATTGGTTAAAAAATTTGATAACTTGTGATATTCAAATTTCTAGATACTTTTAAATTAATTATTTAATATATAAAAATATAATACTAAATAAAAATTAATTTAAGATAAAAAATTAAGTGAAAAAAATATATATTTATTTATGCGGAGGTTTGGGTAATCAATTGTTTGAGTATGCTGCCGCTAAGAATTTAGCCTTGAAGAATGATGCAAGGCTAATAATTGATACGAAAACTGGATTTATAACTGATTTTAGAGATTCTACTAAATTTTCATTAAAAAAGAATACACTTAAAAATGTTAAATTTATGGGATTTAATTTATTTTTTTTTTTATTTAGAATATTAAAAAAATTTATATCAAAAAAAAAATTAAAATATGAATTTCTCAATTCAATTTTTATAGATGAGTCCAATCATGACAATTTTGACGATAGAATTAATAATATAAAATTTAACAATAATCTTTATTTATTAGGTTATTTTCAATCACAAAAATATTTTAAAGAATATGAAAATGAAATATTAGAAGACTTAGTACCTCAAAAGCCGATTACAGATAGTTATTTACAAATGAAAGATAAAATATCCCAAGAAAATAGCATATCGATTGGTATTAGAATGCACGAAAATATAGACAGAGAATTTGGATTTAAAATAAATAAAAAGCGAAAAAAAAAAATGATAGAGGGCATAGGAGGAATTACACCAATCTCATTTTATTTAAAATCAATTGATTATTTTATAAATAAAATAAAAAATCCAGAATTTTTTTTATTTTCTACAAAGAATTCAAATATAAAAGAATTAATCAATCAATCAGATATTTTAAAAAGTTATCCAACTACAATTATTACCGGTGATAATGATTTTCAAGATGCATATGATAATTTGTGGTTAATGAGCCAATGCAAAAACTTTATAATATCCAATAGTACACTTTATTGGTGGGCAGCTTATTTTTCAAAAAAAAAATATAAAAAAAACGAAGTTATATGTTCAAGTAACTTTCCAAATAAAAGCACTTATTTAGAGGAATGGAAAAAAATTTAAAATATTATTAATGAAAAAATATGTATTAAGTATAATTATTCCAACACATAATAGACAAGGGAAAATAATTTTTATAGTAAAAAAATTATTAGAGCAATCTACAAACAAACATAATATTGAAATCATTATTTCAGGAGATAAAAAAAAATATTTAAATTTAAAATTATTTAAAAGTTTAAAAAAAAAAAATATTAGTATTAAGTACTTATATTCAAGAATAAATAGTAATGCACTTAAAAGAAATAAGGCTATAAAGTTATCTAAAGGTAAGTATATAATCCTAATAGATGATGATTGTTTGCCAGCAAAAAATTTTTTAAATAGTTATCTAAATTTATTTAAGTCATTAGATGGTAAAACTGTAATATGTGGATCAGTAAAATATAAATATAATAATTTTAAAAATAAATTTATAAGATATAGGCAGTCTAGACATTTTGTAATTTCCTCAAAAAAAATGAATTTTAAAAAATCTTTGACTGCTTCAAAGATTGTTACTATGAATATGGGAGTTGTTAAAACACCTAATCTATTTAAAACTGGACTTTTCGATGAAAGATTTGGCCAATATGGTTTTGAAGATTATGAATTTGGTTTTAGGCTAATTAATAATGGTTTTAAGTTAAAAGCTTGTAATCCTACTATTTATCATATGGATAATAGAAACTTTAAAAGTTATTTAAATAAAATTTATTATCTTAGTAGAATTTCAGTTAATCAATTAAAATTAATAAATAATAAGTTATGGAGTCAAATTTCGTATTCAAAGATTGATAGCAACATATTAATCAAATTTTTTTCAAAATATAGAACATTTTATTTTTTATTATGTTTTATAGAAAATATAGTTGTTTATATTGAAAAAAAATCAATTTTGTATTTGCCAATTTTATATAAGTTTGGAATTTTTTTATCTTACTGTAAGGGATATTGTGATAGAAACTTAAAAAAAAAAATAAAAATAAATAAATGGTATGAATAAGATAAATTTTTCTGGAAAAAATATTTTAATCGTAGGAGGCACAGGTTCATTTGGCAATCAATTGCTAAAAAACATTATAAATCGGAAAATTAAATTTAAACAAATTAATATTTTAAGTAGAGACGAAAAAAAGCAATTTGATTTAAGAGAAATTTATAACTTACCAAACATAAAGTTTCATATCGGCGATGTTAGAGACAAGTCTTGTACCGATATAGTAACAAAAGATATTGACTACGTTTTTCATGCCGCAGCTTTAAAACAAGTTCCTTCATGCGAATTTTATCCAATGGAAGCAATTAAAACAAACATATTGGGAACAAATAATATTTTAAATTCATCTATAAATAATAAAGTTAAAAAAGTAATTTGTTTAAGTACCGATAAAGCTGTTTATCCAATAAATGCCATGGGAATATCAAAAGCAATGATGGAAAAAGTTGCTTTATCTAAATCACTATTAAAACAAAACTCAACAACTATTTGTGTAACTAGATATGGAAACGTAATTGGTTCAAGGGGTTCGGTAGTTCCTTTAATTACCAATCAAATAAAACAAAATAAACCTATTACAATTACCAATAAAGATATGACAAGATTTCTCATGACATTAGATGACGCATTAGATCTAGTTTTTTATGCTTTTAAAAACGGAAAAAATGGGCAATTATTTGTTAAAAAATCTCCATCAACAACTATAGAAATATTAGTTGAAGCATTGCTTAATATTTTAAATAAAAAAAAACATAAAATAAAAACAATTGGAATTAGACACGGTGAAAAAATTCATGAAACTTTATTAAGTTCTGAAGAAAGATTTTTAGCTAAAGAAAATAAAAGTTTTTTTGTAGTAAGTCCAGATCTTAGAGATCTTAATTATGGAAAATATTTTAAAATTGGAGAAAAAAAAATAAAAAAACAAGAACAATACTCATCAAATCAAAAAAAACTTTTAAATTTAAAGGGGACAATTTCAATTTTAAAAAAATCAGAATTTATAAGAAATTTGATTAAATGAAGGTTTTAATTACTGGATCAAATGGATTTATAGGTAGAAATCTTGAAGTCTATCTGTGTAAAAAAAATATTAATATCCTGACTTTTAATAGAAAAGATCCAATAAAAAAACTCTATGATAATTTATTAAAAAGTGATGTTATTTGTCATATAGCTGGAGAAAATCGTCCATTAGATCCAAATTTGTTTTTCATCAACAATACTTTGTTAACAAAAAAAATTTGTGATTTTTTATTAAAGAAAAAAAAAAAAATAAAAATTATTTTTACTTCAACCACACAAGTAAGCAAAAATAATTTATATTCAAAAAGCAAAAAAAAATGTGAAAATATTTTACTAGATTATAAAAAGAAAACTAATGCAAATATATCTATATTAAGATTACCAAATGTTTTTGGGAAATGGTCTAAACCAAATTATAATTCAGTAATAGCAACATTTTGCTATAATATTTCTAGAACAATGAAAATTAGAGTATTTAATCGAAAAGAGTCTGTTAATTTGATTTATATTGATGATGTTATACTACAGATTTATAAGTTATTAAAAAATCTTGATAAAAATACGTTTCCTAAAATACTTAACATTAAAAGAATTAAGGTATCTAGAGTAGCGGAAAAAATACAGGATTTTAAAAAAAATATTAATACTCAATATCTTAATATACTTGAAAGTAAACTAGACAAGGACTTATACAGTACTTTTATAAGTTT
The DNA here is from genome assembly GCA_002718285.1 of Fidelibacterota bacterium. The sequence goes on from PBAR01000009.1 coordinate 63,407, forward strand.
TTTACCTAAAAAAAATTTTTTTACTAATATTAAGTCAAACAGAGATGACAGAGGAAATTTTGCTGAGTTTATAAAGTCTGAAAATTATGGTCAAATTTCTTTTTTTTCTATAAAAAAAAATAAAGAAAGAGGTGGTCATTTTCATAATTCTAAAGTTGAAAAATTTTTAATCATAAGAGGTTCCGCAAAAATATTTTACAGAAATCTTCATAATGATTCTTTTTTTACAAAGAGAATAACCGAAAATAATTTAAAAATATTTCATAGCATTCCTGGCTGGGTACATACTATAAAAAATATTGGTAAAATTGATTTAATTGGTATTGTATGGGCCAACGAAATTTTTGATAAAAAAAGACCTGATACATATAAGTATATAGATGCATAAAAAATTAAAAATATTAACTGTTGTTGGCACAAGGCCAGAGATTATTCGACTTTCTAGAATTATTAAAAAACTAGAAAATATGTTTGATCATTATTTGATACATACCAATCAAAATTATGATTTTAATTTAAAAGATATTTTTTTTAATGATCTAGGAATTAAACCAAATATAGTTTTAAATAAGATTTCAAAAACTCCAATAGAAAATATTTCAAATACAATAATAGAAGTAGACAAGATCATTAAAGATATTAAACCAGATGCTTTTTTAGTTTTAGGAGACACTAATAGCTCTTTGTCATCTATTTCAGCAAAAAGAAACAAGGTGCCAATTTTTCATATTGAAGCAGGGAATAGATGTTTTAATCAAAATGTTCCAGAAGAAATTAATAGAAAAATAGTTGATCATATTTCAGATATAAATTTAACATATAGTGATTTTGCTAGAAAAAATTTAATTAAAGAAGGTCTACCAGTTGATCAAATTTTTAAAATTGGAAGCCCGCTCTATGAGGTAATCAATTATCATAAAAAAAAAATAAAGATTAATAATTATTTAAATAAAAATAAAGTCCAAAAAAAAAATTTTATACTAGTAAGTTTTCACAGAGAGGAAAATATTGATAATACAAACAAAATGAAAAATTTTTTTGAAACTTTAATAGAATTGGAAAAAAAATTTAAAATTCCTATTTTAGTATCCACTCATCCAAGATTAAAAAAAAAAATATTAAACTCAAAAATTAAGTTTAATAAAAATATAATTTTTCATAAACCTTTTGGATATAATGAATATCTAGCTCTTCAAATGTCATCTAAAATTGTCATTTCTGATAGTGGGAGTATAACTGAGGAGTCAGCCATACTTAATATACCTGCAATTTCATTACGAGAGGACATTGAGAGACAGGAGGGCATGGATGAAAGCATCATTATTATGTCAGATATAAACAAAACCGATCTTTTAAGTTCGATAGATATTGCATTAAAAACAAGTACGGAAACTTTTCCAAAAAATTTAAATGATTATTCACAAATTAATGTTTCAGATAAAGTTGTTAGAATAATTAAAAGCTATNTNTCTTTTGTAAATCGAAAAGTATGGANGAAAAAANAGAATTAAAAATTTTAATTGTATCNCAATACTTTTGGCCNGAAAATTTTAGAGTTAATGATATTGTAAACTATTATAAAGNNCAGGGTGCNCATGTAGAAATTTTNACNGGAAAACCTAATTATCCAGGTGGNACTTTATTTGAAGATTTTAANAAAAATCCTAAAAAATATANTANTTATAANGGTTTTNAAGTNCANAGAGTGCCNATGTTAACNAGAAGAAAAGGCTCAAATACAAATTTAGTTTTTAACTATTTAAGTTTTTTATTGAGNTCNATNTTNTTTGGTTTNNTNTTTCTNAGAAAAAAAAAATTTGATTATATTTTTACTTTTGGAACTTCGCCATTAACGGTAGCATTTACTTCGTTATTTTTATCTAAATTTTGTAAATCAAAAACATGTTTGTGGGTTTTAGATTTATGGCCTGAAATTATATTTGAACTAGGAGTTCTAAAAGGCAAAATTTTAGAAAGAATTCTATCAAAAATTATTAAATTTATTTTAAATAAAACAGATATTATTTTTGCTCAATCAGAAAGTTATGTAAAACTTATTAAAGAAAAGGTTACTGATAAATATAAGGTTCATTATTTTCCATCATGGCCAGAAATAATTAATGAAAATTCACATAAAAATATAAGTGAATTAAATTTTGAAGAAGATAAACTAAAAATTTTTTTTACAGGGAGTATAGGAGATGCACAAAATTACAGAACAATAGCAGAAGTAATTTTTCAAACTAAAAATTTAAATATATCATGGTATATAATTGGAGGGGGAAGAAGATTTAAAGAATTAATAAAACTAAAAAAAATACAAGAATTAGAAAATTTAAAACTTATTGATTTCTTGCCACCTAATGAAATTGTATACTATCAAAAAAAAGCTGATGTTTTATTTTTATCTTTAAAAAAAGGAAAGATATTATCATCAACAATACCTGGAAAATTTTCTACATATTTGAAATATAATAAACCTATTCTCGGATTGATTTCAGGGGAAGTAAATAATCTGATTAATAATTATAATGTAGGTTATGCAGTTGACCCAGATGATATAGGTGCTTTAGTTATAAAAATCAAAGAACTAATTAATCTTAAATTAAGAGGTGAAATTAATGATAAATTTAAAAATTTTGATATTCTTTTAAATAAATTTGACTTTAAAAGAAATTTAGACAATTTTAATTCAATACTTTTAAATAACGTTTTTGTTAAAGAAACATTTAATACAATCAGATTGGTGAAAAACATAAATAACGATTTTTTTTCAAAAAATTTTATTCTCTCAGGTCTTAATTTATCCTTTTTGGGTCATTACATATCTAAAGAAGTCAGAATTATAAAAAATTTATATCATTGGCCTGATGGATTATTTAAATTTATACTTTTTAAAAAAGAACATATAAAAATACCCGGTAGAGAATTTGTAAATAATTTAAATATTCCAAAAGAGATAAAAAATTTACATGTATTAGGCGAACTTTCAACCAAATCAAAAGATTATCTTAGTAAGAAATTTGGCAAACCTATTATCCATACTCCTTTGCCTTTCGGAAATATTGATGAGATAAAGAGTAAAATTCCATTTATAGGGGAAAATGATATATGTTTTTTAACTTTGCCAACGCCAAAACAAGAGCAAATTGCAGAACATATATCAAAAAAACAAGTAAAATATAAAATATTTTGCATAGGAGGGGCAATAAATATGATCACAGGAGAGGAACCTGCTTGTCCAAAAATTCTTGAAAGTTATGGTCTAGAAACAATATGGAGATTAAGAACAGATACTAAAAGACGAACAAAAAGATTATTAAAGACACTTATATATTTTATTTATGGAATTGCCATAGGAAGATTTAAAAATTTAAAAGGTGAATCTTTAGAAAAATAAATAAAAAACTTTGTTTTATCTATGAAAAAAAAAATTGTTTGTTTGGGCATCGGATATTTCCGATATAAGTGGAGAAGGAGTTTTATGTAGGAGTTTTTTATATAGTTTTAAAGATTTATATAAACAAATAATCACAATTAAAACGTTTGAAAATTTTTTAAACTTAAAATTAAAAAACTTAAAAAAAACTAAAAAAGTTTTTTTTAAAAATTCAATATATCACAAATATATTGGTCCTTTTTTTGGAGTTTTTTATTCTTGGAAATATTATCTTAATGACTACAAGGTTTTATATGTAAATTATTTACCATTATGGAATTTTTTAATATTTCTATTATTGCCTCCAAAAACTTCTTTAGGTCCAATTACCGGAGCAAATTATTTTGGAAAAATTAATGGATTAAGTCAATTTATTAGGGTTTATATATTTCCTATATTGTTTTTTATAAGTTCAATTATTATTAGACTAAGATATAAAAAAATAATATTTTCCACAAGTTTGCTTAAAAAATATTTTCCGGATAAGAAAAATATTTTTTTTAATTTTGTTTTAACTTTAATTAAACAAAATCATTATCAAAATAGAAGAAAAAAGTATGATGTTATCTATTATTATAGAAAACATCCTACAAAAAATAATTTAAAATTATTAAACATTCTTCAAATATTAAAAAATAAAAATTATAAAATATGTATAGTTGGAGATAAAATAAAAAATTATAATTTTATTGAAAAAGGTTATGTGACTAAACAAAATATAATAAAATTGATAAATCAATCAAATATAGCCATAGGTTCCTCAGAAAATTTATATAATTTATTTGTTATTGAAGCAATAAATAGTGGTTTACATGTAATTTATGATAGAAAATTAACTAATTATAAATCTAATCTTAAATTAAAGCAGATGATATCTTTAAACTTTAATTCTAAAAAAGATTCAATTAAAAAAATTGAAAATATCTTAAAAAAAAAGAACAAAATAAAGTTAAAAGATTTCGACAAAAAATTCTTAGAAAAATTACAAAATAAGTTTTCTAAATTTTTAAAGGATTATTTAATTTAATTTTTTTTTTATTTGAAAATATAATAAAAATTAATAGAGAATTAAAAAAAATTACAGCATCAATACTGAATACTGCAAATGAGTTTTCAATTAAAGATCTTACTATAAAAAATATTAAAAATATGCTACTAGTTAGCAAATAAATATTTTTACTTTCATATAAGTTATTTTTTTTAAAAAATAGATATGATATTTTAAGTCCAACTAAGATAATAGCGAGTATAATACATAAAAATCCAAAATATCCTGCACATATAAAAGCGTATACATATAGGTTAGATGCATTACTCGATAATAAAAATTTACCGGTCTTTTTTTGAAGTAATTTTCTATCCGCTTGTGGACCATAGCCAAATATTTTTTTAAAATTATAATTTTTAAAAATTTGTTTCCAAATTTCAATTCTTCCCGAAGTATAATCCGCATTTGGGTTATGATTTGGTTCAAAAAATCTGGAAGTGTTTTCAGGTACTATATTTTTATTTTCAATAGTTAACGTGTTTTTGTTATTATTTTTTTTTTTAATAATTTTATTAATGTTTCTATTTACCACTTCATCATTTTCTAAACCAAGGGCTTTAGTGACATATGAACTTATTCTTGCAAAAGAGTGTAAATTTTTTGTACATATTTTATTATTGTTAGAATTTGAATTTTCAATTAAACAATTTTTGTAAAATAATAATATATTTCTTTCAATTTTATATTTAGAAATTATTTCCAATGCATAAAAAGGTATAATTGTAATAGCCAACAAGAGAAATATTTTTTTAATAAAAGACAATTTGTAATTAAAAAAAATTAGAATTAAAATTGATGATCCAAGGCAAATCAAAGTTCCTCTAGATTGCATAGCCCAAATTATAGATATTATTATTAATATTAAAAAAAATAACATTATTTTAAAAAATTTATTTTTATTAAATAAAAATATACTAAATAAAATTATGCACATAAGAGCTATCATTCTGGACATTCCTGTTACTCTAGGAAATGGATTGTAAAAAAATTCATTTGTTATTGGATGAATAGCATACATCCATTTAGATAATATAAATTGAGCATTAAAAAAATATGCATCAACAGAGGCAATTATATAATATGTAGATAATGCAAATATAAAAAATAATGAAATAGAAGAAATAAATATAATATAAAAATTTTTATTTTTTTCTATTGTTAGTCTTAATAGTATTAAAATTAAAAGCGTATAAGCAAATATTAAATAGTTATTTTCTAGATATTGGTAATTTGATATTTCTAAAACTCCCCCAAATATTTGGAATATAGCATAAAAAAGAAAAAAAAGTAAAATTGTCACAGGATAATTTAAATATTTTCTTTTTTTCTTTTTTTTAAAAAAAATTTTTATAAATAATAAAGTTGCTGGTAAAAAAAGAAATATAGGGATTATGGATCTAATTCCATTAATAAACCCAAGCCCTTCAGTATATATTTGACTTGGTTTAGCATTAATAGAAAGCCACAAAAATATCCAACAAATAGAGAAAAAAATAAGTTCGAAATTTACAATTTTTGGAATTTTTTTTTTGTAATATTGGCTTATTTTTAAATCAAATTTCATTATGATTAATATTATTGCATATTTTGCTATGACTATTTAGTATATTTCTAAGTAAAATCTACAATTAAAAATATTATTTAACAATTATTTATGAATAAATTAAGCTTGTTCAGATCGAATCCTGCAAGTTTAAATTTATTTTCATTTTTGGTTTTTGCAACTCCCTTAAGTTTGGTTTTTGGAACATTTATTACTGAACTTTTACTATTTATTTTAATTTTCTATATTTTATTTAATAGAAAAAAAAATTTATACTTTTTAAAAGATTATAAAAAATCTATATTTATATTTTTTATCTTTTATTTTGTTATTATAATTTCAAGCTTTTTTTCCTTAGATCAATCAACATCTTTATTAAAATCAATTTCATATATTAGATTTTTTTTCTTATCTATAATTATTTATTTATTTTTTGAAGATAAAAAGAATTTTAATAGTTCAGTTATATTTTTTACAATTTTTTTTTCAATTTTATTTTTTGACTCTTTATTTCAATTCTTTTATGGCAAAAATATTATTGGTTATAAATACACTCTTAGTAGAGTTACATCTTTTTTTAATGATGAACATGTTTTAGGTAGTTATATTTCAAGATTTTATCCAGTTATTTTGTCTTTAATTTTCTTTTCAAAAATAAATTATAAAAAACAATTAGTAATTTATATTTCTATTATTTCCTTAATAATGATTTATCTCAGTTCAGAGAGAACTGCTTTTATTTTATTTATTATATCATCATTTTTTTTCATTTTTTTAAAAAATTATAGGGATTATTTAGCTTTCCTTTTAATATTTGTATTTACCTTATTTATTTTTAAAGGAGAAAGTTATGATAGATTAGTAAAACATACCTTAGAACAAATTTATAATAAAAAAGAAAATAAAATTAATCTTTTTAGTGAAAGACATGAAAATCATATAAAAGTAGCTTGGAAAATTTTTTTAGATCACAAGTTATTTGGTTCAGGAATAAAAACTTTTAGAAAAATTTGTAGTGATAAAAAATATTCCGATGAATTAATAAATTATTATTTTCATTCAAGTCGTAAAATTTATGCGCCTGTAAATGGAGAGGGTTTAGTGCTTCATGATCCTCAAACTTTAAATAATTATATTTTTATATTTAAAAATGAAATTCCACCAAAAATTAAATTTAAAATATCACAAAATAAAATAAAAAAAAATCCAACATTCATAATGACAACTGAGCAACGTATAAATTATAGTAAAGTAAAAAATTATGTTCAAGATTATAATTTACCAAAAAATTTGCCGAAAAAGTTTGTTTCTTTTGAAGTTAAACATCTTAATACGTTTAGGATAATAAAAGGTGACATTTTATTTAGAGTACCCGATGACCAATTTATTGATGGCTGCAATACTCATCCACATCATACATTTATTCAACTGTTAACCGAAACTGGAATATTTTCTTTTTTTATAGTTTTATCCATTTTTACTGTAGTTTGTTATAATTTAATAAAAAATTTACTAAAATCTATAAGAACTAAAAATGAATATTATTATGGAATGATGATGTTGAATGTAAGTTTTTTTATTAATTTATTTCCATTTGTTCCATCTGGAAGTTTTTATAATAATTTCTTATCTTTTATATATTTCTTTCCAATAGGAATTTATTATTCAATGTTAAAAAAATGAATTTAGAATTAAGTTTTACAATATTAATTTTTTTACAAATTAATTTTAACTTTATTTTTTTTATTAATTTTAAAAAAATTTCATCATTAATAAATATCTTTGACTATCCGAATGTTAGAAAAAAGCATGATCATCCAGTCCCTTTAATTGGGGGGACTTTAATTGCTTGTAATTTCATATTTATAACTTTGTATTTATATTTTTTTAATTCCTCTAATATTGAGTTTGATATAATTTTTTTTATTTTTGGTTATATTAGTTTTTTTTTTCTAGGTTTATACGATGATAAATTATATTTAAATGCTTATCTAAAATTATTAATATCAATTTTAATTTTATTACCCATTGTATTTTTTGATTCTAATGTCCAATTAACAATTTTAAAATTTTCTTTTATAGACAACTATTTATCTTTAAATAATTTTAGTATTTTTATAACAATTTTATTTTTTTTATTATTTATTAATGCTTTTAATATGTTTGACGGTATAAATTGTCAAAATGGACTTTATTCTATTGTTTTAGTGTTGGTTTTATTATTTTCTTCAAATAAAAATTTTTTTTTATATGGATTATTAATGTCATTAATTATTTTTACTTATTTTAATTTTAAAAATAAATTTTTTTTAGGAGATAGTGGAACACTTTCATTAAGCTTTTTATTTTCATATTTATTTATTATGTATTACAATAAACAATATATTATCTTTTCTGACCAAGTTTATTTGTATATGTTTTTACCTGGTTTAGAATTAATGAGGTTGTATTTATTTAGATTAGTAAAAAAAAGAAATCCATTTAAACCAGATAGAAACCACCTTCATCATTTCTTTTTAGATCATTACGGATATAATAAAACTATAATTGCAATACTATCATTCATTATTATTCCAATTCTTTTAAGTTATTTTGTAGAGACATTGATATTAAATATTTTATCACTTTTAATATATTTGTATTTTATATTTTTTAGGTTTAAGGGTAGTTTTAAATAAAAAGGAATTAGTTTGAAAAATTTAAATAAATTTTTTTATAAAAAAAAAA
>PBAR01000010.1 GCA_002718285.1 Fidelibacterota bacterium
TGTAGCAAACTACTTTTAGATCTTAAAAACCCCTCTTTGTCAGCGTCTATAACAGCAACTAAGCTAACCTCTGGTAAGTCTAGACCCTCTCTCAACAAATTAATTCCGACTAAAACATCAAAATTTCCTATCCTCAGCTCTCTTAAAATCTTTACTCTTTCAACACTATTTATGTCAGAGTGAAGGTATCTAACTTTAATATTAACCCCACTAAGATAATCAGTTAAATCTTCAGCCATACGTTTTGTTAATGTGGTTATTAGAATTCTCTCTTTACGCTCCGATCGATAACGAATTTCGCCAACCAAGTCATCAATTTGTCCCCGCGTTTTACGAATTTCTACTTTGGGATCTAGCAATCCAGTTGGGCGAAGCAATTGTTCTACTACAATTCCATTACAAAGTTCCAGTTCTCGATGTGAAGGAGTCGCTGAAACAAATAACATTTGATTTTGGCAAGAAAAATATTCATCATATTTCAAAGGTCGGTTATCAAGAGCACTAGGTAATCGGAAACCGTGTTCCACAAGAGTTCCTTTCCGTGCCCTATCTCCATTATACATACCTTGAATCTGTGGTAAAGTCACATGACTTTCATCCAGAATAGTCAAAAAATTATCAGGAAAAAAATCAATAAGTGTGAAAGGTTTTTCTCCAGCTTTCCTTCCAGAAAAAATACGGGAATAATTTTCAATACCTGAACAGTAACCAACTTCAATCATCATTTCAATATCAAAATTTGTTCGCTGTTCCAATCGCTGTGCTTCCAACAGTTTATTATTGCTACGTAACTCATCCAGCCTTTGTTCAAGCTCTATACGTATTTCATCAATAACACGAAGCGTAGTTTCTTTATCAGTGATAAAATGCTTAGCAGGGAAAATAGCAACTGATTCAAGTGATTCTTTTACTTCTCCAGTTAAATAATCAAATCTTGTAATAGAATCAATTTCAGAACCAAAAAACTCAATGCGGACACATGCATCTTCGTATGCTGGAAATATTTCAATCACATCCCCCCTGACACGTACATTGCCTCTTTCCAATACTTGATCATTTCGACTATAATGTATATTGATTAATTTAGATAGAAATTCACGACGGTTTAATGAATCTCCTCTTTTTACAATGACGGTACCTTTATTGTACTCATCTGGAGATCCAATACCATAAATACAAGACACTGAGCTAACCACAATAACATCATCCCTTGCCATGAGAGAACTGGTGGCTTTTAAACGAAGTTTGTCAATTTCTTCATTAACCGATGCATCTTTTTCAATATAGGTATCTGTTACAGGGAGATATGCCTCTGGTTGATAGTAGTCATAATAGCTAATAAAATATTCAACTGCATTATTAGGAAAAAGTTGTTTGAATTCACCGTAAAGTTGGGCAGCTAAGGTTTTATTATGAGACATTATTAATGTAGGACGCTGTATTTCCTGAATTACATTTGCCATTGTAAAGGTTTTACCAGAACCAGTTACACCCAGAAGAGTCTGGTATTTTTCATTTCGATTCAACCCATCAACTAACTCTGAGATAGCTTGTGGTTGATCTCCTTTTGGTATGAAATCAGAAACAATTTTAAACTCTGCCATATTGTCTAATATACGCAGTTTAATTGACGAACTTCAATGGCAGACTTTTATTTTTTAACCAAAATTAATTAACCTACTTAACTACAATCGATTTTGATAATTTAATTATTTCTTTTGCAATCCTATTTGGTATTCCAGTCTCCATACTAACCACATCTGGAGTTGAATCAGCTAAGGCCCTGGGTCCATCATATCTCCTAAATAATCTTTTTAGTCTTTTCTCACCTAAACCAGGTATTTCCATAAATAGAGATTCCCTCATCTGTTTATTTCTCTTCTGCCTATGAAAATTAACAGCAAAGCGATGAGCCTCATCCCGAATCATTCTTAGTAATAATAAACCTGGACTTTGCCTATGGATGATTTGTGCATCAGGATTTCCTGGTACAAATACTTCTTCAAGCCTTTTTGCTAATCCAATAATTGGTATATAATCCAAACCTAATTCTCTAAGAGCTGAAACTGCCATATTTAATTGACCTTTTCCTCCGTCTACAAGAATTAAATCTGGAAATCTTTTTTGCTTTTCTTTTATATGCTTATATCTTCTAAATACAACTTCACGAATTGATGCAAAATCATCAATTCCTGAAACGGTCTTAATATTAAATTTTCTATATTCTTTTTTTACAGGTTTTGTATCATAAAAACTGACCATAGAACCAACAGTATTATTCCCGCTCAAATGGGAGATGTCAAAAGCTTCGATTCTCCTTGGAGGAGTTTCAAGGCATAGATCTTTTTGTAAGCATGTCAGTATTTTTGGTACTTGTTTTATTCTTTTCTTCTTATCTAGAATCCACTCACCAAGAAGTAATTTAGCATTTTGTGTAGTTATTCTCATTTCCTTCGCTTTTTCACCACGCTTAGGATAAAGAAATTTAACTGGCAAATTATTTTTCTCTCCAAGCCAAGTTAAAAGTTCTTTTTCATCAGTTGGTTTTTTGGGCAAATAAATTTTTCTCGGTATAAGATCACTATCCATATAAAAACGGGAAATAACCGATTTAAATGTATCTCCATCATGTTTATCTAATCCTCTCATTTGAATCTTTTCACGACTAAAAATTCTTCCATTTCTAATCCTGATCACAACAGCAATACCAATATCATTATTTCTTGCCAAAGCAATAACATCTCTATTCGAAAAATCAGAAGCTACTTGACTTTGGTGTTTTGTGAACGATTTTACAGCTTCTAACTGATCACGAAAAACAGCTGCTTCTTCATAACGCATTTGAGCTGATGAATTTTCCATCTGAAGAGTGATATAGTTTACCATATCATTTGTTTTACCTATCAAAAATTGTTTTACTCTATCTATCATTTCTTGATAGTGCTGCTCGGAAACAAATCCTTCGCAAGGTCCTTCACATTTTTTAATATGATAATCAAGGCATAGTTTTACCTTCTTATCAGCTATTACATTTTTATCAAGGAAATAACTACAACTTCGAATAGGAAAAACTTTATATATAGCTTTCAGAGTAGTCCGCAATCGATTAACATCAGTAAAAGGTCCAAAATATTTAGAACCATCTTTTACAACAGTACGAGTCAATATTATTTGAGGGAAAGGTTCATTGGTGATTCGAATAAATGGAAACGATTTATCATCCTTCATCACTATGTTATATCTTGGAGAATATTTTTTTATAAGATTGGCTTCTGTCAATAAAGCTTCAACTTCATTTCTAACTACTATCCATTCCAAGCCTCTGATATGACGAATCATGGTAATATTCTTTGGTGAATGGCTTTTTCCTTTTCTAAAATAAGATTTAATCCTGCTTCGAAGATCCTTAGCTTTCCCAATATAAATTATCTCCTTTCTATCATTTGTAAAATGATATACTCCTGGAGATTCAGGAATAGTTTTTAATTGAGATTGAAGTGACAAAACTGTATGGAAATTATAAATTATATCACATCACGATAAATAAATTAAAGTTTAGTGATTATAATTTGAATTAGTAATATTTTTTAATATTACCATTTTTATTAAATAAATATGAAAAAATTTCTAAATTATTATATATTAGCGCTAAGAAGGTTTCTCTGCTAATTCAACAAGTACACCTCCAGTAGATGCAGGATGAATAAAGACCACTTTATACCCTTCCACACCTATTGAATAACTGTCACTTAGTACCTTCACATTTCTTTTCTTAAGCTCTTTTATTGCTTGATTTATATCATCTACCTCAAAACATACATGATGTATTCCAGGTCCACGATTTTTAAGAAATTTATAAATTGGCGATTGAGTATTCATGGATTCAAGAAGTTCAATTTTACCTTTTCCCGTATCATAGATATCTGTAATAACCTTCTGATCATATACTTTTTCAGTTGAAACATTATCAATATTTAATACATGTTTCCAAAATGGAGNACTTTTATCAAGATTATCTACAGCAATGGCTATGTGTTCTATACCTAAAATTTTCATTTCACATCAAATTAGATGAATTAGTTTTTAAATTTNTCCCAAGCCCNTTTTCAGTAGGCAATACCAAGCGTCCATTTTCAATTATTGCACCAATATATGGGTCATTATTTATAAGCAAGTTACCATCAAGATCTACCACATCNACTTCAGCAGCTAAATGAGCNGCNGCTGTAATTCCAACCGATGATTCAACCATGCAACCTAGCATAATTTTCATTCCATATTTTCTAGCCAAATTAATCATTCGTTTTCCTTCTTCCATACTCCCACATTTCATAAGTTTGATATTTATACCATCAAAGGCATGAACTATTTTTGGTATGTCATAAGAATTAATACTATTTTCATCTGCATATATGTCTAAAGTCGATATTTTTTTTAAATCAGAAGTTTTATTTAACTGGTCTGCAGGAAAAGGTTGTTCAATAAATTCAACATTTTGATCAGCAAGCCAATTACAGATCCCTACGGCATAATCAAAGTTCCAACCTTCATTTGCATCCACCCGAATTAATTTATCAGTGTAACACCTGATTTCCTTAATAATATCCATATCTTTATCAGGTATCCCCAGTTTAACCTTTAAGATTGAATAAGGTTCGGCTTCCATAATTTTCTCTTCTATCTCATTTAGATTACCAATGGCAATAGTATAACTAGTAAGAGGCATTTTATTCAAACTAATAGATAATAACTCTTTAACAGACTTTCCTGTAGTTTGAGACCACCAATCCCAAAGTGCCATGCTAAAAGCTGCTTCAAGTGCTTTAATACCGTTAAGCTGTGGAAGTACAAAATTCCAGATCTTCTCTCTATTCAAGCAGTCTTCCGGGAACTGTACTTTTTCGTTTAAAATAGTTAGAATCTGATCAACAGACTCATTATACCTGCTGGATGGAGCAGCTTCACCTCGACCAATAATATCCCCATCTACTATATAAATATAAACAATATCATACCAGTCATTCGCACTTCTTGAGATACCGAAAGTATGTTTTAAATAAATTCTATATTGAGAGAATTTTAATTCCATATTCTTATATATTATTCAATCAACTTTATTTTGGGCGAAAATTAGCTTTCCTTTTTTCTACAAATGCAGTCAGACCTTCGATAGTTTCCTTAGTTTTAAATAACTTACTAAACGTTTTCGCTTCCATATCTAGNCCTTCTATTAATGTATTTTCAAAAGATTTATTAATACAATTTAATGATTGAGTGATGGAATTTGGCCCATTATTAATTATANTTTTTGCAAATTTAACTGATTCTTCCATAAGATTTTTGGATGGAAAAACTTTATTGGCCAGCCCAATTCTATATGCTTCCTGTGCATCGATAATTTGTCCACCAATAATGAGTTCAGTTGCAATCCCTTTGCCAACAATTTTTGGAAGGCGTTGCGTGCCTCCCCAGCCAGGTATAAGTCCTAATTTAACTTCTGGCTGGGCGAATTTAGCATCGTCACTTACAAACCTAATATGACAAGCAAGGCTGATTTCGCAGCCTCCACCCAACGCAAATCCATTTACGGCAGCAATAATCGGNTTGGGGGAATTTTCAATCGTTAGAGTTACCTTTTGACCCAATTTTCCAAATTTTAGAGCACCTTTATGATCTAATTGTTGCATTATCTTTATATCCGCACCGGCGATAAAGGATTTTTCACCTTCACCTGTAAGAATTATTACTCCAATTTTTTCATCTTTGATAAAATCATTTACAGATTTATCGATTTCTTGCAAAACATCTGGATTCATNGCATTCAGTGTTTCAGGACGGTTTATGGNNAAAATACCAACAAAATCATCAGATTTCTTATTGACAAACATAATTAATCCTTATTTCCAAAAAGTTCGACTAAATAGAACCATGACAGTAAAAATTTCTAGCCTGCCCAATAACATGCAAAATGTCAATACCCATTTACCAGGAACAGATAATAATGCATAATTATCCATTGGACCAAATTCACCCAAAGCTGGACCAACATTCCCTATGGCTGATGCTGCTGCACCAATGGCAGTAGTTAGATCAAGATCCATAGCAGACAATAGTATTGTTGTAACTACAAAAGCAGAAATATAAAAAAGGAAAAAACCCATAGTATTTCTAATCACATCTTCCTTTATATATCTTTTACCAATCCTGATTGGAATTAATGCCCGAGTATGAAGCATGCGCCGTACTTCCTTAACACCATATTTGAACAAGAGCATAATACGTACAATTTTCATTCCTCCAGTAGTAGACCCCCCCATACCACCGAAAAACATCATAAATAATATCATAAATTGGGCAAAATATGCCCACAATTCATAATCTGCTGAANAATAACCAGTACCAGTTAAAATTGCGACGGTCTGAAAAAGAGAATCACGGAAATGTTTTTCCGTCCATTCATTCCCATCAATAGATATACTTATAAAAATTAGAAAAGCGATTACAAAAATAATTCCAATATAGGTTAAAAACTCCTTGTCTCTAGGATATGATTTGAAATTTCCAGATATTGCATGAAAATGAAGGGAAAAATTGATACCAGCTAAGAACATAAAGAAAATGATGATATATTGAATGGCAGTACTATCGTAATGTCCAATACTGGCGTTTTTAGTGGAGAAACCACCAGTTGGCATGGTTGTAAAAGAATGACAGATTGAATCAAACCATGGCATTCCGCTGATACATAATAACAAAATTTGAACTGTAGTGAAACCTGAATACACCAACCACAAAATTTTAGCTGTTTCCCTAACTCTAGGAGTTATTTTATCAGCTACAGGCCCTGGTACTTCTGCCTTGAATAATTGAACTCCTCCTACACCTAACATTGGTAATATTGCGATATAAAATACAACGATACCCATGCCACCAATCCATTGAAGAAAAGATCTCCAAAAAAGAATACCGTGCGATAAGCTTTCTATTCCATTTGGTAAGTGAGGCAGGGTTGAAGGATTACCTATTATTGTAGCACCAGTTGTTGTTACGCCAGACATAGCTTCAAAAAATGCATCGGTAATATTTGGAATTGACCCAGAAAAATAAAACGGTAAAGCACCGGCAATGGCTGTAATGATCCATGAGAAGGTTACTATCGCAAAACCATCTCTATTTGTTAAGGATTTATTATGTCTGGTAAATGCCCAAACAGGTAATCCTATCGTAATACAGATTAATGCTGAAACAAGAAATCCATTAAGATCTCGATCTGTTTCACCAAAACCGATTGAAATAAAAATAGGTACTACCATTGTAATACCTATAATTGCTAATAGAGCCCCGAGAATATTTAGCAGGGTTTTAATTCTCATGCGTCAAACATGTTTTTAAGTTTATTTATGGATTTCGGTTTTGTAAATACTAATGCTGTATCTTCGGGAGTCAATTGCGAGCTACCTTGAGCAATACGAATATTACCATTATGGTTGATCATCCCAACGATACTATCTTTAGGAAAATCTAAATCTTTAATTGGTTTTTGTGTAATAAGACTACCAATATCGGGTTGTAATTCTACAACGTCTACATCTATTTCATCAAAGGTAATAGTGTGAATTTCAGATAAATCACTATGCAGTTTCTTCAAAATAGCGTTAACAGTCGATAAATTTTTACTGATTACTGCACCAACACCAATTTCCTGAATTGTTCTAATATATTGCGTGGTCACTACATGCATAATACTTTGTTTCGCACCAAGATGATTTGCCAATAATCCAGCTATTAAATTCGTCTTTTCATTTTCGGTTACAGCAATAAGACTATCTACATCTTGAATATTCTCAGATTTTAAAAACTCAATGTCCGTTCCATCTCCATATATGACCATTGAATCATCTAATTTATGAGAAATATGACCAGCCTTTGGCCTGTTATAGTCTACTAAACGAACATTAATATTATTAATTGGGAGGATTTTAGCTAAGGACCTTCCTATTTTGGATCCTCCTATTATCATTACTCGTTTGACTTCATTTATTTCTCGACCCAAAAATTCCATCAAATGCCTTACATCTGTCGACTTTACAATAAAATATGCAATATCTTTTTCCTGAAATACAAAGTCAGCCTGAGGTACTAGAGTATCTTGCCCCCTTAAAACAGCTACCACAACAAACCTAATTTGAGCTTTTTCTGAAACTAGTTTTGCCAGTTGCGATAAAGTTCTCCCAGATATATTTAAAGTGTCTTTGGAAATAATTATTCCAAGCATTTTCAATCTTCCACCTTCAAATTCCATTGCTTGAACAGCATAAGGATGCTGAACAAGCCTAACAATCTCTTCACAAGCAGCCTTTTCAGGGTGAATAACAGCATCTACTCCAAATTTTTCTGGGCGAATAATTTATTTTTTTGCTGTATACTGTTGATTTCTAAGCCGAGCAATAATTTTGTCAGCTCCCAATTCATGAGCCTGTTGAGACGCGATTAAGTTTACTTCATCAACTCGAGTAAGACATAGTGCATAATGTGAATCACCGACATTTGCCTGCAACAAGGTCTCTGGACTAGCACCATCACCCTCAACCACAATGACATCAAGATTTTCTGATGCACGACGACACTTATCTGGATCTATATCAATAACAGTTATATCATAATCTTTTTCGCTCAGAGCTTTGGCTACATGAAAACCAACTTCCCCACCACCAATGATCACTACTTTCATTTAGATATACTCAACTAATACCCTATATAAAAAATTACACTATTTATAAACAAAAAAAAGCAATTATTGATTAAGCCGATTCTCTCCATATTTTACCACCTAAAGTCAAAAATTTATCTTCAATACGCTCATACCCGCGATCAATATGATAAACACGGTTTACTTCTGTTATCCCTTTAGCAATTAAACCACCAATAATTAAGGAAGCACTAGCACGAATATCTGTTGACATAACAGGTGCACCAACTAAATTTTTTACTCCACTGATAAAAGCTATATTATTTTCTACTTTAATATTCGCACCAAGACGATTTAATTCGGGAACATGACCAAATCGGTCATGATAGACCGTATCAGTTATAATTGTAGATCCATTAGCAATAGTCATAATTGCAATCCATTGAGCTTGAAGATCTGTAGGAAATCCTGGGTATACAACGGTTGTTATATCTACATTATTAATAGAACCAGCTGGAGAAATTGTTATTGTATTTTCAGTAAAATCTAAATTGCACCCAATTTCTTTTAATTTCATTAAAACCAATTCAAGATGATCAGGGTTTACAGATTTTAATGTAATCTCCCCAAGGAGTGCTCCCGCTGCCAGAAAGGTTCCCGCCTCAATACGATCTGGTATTATAGAAATATCCGCACTATTTAGGCTTCCTACCCCATTAATAGTAATAGTAGAAGTACCATGACCACTAATGTTTGCACCCATATGATTTAAATAATCACAGAGTTGTACAATTTCTGGTTCTTTGGCAGCATTACATATGATTGAAGTTCCATTAGCTGTTGCTGCAGCCATTACAATATTTCCAGTAGCACCGACGGATGGATATTCAAACTTTATTTCTGCTCCTTTTAACCCATTGGAATCAGCAATAATATATCCATTTTCTAATCTAATCTTTGCACCAAGTGTTTTAAGTGCTTCTAAATGAAAGTTCACTGGCCTTGGACCCCAGGCACAGCCACCTGGTAAAGAAACACGTACTGTTCCAATTCTAGCCAGCAATGGCCCCAATACATAAAATGAAGCCCTCATAGTTTTCACAAGTTCATAGGGAGCTTCGGGATTATCGACTCCTGAGCTATCTACAATCAATTTCCCATTGCTAAAATCACACTTTGCCCCAATTATCTCCATTAATCGAATCATGGTTCTTGTATCTCTTAAGTCAGGAACTTGAGTTATTGTAGACTTACCATCTCCCATAAGTGTTGCAGCCATAACTGGTAATACAGCATTTTTAGCCCCACTTATAGCGACACTTCCAGATAATGGATTTTGACCTTCTATTAAAATTTTATCCATTACATATCAAATATTTTAATATTTGTAAATAATTCCTTCATTACTTCATTTCTTTCTTTAGAATTCAAATAATTGGCAATTACTTTAGTTCTTCTATAATCACTAGATTTTGTAATATGTAAGTGATGATCAGCCCTGCCAGCTATTTGAGATAAATGTGTTATGCAAAGCACTTGTTTAGATTGAGATAAAGTTACTAACTGTTCAGCAACACATTCTGCTGCTTTCCCAGATATNCCTGTATCTATTTCATCAAATACTAACGTANTTACTGGATCNGANNTTTGAAAAACAGTTTTNATTGCAAGCATAATACGAGATATCTCTCCGCCTGATGCTATTATATTCAGTGGTTTNACAGGNTCACCNGGATTCGTCGATAAATAAAATTCAACTTGATCTATACCNTTAATTCCNGATTCAACAAATTTNCCTTCAAACGATACAAAACCATTTTTTATTGGNAACTGAGTTATACGAATTTCAAAATTAGAATTAGGCATATTTAATTCTTTCATTGCTCTTTCTACTTTTGAAGCTAGAGCTACAGCATGAGTATTGCGAATTGAATTTAAATCAATTGCTAATTTTGAATATTTATTCTCTAAAATCTTTATTGCATTGGTTAATGCTTTTTCTGAAAAACTATTTTTATTCAGGTTATCAATTTCTTTCTGTATGGATCTTCGATAATCAAGTACTGCTTCTAATGAACCACCGTATTTTCGTTTTAATGTTTCAAGGATTTGGATACGATCTTCTATATCAGAAAACTCTGATGGATCGAACTCTACATCTGAGAGATGCTTAGTTATTTCTGATCCCGATTCTTGAAGATTTATAATTGCATCCTGCATTAATTCTTTAATAATATTCAAACCTTCATCGTATTTACACAAAGATTCTAAATCACGCAACGATTGATTAATCATATCTACCGCCGTATTATCTCCATCAATTATATTATATTGAATATCATGTAGTCTATCATTTATTTTATTCAAGTTACAAAGCTTACGATATACTTTATCAAGTTCATTATCTTCATCTATAGAAATAGATACTGCATCAATTTCTCTAGCCTGAAAGTTTAATAACTCTAGATGATTTTTGCGATCAAGAGATGATTTACACAGATTATCAAGTTCAGTACGTGATTTCATAATTTCCTGAAATAAATCTTGGATTTCTTTTACATCCCTATCAATACCACAGTATCGGTCTAAATATAATATATGGTTTTTGACATCAAGGATCATTTGCTGATCATATTGCCCATGAAAATCAACTGATGTTTCCATTTGTTTTTTTAAGGAATTTAAAGTCACTGGCTCATCATTATAAAAGGCTTTAGTGTTACCTTTATTTGATACTAACCTACGAACTGTATTCCCTGATATTATTGTTTCCATAACAGCTCGTTCCGCACCATTTCGGACCATTAATCTATCTGCTTTAGAGCCTAGTGCTACAGCAAGAGCATCTAATAAGATGGTTTTTCCTGATCCAGTCTCTCCAGTTATAACAGTAAGACCTTCATACAAATCAAGACTAAGTTCTTTAATTATAGCATAGTCTTTTATTCTTAATTGTTCAATCATAAACATTTTTCCTGAAAAAATGTGTTGAGATTGACCCTAAAGTTACTCCAACTCCGTCTGCAATGATATCAAACGCATTAGGAAACCTACCAGGAATAAATGACTGGTATAATTCATCTAAAGTACCAAAAATAAATCCGAAAGAAATAAAAATATAAAATGGTTTATTTAATTCGGAATAATATGCAAGATAGATAAGGATACCTAATAAACTATATTCTATAATATGGTANAATTTATCTTCCCAGCCGAGNGAAAACCAATTTTTTGGNATAGAATTNCCAGGAATACTCGATACTATCAATATCAANNNTAAATAAAAAAANAATAATNTTTTATAAANACTCATAAGAAGNAATTACTTTTGGGATTGTTGATAATATATCGGTAGCAATTTGACCGCGATAACCATTTGTTTTTACNAATTCATCAGATGCTTTACCATGTATAAAAGCAGCAATTCCAGCTGCGTATTTTATATTAATTCCACTAGCCAAAAAACCTCCAATCATACCTGAAAGAATATCTCCAGTACCAGCTGTAGCCAACCCAGGATTTCCAGTTGAGTTTATTGTAGCTTGCCTATTATTAAAAATACATATAGGAACCTGTTTTATTAAAGCAATGTGTTTAAAACTTTCCATCATTTCTGTCATTATTCGTGGAAAATCTATCTTAATTCGTTCACTATCAATAGATAGTAGAGATCCCAATTCTCTTAAATGCGGTGTAATAATCAGTGGATATTCCCGTTGATTTAAATCAGAAATTTTAGATGCAAATGGATATAATCCATCTGCATCTAAAACAATAGGAACAGTTACTTTTAATACCAATTCGCGAATAAGCTCCTGAGTACTTTGATTTCTTCCTAGACCTGGACCAATAATTAAAGCATCAGCCCATCTACTTTTAACCAATATTTCATCTAAATTTTTTTCAACTAGATATCCAGATTTATTATCAGGAAGGGCCAGGGTCATTCCCTCAATTATATTTGTTTCAAATACTGTATGTAATGATTCTGGAACTACTGTAATCGTTAAACCGCAACCAGATCTTAATGCACCCATAGATGAAAGAATAGCAGCGCCAGTCATTCCTTCTGATCCAGCTATTACAAGTACTTTCCCCTGATTATATTTATCAGTATCATCCTTGGGTTTATGTAATATTCTTTTTACAGTTATTTCATCAAATAATTCCCATTTTAATCCTGGAAGTTTTATTTTATCTAAATTTGGAAAACCAATATCAGTTGCAAAATATCTACCCGAATATCTTTTTCCTTGCCTAATAATCATTCCAATTTTTGGATTCCCAAAGGTTATAGTGGTATTTGGCTTCACACATTCTGATAGGGCCAAGCCTGAATTACTATCTAAGCCTGATGCGATATCTAAAGAAACAACCTTAGCCTGGGAAGCATTTATCCACTTTATCCAGGGAATTAGTTCCTTTTTCAAAGGAGAAAAAAACCCAGTACCAAGCAACGCATCCAAAATCAGATCTAATTTTTTATTTTGAGGTAAATCATAACCATATGAAATAGGTATATTTAAATCAATACATTTCTGATAATAAAACCGTGCATCGCCAGCAATGTAATTACCACTGAGTAATGAATGAATTTCCACATCAAATCCATCAATAAAAAGTTCAGCTGCAGCTGAAAAACCATCGCCACCATTATTACCTTTTCCGCAAATAATAAATATTTTATATCTATCTATATCAACGATCATATTTTTTACTATTGTTGAAACTTCTTTTCCCGCATTGCCCATAAGAGATTTTCCTTCTATTCCCATTTCTACCATAGTAAGATTATCTAACTCACGGGCCTGTTCTCGCGTCAACAATCTCATAATTTAGTATAAAATAAAGCGAATGCTATCGCTTGAGTTTCAGTATGAGATATAGATACCTGACTAATCCCATTGTAATTATCACTAAGATTTACTTCAGGTTTTCTGCTTTCCGTTGAATCAATTTCTATAGCTTTCCAAGGGATATGTTCTTCAATACCCGATGACTTCAACGCTTTAATCAAAGCTTCTTTTGCACAAAATCTTCCTGCAAAATGAATAGCTGGATCTGCCTTTTTTTGACAATAGATTTGTTCTTTATTTGTATAGACCCTGTTTAAAAACTTGTTACCGCTTGTTTGAATAACTGAACGTATTCTAGAAATATCTTCAATATCCACACCAATAAATATTTCAGACACTACCGTTAATCTCTTCAATAATTTCTACAAGCTCATAAATATCATTCAGATCCCAGTCTGCTCCAGAATGCTTNGTCCCAAAGGTATCACCGTAACAAGCAAATGCAGTACGCATACCAATTTGTTTTGCACCAACAACATCTCGTTCTGGCCAATCACCCACCATAATAGTCTGTTTTGAATTAATTTCTAAAGAATCTAATGCCATTTGGAAAGGTTTTGCTGANGGTTTTCTATGCCCCGAATCATCATATGTTATTACAGCATCAAAAAAATGGTACAAATTCAAATAATATATCCTCATCCAGGCTTCTCTACTAGGAGCATCAGAAACCACAGCTAATTTAATCCCTTTTTTAACTAGAGCCATCAATGTACGGTTTACATTTGGATAAGCCATTAGATTTGCNTCACGAGCTCTTCGATANGCTACAACCCCNGCTGCAAGAAATTTATTATCTACTTTGCCAATNGTTTTTTCCATGAAAACATTNAAAACTTTCTGATTCTCCCAACCAATATNTTCGTATATTTTAATAATNTGATNGTAAGATTCATCCTCATCGAGGCTTANACCAGCTTCAATCATTCCTTTCACAGCTGCNTTTACAGCAAATTCCTTCATTTTCATAAAATCTAGGAGAGTATTATCTAANTCAAAAACTATACCTTTTACGGCTGAATCATACATATTTATCTACTTTTGATATTTCATAGGGTTATTAATTTCATCAATTTTTCTAGCTGATAATTCTCTCCAGTTTCGGTCTTTATGAGCCTCATCAAAGTAACGTTTTGCACGTGTCTTATTATTTTTCCCCATTTCTGATACACCTAATTCAAACCATCCTCCTCCGAAACGCTTTTGCAATTCTGTACACTTCATTGCAGCTGTTCTCCCAGAATCCCAATCTTTCAAAGAATTATATGCACTCGCTAGATGGAAAAATTTATTAAAATCTTTTTTATCTAATTCTGTGGCCTTATCGAGATTTTCCACTGCTAAATCAAATAATTTTTGATTTATATATAATATGCCTAAGTGCATAAATCCATCTGCATATTTTTCATCAATTTGTATTACCGTCTTTAAAATATCTTCAGCCTTTTTGAATTCCCCTTTATCAGTATAAATCTTTCCCAAATTTCCATATGCCTTTGAATAACTAGGATTTATATCAATAGCTTTAGTATAGTGGACGATTGCTTGATCAAAATTACCATCTGCTTCATAAGCCGTTCCAAGTGTAAACCACGATTTATCATGTTCAGGTTTTATTTCTATAACTTTGTTTAAATTTGAGATTGCTTTATCAGAATTACCCATTTTCTTTTCTAGNACTCCAAGTTGGAAATATGCAAGATAGAACTGGTCATCAAATTCTAATGCCTTTCTATAATAATTTGTAGCTTTTTCAATATCTCCACGTTTATAAGCTTTATTACCATTATTTAAAAATTGTTTTGTGACATTATCTAGACCTTTTCTAGCTTTTTTATGATTAGGGTAAATATCGATAGCCATTTTGAAATTAGCTGCCGCTCCTTCGATATCTTTTTGTCTAAAACGTGTTAGTCCAATATAAAAAGCTGCTTCTGGAAAATATGGATGTTCATTCAAAATAGCAGAGTATTCATCCACTGCTTCTTCAAACAAACCTTGTTCTATATTTCGTCTACCATTCTGTATCCTTTCTGTAATCTTTGTAATCTTGTTAGACCATTCCCTAAAATCCTCATCGGCTTGCACTGCTTGAATTGAATATTGGTTTGCACCAGGTAAGTCACCACGATGCAAAGCTAATTTTGACAATGCCTTTAAAGCCGGTGCAAAAGATGGATCTGCATTTAACGCGTCATGGAGACTTTTTTGAGCAAGTATCAATTCTCCATTTGACATCTGGTTTTCTGCCATAGAAAGCAATTCATCGGGGCTTTGTCCGTAGGATATCTTTAGAAAACAATAATAAACAATAATTATTTTAATTATTTGGGCCATAGTATCCTCGTAATCTTATATTGGATTAATGTTAAGATAAAATCAAAAATCTACCAGCAAATTTTAATATAATTATCTTCTATTTTGCATGGAAGAAAAAAAGTGAGAGATTTAATATTAATTTATTCTTTTTCCGCGATTGATTTTTTCACCTTTTTTAATTCATTGTTCAATCTATCTATACTATTTTTTATATTTTCCAAATGGGAATCAATATTACTCTCAACTGTAAAGAAATTCTTTTCTAACTCATCTAACCTCTTTGCAATTTTTTCATGTTTTCTATCAAAATTAGCTGACTGATCTTTTATATCTAATTCTATTTTNTTTCTAGTNCGCATGCTNTTATCAACTTCNTCATTTAAGGNATTCTCAACTAATTTAATACGACTGGTNTATTCACGGANTGCTTGGTCAATTTCTTGATTTAGAATTGTAATTGACTTATCAATCTTTTCATTAATNGCCTTATCTTTATCATCAAGTGCCGAACTNANNGCATCAATTGATTTTCCATTCATNTCAATGGCAGATTCAACAGCAGCAAAACTAGCGCTAACTTCCTGAACTTCTTGAATCAAATGCGCTATAGAACCAGCCATTATATCAATTCGATTTTTCTGGTTAATTTGATCCTGAAATATATCTTGAAGTTCTTTTCGAGTATTTGATACTGTTCCAGTAAGCAAGAAAGCTGTATTGGTTGTAGTCTGCAATTCTTGATTTGCCTTCTTAAATTCAGTGACATAATATTCAACTGTGTCTTTTAGCCCACCCAAATTCTGGCGATTAGCAGCAATGTCTACACGTTTATTTACTCCGTCATCCTGCATATATTGAATCTGTTTTTTCTGCTCTCTACTTTGAGAGTGGAGTCTTANTAAATCAATCTCAAATTCACCTTGCAATCCATCTAGNTCTTGATAATTTAAAGATAAATTATCCAAAACTATTTTTAGAGAATCGTTTAACTTATCGAGTTTTCCAGTTAGATGGTTAACGTGATTTTTAAGATGATCTACCCTATCAGATATAAATGAAAGGTCTCCTCTTCGTGCTAAATCTTCTCGACCTAATATATCCATAGTTAGAATTTTAATAGTACCTTGTTCAGTTTTTAAGAAAATCCGATTCTGATTTTCATTCACAACCGTACCTTGGACAATTGATCCATCTTTCAAAAAGAATATTGAAATATCTTGCGGCATAGCTGGTGATACCAGTAAAAGGAAAATAATTAGATAGATAATTTTATTATTCATCACAGGTGGATAGACCATGAATCTAAACCGGTGTGAATTAAATGGGAAGTGTGAACAATTGTAAGAAATATTTTGGATTTATTAAAAATCTGAAATATAAATTTAGTCAATCGATTATATATACAAGTTCTTTTTGAAGACCCTGTTTAAAGTCTATAGAATTAAATATAATCCTAATTTTAAAAAGCAGACATAATTAAACTATCATATACTAATTAAATTCAGTGCCGAAGGCCGGACTCGAACCGGCACGGGGTCTCCCCCACTGCCCCCTCAAGACAGCGTGTCTACCAGTTCCACCACTTCGGCTTTACTTTCTATTCATTTCCACCTAAATCAAGAATTTCTTCATCTTGATCAAGTATAGGAATCTGCTCAGCCCCAGGAATTATAAGTCTTTCTTCTGCGGCTTTTTTGACAATAGACGATGTGCCACTATCTGATGGTCCACTTAGCATACTAATGACCACTGCCAACGATAAAAATAAGGTTGCTAACCATGTTGTAATTCGACTTAAAACATTACCAGCACTTTGTCCTCCCAAAATACTACTAGCAGCTTGGCCACCAAACGTACCAGATAGACCCCCACCCTGGCTTGCCTGCATTAATACAACTATAATTAATAAAACACTAATTATTGTATGTAAAATAATTAAAAATCCGATCATTACTTCCTCATTTGATACTGTTCAACACAATTAACTATGGATNTAAAAGANGNNAAATCTAAGCTTCCACTACCAATTAAAAAACCATTAACACCATCGATTTGAATTAGAGTACCTGCATTACTCGATTTCACCGATCCTCCGTAAATTATGGGTAAAGAATCTATATCTTTGAAGTTGCCAAATAAAATTTCTCGTATAATTGTATGTGCAGATTTAATTTGATCTTCTTCTGCTGTAATTCCAGTACCAATTGCCCAAACTGGCTCATAGGCAATTATTATATTATTAACCGAAGTTAGATTGGACAAACCTTCAATAAGCTGTTTTCTTAAAACATCCGCAGTCTTTTGAGCCTTTCTATCCTCAAGAGTTTCACCTATGCAAAGTATAGGTTTCAAACCTCCATTTAAGACCGCGTGAACTTTGCGATTGATTTCTCTATCCATCTCACCAAATATATGACGACGTTCAGAATGGCCTAAGATTACATAAGATGCACCACAATCCTTAACCATCGGGACAGAGATTTCTCCTGTAAAGGCCCCTAAGTCTTGCCAATGACAGTTTTGCGCTGCTTTAAAGAATGGTGGACTAACATCCATNTCAAAAAGACCCGTAAACGGTGGACNGAAAATGACAGAAATGTNTTCTATATCCAAAAGCAAATTGATTGCTTCAGAAACAAAGGATTTACCATCTGATGGAGTCTTATGCATCTTCCAATTTCCTGCAACGAGAGGAGTTATATTCATTTTAAAAATCTAAACTTTCTAAAGCTGGTAATCTCTTCCCACTTAATAGTTCAAGTGATGCCCCACCTCCAGTAGATACATGGGACATTTTTTCTGTTAATTTAAACTGGTTTATTGCTGATGCAGTATCTCCTCCTCCAATAATTACTGTTTTCCCATTTTTGTTAAATTCAGAAAGATATTTAGCAATCTTGTAAGTTCCATAATGATAGCCTTCAATTTCAAATAAACCTAAAGGGCCATTCCAAATCACAGTATTAGCTTTATTCAATTCACTAATAAACTTTTTTACTGTATTTGGACCTATGTCTAGCCCCATGAGTTTTTTTGGAAATAAATTAACATTAAAAGATCCTTTCGGATTTTGATCATCTAAGCTTTGACCACAAATAAAATCATCAGGGAAAACAATTTTAACACCTTTTATTCTAGCCTGATTTATAATACCTTTAGCAGTTGAAAGCATGCTTTTTTCAACTAATGATTCTCCTATTTCCTTCCCCTTGGCTCTAAGAAATGTAAATGACATCCCGCCACCAATAAATATAATATCTGCCTTATTAATTAACGTCTGAATAAGAGATAATTTATTTTTAATTTTAGCTCCGCCTAATATTACAGCTAAAGGACGGTTTGGTTTTCGTATAATATTATCTAAAAATATCATTTCTTTTTCTACCAAAAATCCTATACCACGATGTTTAAAGTGTTTTACTACCCCTACATTTGATGCATGGGATCTATGCGATGTACCAAATGCATCATTAATAAATATAGATCCATGCCTTGCAATCTGTCTTGAAAATTTTGGTTCATTTTGTTCCTCTTGCTTATGAAAGCGAAGATTTTCCAAAAGATGAATCTCTCCTGGCTTCAGCCCTAGAGATGTATCGATAGCATTCTGAGAAATACAATCATGGGAAAATTTAATTGGTATTTCTAGCAATCCAGCCAATTCTTCTCCTATAGGCATCAAACTTAAATCTGGTTGTGAAATACCATTTGGTCGACCAAGATGAGACATAAGTACCAAAGCAGCACCTTCTTCTAGCATATAATTTATAGTTGGCAGAGATGCATTAATTCTAAAATTATCTGCTACTTGTTCTCCTTTCATTGGTACATTATAATCTACACGCATTAGAACATGTTTATGTTTTAAGTCAAATACTTTAAGGTTTCGTATCATTTAAAATAATAAATCAGATTTTATTTTAGAATGCAAGCAAATCACTACTATGAGTTTTCATAATTACCAATATTAATAAGATATTAATTATTGGATATATTTTGATTAATAAAATTAGGATATGTCCTTCTGACTTACTAGATCTACTTCCTTCCTATTACTTTTAGAAAGTTATTTTAACTAACTTTCACTATGATTGACATTTTAAAAGGTAAAAAATCTATTACTGACTTTCAGGATTTAATGCCTCACCGTGTACACGAAATATTACTTGTAGCCAGTCCGTATGATGCCTTTATTCTTGAAGAAGATGGACAACTTACAGAACAAATACTCACAGAGTATCTAGGTATGAATTTTAATTATGCACCTCGTGTCAATAGAGTTTCCACAGGTTTTGATGCTCTTGAAGCAATAAAAAAAAAGAAATTTGATATGGTAATTGTAATGCTACGAATTGAGGACCAAGATCCAATTTCTCTTGGTACTATTATCAAAAAGAAATATCCGCGAAAACCAGTTATACTACTTGCCTTTGACGAAACAGAATTGAAGCAATTACCAGAAAATATCTCCACTAAAGCTATTGATCGTGTATTTATCTGGTCTGGTGATGCATCTGTTTTTCCTGCAATTATTAAATATGCTGAAGACCGCCAGAATGCTAAACTCGATATCCTAAGGGGAGATGTGCGAGCCATTTTAGTTATTGAGGATTCTCCCCGAATGTATTCAATACTTTTACCATTGATTTATAAAGAAATAATGCATCAGACAAAAAACCTAGTAAACAAAAGTCTAAATCATGCTCAAAGATTATTACATTTAAGAGGAAGACCTAAGGTATTGTTAACTGTTAATTATGAAACGGCAGAAAAATTCATCAAACGATATGGGCGCAATGTAATTGGTGTTATTTCTGATATCCGTTTCTTCCGAAATGGGAAAAAAGATTCAGAGGCAGGATTCAAGTTTATACGATGGGTTCGCTCTATTGAGCCTAGTATGCCTGTGATGCTACAATCCAATGATAAAACAAATAAAGCATTAGCAATTGAACATAAGGCACAATTTCTGTACAAACGATCCCAAACCATGCTTAACGACCTACGTTTATTTATTACACGAAATTTCGGTTTTGGAGATTTTATTTTCCGCTTAGCGAATGATAGTAAAGTAATGAAAGCAAGTAATCTGTCTGAATTTATTCAAAATATTGAAAGTGTTCCCGAGGAATCGTTGCTATATCATGCCCAATATAATCATTTTTCAAATTGGCTAGCTGCAAGAACTGAATTTGCTCTAGCTTCTCGACTTAGACCTGTAGATATCCGAGATTATAAAACTGGTAAAGAACTAAGAAAACTTCTCTTAGACCATTTAAAGTTTCCAACTAAAAATGATAATTCAAACTTAGTTGTGGACTATAACCCTGGAAAAAAAAGAAATTACCAATTAGAATTTTCTCGCCTAAGTGGAGGATCTTTAGGAGGGAAAGCCCGAGGTCTAGCTTTTGCAAGAAAAATGTTAAATCAATCTGGAATCCAAAATCAATTTGAAAATATCATCATTAATATTCCTCAAACTGCAGTAATCGGCACAGACGAATATGACCGTTTTATGAAAGATAATGATTTATGGAGTAAGGCTCTTAAGATAGTAGATGATCAAAAATTGGAAAAATTATTTTTAGAATCACGTTTTTCATTAGATATTATTTTAAAATTAGAATCTTATCTTCAAGAGAATACTAAACCTCTGGCTGTACGATCTTCGTCTTTATTAGAAGATTCTCAGTATCAACCTTTGGCAGGTGCTTATGAAACTTTCATGTTGCCAAACAATCAAGAAAATTTTAAGGATCGACTGAATGATGTACTGAAAACCATTAAACTGATCTATGCTTCAATATTCAAAGGAGACTCCAGGGCATTATTATATAATACAGCTCATCGCATTGAAGAAGAGAAAATGGCAGTTATAATTATGGAAATTGCTGGACAAGAGTATAGCAGTGGTCGATACTATCCTTCTATAAGCGGAATTATTAAAAGTATTAATTATTATCCAGTCTCTTATATGAAAAGAGATGAAGGTGTGGCATATCTTTCACTTGGATTTGGAAAAAATATTGTTGATGGAGGTAAATGTATCAGAATCTCTCCAAAATATCCAAAAATACATCCACAGTTTTATTCAACCAGATCCACGCTTCAAAGTTCTCAAAACCATTTTTATGGATTAGACCTCACAGATAACATAGAAAAGAATATCAATCAAGATTTAACAAAATACAGCTTGAAAGAAGCAGAAATAGACGGCGTATTAAAATGGGTAGGTAGTGTACTATCTATTGATGACAATAGATTGCGAGACACTTTAAATATAGAAGGTAAAAGAATAGTTTCTTTTGCACCTATACTCAAAATGGACTTAATTCCTTTAGCAGATATATTAAAAATGTTATTGACATTAGGAAAAGCTTCTCTTGGTTGCCCTGTTGAAATAGAGTTTGCAGTCAATTTATTTCAAGATCAAAATCAAAAAGCTATTTTTTCTATTTTGCAAATTAAACCAATGGTTTTATCTGGTCTAAAATCCATAAAAGAAAAAAAAATTGATAAAGAAAATATATTTTGTATAAGCAACATCACGCTAGGTGATGGAATCATTGATAATATTTATGATATTTTATATGTTCGACCAGATACATTTGATTTAAGCAAGACAAACAAGATTGCAAGGGAGATAGAAGATTTTAATAATAGATTCAAAAATAAAAAACATTATATTCTAATAGGACCTGGAAGGTGGGGATCTGCAGATCCATGGCTTGGTATCCCTGTTAATTGGCGGCAAATAAGTGAGGCTCAAATCATAATTGAGGTAGGAATAGAAGAAATACCAATTGATCCATCATTCGGAAGCCATTTTTTTCAGAATATAACCAGCCTTCACATTGGATATATTACCATTAATCCTAATAATTCAAAAGATATCCTTAATGAAGGTTGGCTTCAGGATCAACCTAAAATAAGCAGCGGAGCTTTCGTAGACCATTATTCATTTAATCAACCTCTAATTACTTTATTAGATGGGTTGACAGGAAGAGGGACAATTGAATTACCTGCGACAGAAAAAAAAATACAAATGGATGAGGAAGAATCTTCTGGAATATAGATTTTACACCACACCTTGATCCAGCATTGCATCAGCAACTTTAATAAATCCTGCAATATTTGCACCCTTAACATAATCAATACGGCTTCCTTCATTACCATGATTTACGCAAGCTTGATGAATATCCTTCATGATTATTTGCAGCCTATTATCAACTTCTTCTCGAGTCCATTTTAAGCGCATACTATTCTGGCTCATTTCTAAGCCACTTGTTGCAACTCCACCTGCATTAGCAGCTTTACCAGGTCCAAACATTACATTCCTTTCATGGAAAACATTAATTGCATCAGGATTGGAAGGCATATTTGCTCCCTCCGCAACAACTTTTACTCCATTTTTAACTAAATTTTCAGCATCAACTTTATTGATTTCATTTTGTGTTGCACATGGTAAAGCAATTTCACATTTCACAGACCATGGACGCTCGCCTTCCATGTAAATACATCCAAATTCATCTGCATACTCCTTGATTCTTCCTCTTCGGTTATTTTTTAGATCCATTAACCAAAACAATTTATCTGTATCAATTCCAGCTTCATCATAAATAGAACCGGAAGAATCTGAAAGAGTTACAACTTTTGCACCAAGCTGCATTACTTTTTCAGTAGCAAATTGTGCAACATTTCCAGAACCAGAAATAGATACAATTCTGCCTTCAAAATCCTCCCCAGCTGTTTTAAGCATTTCCTCGGCAAAATATACACAGCCGTAACCTGTAGCTTCAGGACGAATCAGAGATCCTCCCCAATTCAATCCTTTTCCAGTCATAACACCTGTAAATTCATTCCTTATTCGTTTATACTGACCAAATAAATATCCAATCTCGCGTCCACCTACTCCTATATCTCCAGCAGGGACATCGGTATCAGCACCAATATGACGATAAAGTTCTGTCATAAAACTCTGGCAAAAACTCATAACTTCATTATCAGACCTTCCTTTTGGATCAAAATCTGCGCCCCCTTTACCACCTCCCATAGGTAATGTTGTTAGACTATTTTTAAAGACCTGTTCAAAACCTAAAAATTTTAATATAGAGAGGTTTACTGAAGGATGAAATCGCAAACCACCTTTATAGGGACCAATTGCTGAATTAAATTCTACGCGAAATCCACGATTTACTTCTATATCTCCTAGATCATTTCGCCATGGAACACGAAACATAAGAACCCTTTCAGGTTCTACAATGCGATCTAGAATACGCGCATGAACATAATGTGGGTTATCTTTTAGAAAATCCCATAATGACTCTACCACTTCACTAATAGCCTGATGAAATTCCAATTCACCTTGATTACGCATTTTTACTGATCTAATAAAGTCTTCTACAGAAGAATACATATTTTATCTCCAAATATAGATTTGCATTAGAGTAAGTTAAGTAGAACTTTATAGCGTCCAACACAGTTTTTATTGCTAATTCCCATTGGTATTCTAATAATGATCCAGCTAATTTTTCGGGTAGTATTTTTATAAATTCAATCTGGCGGAGTAGCTCAGCTGGTTAGAGCAGTGGAATCATAATCCACGTGTCGGGGGTTCGAGTCCCTCCTCCGCTACCAAACTTTCCCTGATTAGAAACCCCACTATTTTGTGGTGTTTGATGTTTAAATATCGGTTCTATTTAAAAAAACCATCTTCATAGTCTTCCAATCAAGAATATCTAAACATCGTTTTCCTATTGTAACAGATTTATAATACTAAGGTTAAGATAATTAATCACGACCACATATGTATTCATCTTAAATGAATTGTACTGGTGAGCACATAAAAGACTACTTCTATTATAAATCATATCCCAGAAATTTAGTATAATAATTTAAAAGGATAAGTTTGAATCTGTTTTAATGATTATGCATCCCAGGGTACTAATGATGAAGCCATTATCATTAGTCCTATGAATGCTTTGAGCAGCTATACCATCATCAAGGAATATCTTTAGGTCCATAGTCTCTTCACCTTCACCCCATTTGTATAGCCATATATCTTTATTACCGAATGGGTATGTAGCAAAAACATAACCTCCAGAATGAGTATTTTCCAATGCCATCTCCGTCCCAGCTTCAAAGTGATATAATCCTGGCAATCTTGTTTCATCTAGTTCATTACCTTCCTCATCGATATCTAAAATCACCACCTTTGTTTTGTTATCACAGTCTTGGATTGTACCATTATGATTACATTTTTGCCCTACAACTATGTATCCATCTGAATCTTTCC